>CAIKHZ010000106.1 GCA_903827375.1 Akkermansiaceae bacterium
GCAGTAGGTGAAAATGGTTCGACATCACGCAATACGACAACACCCGGCAGCCAGAAAAATTCTCATACATCCGCATATACATCCGGAACGCCTCGCATTCTCTCTCCTCAAACACAAACCGCCGATCCACCACCCGTGAAATACAGTGATAAATCACCGGCTTCGTCGCCGAACCCTTCCAACCCGCCAGCCATCTTGACCTGCGCATGTCTCCACCATACCACCAAAATCCTCACAACCAAGCTAATTCTCTACAATTTATCTGTCACTATGAATGAGGTTCCGCCTGGCTAGTCTTTCCAGATTGAGATCTCGCCGGACGAATCAGTGCCACCGTCGGCCTTGATCTCGGCTTGCAACAGGTACTTCGCCGCCGGGTCATGCTTGGCAATCGCAAAGCGGTAAACGTTGTGGACATTTTCCAATCCCGAGTGCCCGGCCTGATCGTCGTGGGCGACGACTGCATCCTCAGTCAACAAGGCGACCTTGCGGAAGTCGAGGCGGTGAGCACCGCGAGTGTATTGGAATTCGAAGCCGTAATCGCCTGCGGCGATGATGCCCTTGCTAACAACCCAAGATTTGACGACCCAGTCGGCTTGCAGATCCTGTGGCGTCCACTCGGCGATTTTCACCGGCATGGCGATGGCGGGGCCGGGAGCTCTGAATGCGATAGGTAGAGGAGGCAGCGACTTCCACAGGCCGCGGGTGAAGTCTGGGATGGGAACCGGCATGCTACCGGTGGCGACAGATAGCGACGACACTTCGATGATCGAGCTCCATGCCGCAGCATCATACACGACGCTGTCTGGAGTGATGCCTTGGCGGATGCAGTCAAGATGCCGCCAGTTCATCACAAAATCCATTCCGCCATGGCCGCCGCCTTTGGCGCGTTCCTCCAATTTGCGCCACAACGGATGAGTGAAGAGTTTGCGCATGCGGGCCAAGTCTTTGTCGCCCAACCACTCGTGTGAGCCGGGTGAATCGAGGCGGTATTTCCGCGGTTCGTTGATCGCCAGCCGTGCCGGGTAGTCAAAGAAGGTGCCACCTGTGCCTGATAGAGCATTGATGCGGCTGTATGGCCGCGGGCTGATGACGTCATGCTGGATCATGATGGTGCGGCCCAGCTCGGTTTTGATGGTCGAGGTGTTCATGTCGCCGCAGACATATTTTTCCTTTTCGTGTTTACCGGCGTTTGGATGGTGTTTGTCACGCCATGCATGCAGGCCGATTTCGGGCGAGCTCATGGAAACGAGGAACTTAAACTGATCGCTGCGGCCGATGCCCATGTATTGCGCGATCGGCCCGAGGCCGTGAGTTGGATAGAGGTTGCCGTCGTATTGCCAGTGGTAGTCACGCCGCCAGTCGCCCTCAGTGCCGAGGGAAAACAACAGGCTCCGGAGATCGTGGATGTAGGCGCACTCGCCGTGAGTCAACTCGCCGAAGACCCCCTCGCGGACCATGTTGAGGATGAACAACTCGTTTTCCCCGTAGCAGCAGTTTTCCAGCATGACGCAATGGCGCTGGGTCCGCTCACTGGTATCCACCAGTTTCCAGCAATCGTCCACAGTCACCGCAGCGGCGACTTCGACGAATGCATGCTTGCCATGCTCCATGGCACCGACAGCCATGGGGACATGCCATGCCCAGGGGGTGGCGATGTAAACGACGTCGATGTCATCGCGAGCGACCATCTTCTCCCAGATATGCTCGGTACCGCTATAGATGTCCGGGCGTTTGCCGCGCACTTTCTCACATTGGTCTGCAGCGGATTTGGCACGCTCGTCACGAAGGTCGCACACTGCCACCACCTCAGTGAATTCGAGGTTGAGGCAGTCGTTGACATGGGTCATGCCACGGCTGAGGCCGATATGAGCCACGCGAACTTTCTGGAGCGGTTTGGTGGTGAGGTTATGGACGGGCTGCTGACCGGATGGGCGCGGCCGCGGACTGACAATATCCTGGCGGATGGTGATGCCGGAAGGCAGCGTCACGAGGCCAGGGGTGCCCGCTGCGCTAGCGGTGCCGCCGAAGATGCCGGCAAAGGAGGTGGCCAAGCCGCCGAGGGCTGTCGTTTTGAGGAGTTCTCTACGTGTGGTGTCCATGGATGAATATTCTATCAATGAGGAAAAGTGGGGTAAACGATGGAAATGGATCAATTCTTGCAGCAGAAAGCCGGATGGGCTGCCCGTGGCACGCGCTGCGAGACGCAGCGCGCACGGCCTGCCGCGAGACGCGGCAGCTACGTGGAGTGGCTGCGTGCCTCTGGCCGCAGTGCCCATGCAAAAGTGAATTCAGCATGCGCCTAGCCCGGCGCATTTTCTAAGCACTCGCTGAATCTTGGCACGCGCTGAATCTTGGCACGCGCTGCGAGACGCAGCGCGCACGGCCTGCTGCGAGACGCAGCAGCTACGTGGCGAGTGGCTGCCGCGACTGTTGACGCCCTGCCCGGATACGACAAGGCCGGGAGCATAGCACTCCCGGCCTTGAGGTTAGGTTGATACAGGCGGCGCGGGCGAGACGCCCTCACCGCCTCAGTTCATCATTGAGCTTGTACCCGGACAAACAGTTTCGGAGCACTCAGCAGGCCCGCGTCGAGTGTCACTGGTACCGTCTCGACATCACCCCCGTTAGCAACGGCCGTCCCTTGCGTCGCACCCGTCGAGGTCCATGTCACTAAGTCGGCGGAGTGCCAAACCGTGTAGGTTAGACCGGTGTTGGCTGTGCGGGTGTAGGAGAACGTGCCGGTGGTCTTGTTGAACGGCACGCTGATCGGATTGACCGACTTGCCGCTGGTTGGGTTGAGGCCGAACGCATACTCTTGGAAGTTGCTCATGCCGTCGTGGTCAGCATCGGCGCTTGCAGCTTGGCCGCCGATGCCGTGGGCGGTGGCCCAATCGGCATAGCTCAGCGTTGCAGGAGCACCCGTGTAGTGGCTCAGGATTTCCGCTGCACTCAGCGCGCGGCTGTAGAGAGCCACGTCCTGAATGTTAGAAGGTGCTGAGGTGTTGCCGTTGCGCGAACCGATGGTGAAGCCGGGCTGGGTTGGCGTGGCTGGCACATAGGTATCTACAATTGTGGTATTCAAAACGCCGTTCACATACATCGACATATTGGTCCCATCGTAGGTAGCAACCACATGATACACCGAACCCAGGACGAGGTCAGTCGAGCTTGTGAGTGTACCATTGTTGTTGCCAGGCTTCCCGTAGGTGAATTGGAACCGCGTCGCCGCATTATGCTGTTGGAAGGCATAGCCAAGCCGGTTGGCGGCGGGGGTGCCGCTGCGGTCCTGCAAGGAAACGAGGTATTGCGCAGTAGTCGCATTCAGGTGCTTGTACCAAAACTCAACCGTGAATTGCGACGGGTTGAGGCTATTGTTATAGGCAACTCCCGTGTTACCGCCAGCAGCTGTGGTGGCGCTGGTGAACAGAACTGATGTATTGCCGTCGTTTCTCAGACTGACGTCGCCCAAGGTGTATGTGCCACCGTAGGTGATGTTGTTGAGGCCGCTGGCCATATCCACAGCCGTGGTGCCGCTGGTCTCGTTGAGAGGCCAGTAGGATATCGGAGCACTGGCGAGCACCAATGCCTGATAGCCTGTGGCAACTGTTGTGATTTGGCGCAACGTCAACGTGTACTCTTGGGTGGTCCCATCCTGCGCGGTAACCGTGTAGGTTTGCGGACTGGTGAAGTTGCGCAGTGTGCCAGAGGGCGGATTGCAGGTGGCAAATGGCGACAGACTGAACGTCGGTGCCACCGCGCTGAGGGAAGCGCCTCGGGGAACAACCATCTCCAGATTCAAGCCAGATGGATCCACCGGCCATGCATAGCCACAACCCGGAGCGATCACATTCGACATGGTTAGGCCGGTGGCCGCCGGAGTGACGTTAACCGTCACCGTGTACTGGTTGGTGATTCCTTTGGCGGCGTCGGTGACTGTGTAGATCGCCGGGTTTTGCACGGCGAAGGACGGTGATGGCGCTGTGCCACTGGTCGGCGAGCAGGTGCCGGACGTCAGGGTGACAGTCGGTGCGAGGGTCGCCAGATTCGTGCCATAGGGAACGGTCAGGGCAATAGTCATCGCGACCGGATCAATGACGGAGGAGGCTCCCGGGGCGTCGAGGCTCAGGATCTGGGCCGAGAAGTCAACAGCGAACCACTTGGTCATCAGGTAGTGTTCGACCTCAACGCGTTCCAGTTCCGTGAGCACGCGGTCATAGATGATGACCTCTGCTTGGTATTGATTGCCCGCGTGGGTCGTGCCGCGGTCCTTGTTGAACGAGTCGGCTTGCACGGTGCCAGTTGTGACAACTTCCACCAGGTTGAAGCCGTTGTGGACGTTCGTGGGCATGGTGCCGCTCGAATTGATCAATGTCGGATAGTTTTGAAGCAGTCCGTTGACGTAGGTGCGTCCATTCGTGACATTGCCGCTGGCGTCATTTCCCCACAATGCGGTTGCGGGATCGCCATCGGTGGATCCGCCCTCGCCCCGATGGAAGTGGTAGGCGTTTTGGTCAGTTAGCAAGAAGCTATCGCCTTTGAACACGGAGAAGACCGTGCGAATGGCGGAGTCTTCGGTGAACATCAAGGCACCACTGCTACCGGCACCGCCATTCCCGGCGAGGTAGATCGCACCGAGACCGGTTTCTGTGCCCGAGTTGGCAACAAAGACCGGGGTGGCATTGCCGCCCGGCACTGTGGCATCGGCCCCATGGCCGCTGAAGTCACTCCACAGTGTGACTGGGTCAGCGTCCGCCAGGCTGAGCGCTGATGCGTCGAACCAGCGGGCGTAGCCGGTCACCGGCGGGCCGGGCGGCAGGACGCGGACGGTCACGGTGTAGGTGTTAGTTACAGCTGAATCCGAGGAGGTGACGACAAATACCAACGGGTTGGTGAAGTTGCGTGTTTCACCGGAAACAGCCGTGATGCCGTCAACCGTGCAGGTGGCACCGGCGGACATGGCAAAGGTCGGAGTGAGCCTCGACGCGTCTGTTCCATTCGGCACCGCCCAATGGATGGTGGCATCATGGCCCGACAACGCACTGATTGAGGCACCGGGCCCGAAGCTTGCGATTTTTGCTTGTGGCACATTCACATAAGCGGTGTCCAACCTGTACTTGAAGGCCAGGTAGGAACCGACGGCAGTTTGCTCCGTCGATGTCAGTTCGCGGTCATAGATGATGAATTCCGCGATCCGCCCGTTGAAAAACCGGTTATTGCCTTGTTGTCCCAGTTGATAGGTGAATGATGGCAACGACGCTGACTCTTCCATCAGCACATGCCACTGGGCATTATGCACGTGACCGCTCGTTCCGTTCACATAGACTTGGCCGCCGTCTGCAAAATCATTGCCGTCGCTTTGGTAGCCCGACTGATTCCAATTGAGGCCATTGCCACGAATGTTCTGGCTGTCCGCATTGTGGCTTTGACAGAACATGCCATCCAGTCCGGTCGCCTCGGCATCCTTCTTGCAGACCGCGAAGACCGTTTTGATGGTTGTGGCAGAGGGTCCTTGCAGGAACTTGCCGGTTCCATCCCATTTCACGGATGGCAAGCCATTGAGATCACCCGCGAGGTATTGCGGTTGGGTCGTGGTGTCCGCGTTGGCGGCATTCTGACTGTATCCGGCGAAGTCTTTCCACTGCTGGACAAAAAGATTGCTACCGTTCGTCCGAACTTGGCTCGAATCTCCGGTATCAATGGCATCCGCCTTTAGCCAAACGGCGAGGCCGAAGTCCACACCGGCCGGGCCGGGAGGCAGAACTCTAACGGTCACGGTATAGGTGTTAGTGACGTGCGAATCCGAGGAGGTCACCACGTATGTCACCGGGTTGGTGAAATTATAGGGGGCACCAGAAACGCGGTTGCAGGTCGCGCCGGGGGGCAACGTGAAGGTGGGTGCCAGCGCCGTCACATCCGTTCCGTGTGACACCGTCCATGCAATCGTGGCTGCGTTGGCGGCAACCGGACTGACAAGGGCACCGGGACCAAAGCTGAGAATATTCGCCTGCGGCCTGTTGAACGGATCGTTTAGTGAGAAGTAGGGGCCGGCGCCGATGACGTTTTGCATGGACTCCCATGCCACTCCGGTGCCCTTTGCGAAGCGGGCCTCCATCGATTGGCCGCCGCCGGATTCAAAATATCCGATGATGACATGCACGGAATCCACGTTCAGTGTGACCGTGCCGGTCCTCACGACTGTGGGCTGGACGTAGTTATTGTTCACGACCATTTCCGTCGCTGGGTCAAAAACGCCGTCATTGTTCAAATCGACGTAAACCACGCTGCCGTCATCGCTGGCCGTACCAAACGTGTAGTCGCCGTGTCCGGATTTGGTGACATCGAGCCATCCCTCCCAAACAACGGCTAACGAATCGTCGGAGGTGATCCCTGGCAGCACGCCTGCAAAGGATCCGTAGTTGATGTTCGTGGTCTGAGTTCCTGTCGCACTGGGAACAACCGCCAGCAGATTGGAGATGGGAGCAAGGAGGTACGTCCCATCGGAATTGTCGTAGGTAAACAGATTCATTTCGCCCGAAGGCGTGCCCGAGCCGAACGCCGAGACCGTCACGGTATAGACGTTGGTGATGAGTGAATCCGAGGATTTGACCGTGAATTGCACCGGGTTGGTGAAGTTATGAGGGTCACCGGAATGGGCAGCGCTGCCGCCGACCGTGCAGGTGGCACCGCTGGAAAGCGTGAACACGGGAGCCAGGGTCGCCAGATTGGTTCCGTAGGGAACGGTCCAAGTGATGTTTGCGGCATGGCTAGTCACCGGAGCGACGGCGGCACCCGGCCCGAAATCGAGGATCATCGCCTGGGGAAGGATCGGCACGGCGAACCACTTGTTCATCAGGTAATCCTCGACCTGAATGCGCTCGGCTCCAGAGAGAGCGCGGTCATAGATGATGACTTCAGCTTGGTACTGGTCGCCGGCATGATACACGCGGTCCTTGTTGAAGGAATCCGCCGCCACATTGCCGCTGGTGACCACTTCCACCAAATTGAACCCGTTGTGGAGGTTGGTGGGCATACTGAAGGTTGTACCGTCCACCAAGGCACCGTTCACATAGGTGGAACCGCCCCTGATATTGCCGCTGGCGTAGCCCGCCCACAGCGGGTCGGATGGAGTGCCGTCACTCGGCCGGTGGAAGTCGTAATTGGATGCATCCGTCAGCAAGAAACTGCTGCCCTTGAACACGGAAAAGATCGTGCGAATCGAGCTATCCCGGCTGAACGCCAAGGCCGCACTGCTGCCGGCACCGCCGTTGCCGGCAAAATGGATCGCGCCGAAACCGCTCTCTGTGCCGGAATTGGCCACATAAACCGGAGTGGCGTTGCCGCCTGGTACCGTGGCATTGGCGCCATTGGCACTGCCGTCATTCCACTGAGTGACCGCAGCACCGTCTGCCAGACTGAGCCCTGAGGCGTCGAACCATCGGGCGAAGTCGGCCACGGGAGGGGCTGCTTGGGCGATTCCCGCCCCGAATCCCACAGCCGTCGCCAAAGCGAGGGTGAGACGTTTGAGATGCTGCATTGGGTTGGGTATTTTCATGGTGTTTTAGTTTGCTGGATCTTCATATATTGATGCTTATTCGATGTTTTTATGGGTACTTGCTGGAATTACAGTTCGTTTTCTATCTTCGAATATCCGGAATTGAATAAGTCAATGCCGGGGATATTTTTCGCGCGGCGCGGGAAAATACGCAGCGCCAGGGTTGGGTAGGAGAAGTGGGTTGCAACTCCCACGACCAGACAACTATGGACCCGAACCGGGGGTGGCGAGAAAATAATTCATTTTATTTGAAAGAAACGTATTGAGGGGGGAGCGGCGCGGCGAATCCTGAGGGGCAGGCTCACCCGGGGGATTTCATTTGTCGTCACAGGATTCGGCCCCTATGCTCGGGGCACCATGCACCGATTCTGCGCCATCCTGTTGCCGCTCGCCCTCGCCGGTTCCGCTCTAGCAGCGGACAAGCCGCCCCTTCCCTCCGATGTTTACAAGTCCGTCCTGCGCATCGAGGTGGCCACCCAAACGCCCGATTACCGCACGCCTTGGAACGCCGGACGCTTCAGCGGTGCCATCGGCACTGGCTTCATCATCGGCAACAACCGCATCCTCACCAACGCCCACGTCGTCTCCAACGCCAGCCGCGTACTCATCAATATCTACGGCAGCCCGAAAAAATACCCGGCCAAGGTCGAATTCATTGCCCACGACTGCGACCTCGCCCTGCTCTCGGTGGAAAATTTCGCCGACTTTGCTGGATTTCCGGCGTTTGAGCTAGACGACGTGCCCGCTCTGGAAAGCCAGGTACGGGTCATCGGCTATCCGATTGGTGGCGAGCGACTGTCGGTGACCCGCGGTGTGGTGTCGCGCATTGACTTCCAGCCGTATGCGCACTCACGGGCCGATTCGCACCTCATTGTGCAAATTGATGCCGCGATCAATCCCGGCAATTCCGGCGGGCCATGCATTCAGAATGGCAAGGTGGTAGGGGTTGCTTTTCAAGGATTGCGGCAGGCGGACAACACGGGCTATATCATCCCGACGCCGGTGGTGAAGCGCTTCCTCAAGGACATTGAGGACGGCTCCTACGATCACTACGCCGAACTGGGCAGCACCGAGTTTCCACTGTTCAATCCCGCCATGCGAAAGGCCCTCGGCCGACCCGATGACGACCAAGGAGTGCTCGTCACCAACGTCATCGCCACCAGCTCCGCCGATGGCCGCCTCGAGCCCGGCGACATTCTCATGTCCATCGAAGGGCTGCCCATCGACAGCGCAGGCACGGTGGTTATCGATGGCGAAAACGTCAATTTCCACGAAATCATCGAGCGCAAATTTGCCGGCGACAAGATCACCGTGCGACTTTTGCGCAAAGGGGAAGAGAAAGACGTGCAAATCGAGCTCAAACCCCTCAAGTGGTCGCGCATGTTCGCCATCGATTATGAAAGCAAACCCCGCTACATCGTCTTTGCCGGCCTGGTCTTCCAACCCCTCGATACCAACTTGTTCGCCAGTCAGAAGCTCGACGACGTCAACGTCCGCCGACTCTACTCAGACTACGTCCACAAGGGACTTTTCCAACAGCGCCAGGACATTGTAGTGCTCACCCGCATTGAAAGCGATCCGGTCACCAGCCAGCTCGACGGGTTTTCCGGCTGCGCTGTGGACACCATCAACGGCACCACCGTGCGCGACCTAGCCCATGCCTACGAACTCCTCTATCCACCTAACCCACCCGAGTTTTTCGTCATCCAGTTGTTCGGCTCCAACCGGCCGCTGATTATCCCCTCCGCCAAGGTCAAGGACGCCAACGCCCGCGTCCAAAAATCCGGCGGCATCGACCACCTATTCAATCTCAAATCCTAACATGCCACGCGCCGGCATCGCTCTAGGCTCCAACCTCGGCCCGCGCCTAGCCAACCTGCAAGCGGCCTGCGAGTGTCTGAGCCGCCTCTCCCGCCCCGGTGCCGCAGTGCTGCAGGCCGCGGTCTATCAGACGTCTCCGTTAGCTTGTCCGGACGGCTCGCCAGACTTTTTCAACACCGTCGTGGAAATCGAATACGACGGCAGCCCGGCGGAATTGCTTCAGCAAACCCAGACCATCGAGATGACCCTCGGCCGCACCCGCGGTGCCACCCGCCATGCGCCGCGCCTCATCGACATCGACCTCCTGTACTTCGGCGACGCCACCCACGCCAGCGACGGCTTGGATATCCCCCACCCTCGCCTCACCCAACGCCGTTTCGTCCTTCAGCCCTTGGCAGATATCCGGCCCGAGCTCATCCTGCCCGGCCACTCCCTAACCATCGCCGATCACCTCGCCGCCCTGCAATCCACCGAGGCACCGCCTGAACTCGTCCATACACACTGGTAGATGCCTGCTTGCCTGCGCATTGCCCGATGAGCCGTCTTGCTGGATGCATTGGCATGATTGAGGCCAAACACTGAGTTCCGGGGTGGTGCCGACGTGGTGGTGGCGACATTGCCCGGCAGGAGTTTTTAGCGGGATTGTTCGGATGAAGGCATTCCCCAGATGTTAGGCATTGCGTTAGCCGAACGAGGGTGCATAATGCGCCTGAAACATGTCAGCAACCACCGACGAGACCCCACCGCTATTGATTCGCTGTCCGAGCTGCGGCCAGCGCTTCAAGGTGGGAGCGGAGTTGCGAGAGCGCACGGTGGAATGCGGCGGCTGCGAGCAGCGCTTCCGCATCAGCGACGAAGTGATCTTGCGATCGCGCAAATTTTACCCCGGCGAGCATGCACAGTTTTCCGCCAATCGCTACCAGCGCGTACCCATTGTGGCAGCCGTGCCCGACAGCCTGCAAACCATCAGCTATTCAGACGATGCTGATGCCTCGAGTTTTGAACCGGTGCAGCCGCAACGGATGATTGCAGGGGCCGGGGCGATTTGTGGGGTGGTGTTGATAGCGATGTTGCTATTTTTCGGATCGACGCGTGGTGGAATGCTCGACGGGATGCCCAGCTCCAACCGGTTGACAATGGCGGGGTTTACTTGGGTGTTGGCGACCGTGCTGCTAATTTACGCCAATCCCCGCTCACGCAAGGCGGGGCTGCTCTTTTCGCTGCTCTGCGCGGGAGTATTGCTGCCCCTTCCGCTGATTTTCACGGAGGGCACTGTGCCAGCCAAGGGGTCATCTTCCGAGGAAAACTCGACGAAGGGACGCCCGCCGGTTGTGAGCGCAGAGATGGCGCGCGTCACCCAATTGCGGCAACTTATCGGCACCGATCCATTGGTGGACCAGAACGCCAAACTGGCCAAAGAAGGCAGCGGCCGCCACGCCTACGGCTTGTGGCTGCGCGGCCTTGACGAAAGCAATAAACTGCTGGTGCGCGACTACTTGATGCGGGCGGCAGCGGCAGACCCCTCTTCACATCCCTATCCGCGAGGACGCAATGACTACCTAATGGTGGTGACCGGGGTGACCATGCCCATTGAAAAACTTGCCGAATTGGCAGCTCCGTTAGGTGAACTCAGCCAAATCTACCGTGAAGTTGACGTGATTGAGATCCGGGTGAACAACGGCAATTTTGTTTCCAGCGCAGCTGACAAGCTGGCCGACCGGGAGGATCCGGAATTTTACGATCTCAACAAGCGGGAGTTAGAGAGCATCGACTTGGAGCGCGTACAGGCGGCTGTCAAACGCCTGGCTGATGCCCCGCCCAAACTCTACCGCAACGACATCAGCCGTCGGCTAATTGTCCTGCTGAAGGAGGACGGGGTGGAGTTCAGGGAAGATTTGTGCCGGGCACTGACGCGCTGGGCCGACGAAAGCAACGCGGCGGCAGATGCCGCTGAAGGGGCTCTGAGGAAACTTATGGCCGCCAAAAAAACCGTTCCCCGCGAGATGATCGCTTTACTTGTGAAGGCGAAGCGGGTTTCAATCATCCCTATTCTCAACAGCTTGTGGCTGGCGGATTCCGGCACTTGGGAACCGTATTACCTTGAACTTGGCCCAGCCATTGAGCCCACCCTGCTCGCCGAACTCAAGGAACTGAGCGGTGGATTGCGCAATTCAGCCGTTCACATGCTCGGCAAGGTCGGCGGATCCGCCAGCTTAACCGAACTGGAGTCCACACGGGCCAAGGCGGACCCGGAATTGCGGGTCCGGATTGAAAACGCGGAGAAAGCCATTCGAGAGCGCCTTGGTGAGTGAAGCGGCAGTGCTGACCTCACACCAATTCGTCAAACGAGCCGTCACGCAACTGCCGCTCCCAGATGAAGCGTCGAAACAGGACCTTCACCGCCGCAGTGCAAGGCACCGCCAACAGCGTGCCCACAAAACCTCCTAACACCAGCGACCAGAACAACATCGAAAAAATCACGGTCAGCGGGTGCAAGCCAACCGAGTCCCCAACGATTTTTGGGGCGGTGACAAGCGAGTTGATTTGCTGGACGCCGACGAAAATGGCCAGCACCCCCCCGACGTAGGCCCAGGGGCTGAGGCCGAAAGGAGCCAACCCCTGCGCATGCAGGTAGCCAATGATGCAGGCGGGCACCATGCAAACGATGCTGCCGACGTAGGGGATGACGCCGAGGATGGCCATAAAAATGCCGATGAGAAAGCCATAGGGCAGGTCGTAAATCTCCAGACCAATGCCCACCAACACCCCATCGATGAGAGCCACGAGCACCTGCCCGCGAAAAAAGGAAATCAGATAGCCGTTGATTTCCTGCAGTGTATCGACCAACTCGGTTTTGAAGCGCGAGGCTTTGAGCGGCACATAATCATGCCAGTGATCGCGAATCGATGCGGAATCCTTGAGAAAGAAAAATAGATAGACCGGCACCATGATCATGCCGATGACCAAGCCAAACAAGCCCAGCACCTTGGATGAGCCCGCAGTGACCCAAGCCCATGCGGTCTCGGTAATGACCCCTTTGTACTGGTTGATCAAACGACCGGCGTTCGTGCGCCAAAAGAAATCCAACGAATTCGGGTCAGGTCCCTCCCCCTCGGCATAGCTCACGGGCGCTCCGGCATCCGTCGTCTCACTCAGCGCCCAACCCAACAACCCGCTTTGGTGACCTTTTCGCAAGTCATGCAGCGATCGCGCCAGCGTCGGGGCCAGTTGCTTTTCATCGTTAGACCCAGCCCCGGTGACGGGTGTGCCACTTGGAGCGGTGGAAGGGGTAACCGGTGCCACACTTGTATCCTTGAGCGCAAGACGGCTGCGTTGGATTCCTGGCAACACCGCAGCAGTGAGCAATGCAATGCCGATAAGCATCATCACAAACACAGTCACCACCGACCACAAGCGGCTCATGCCTCGCTTTTCCAAAAAACAAACCACCGGATCCAACAGATACGCAACGATGCCCGCCACGATGAGCGGAATGAGCACCGGCTGCAGGAAGCTAAAAATAGCACCCACCAGCCATGTCAGCATGACGAGTAAGCTGCCGAGAATGAGAATTGACAAGCCGGTGGCGGCGTTCCACAGGGATTTTTGTTGGAAACGAGTCGGGTAGCGCATGGTGGAATTCAACCTGCCCCAAGTGCATACTCGGACACCCGCCGGCTTCCAATGACAAAAATCAAAAATCACCACCGCAGGGCGAGATCTCCCGAACCGCTGACCTTGGTGAGAGTCGAAGCGACTGATGACCGTGAAATGAAAAATTGGGGATGTCCGAATTCAGCGACGGCCTGAGTTGTGAGAATTGGCGCTCGGTTAGCCACTAGAGTCCCCTGAAATGCGCCCAAAATGGTTCTTCTCGAATATAGCTGGGAACCCCGAAATTCCGATGAATGTCCTTGGCAAATCGGACCGCGCAGGTACCTTGTCCGTGAGGAGATTTCCTTGATTCCGCGTGAATATCCCCCCCCCGCCTGATCCCGCCGGAGCGCCGTGTTAGTCGGCCCGGGGCCTAGGGTCTCCACGCGGATTCAGGGCGATCCCCCGCCCCGTCGGCAATTTTCCGCCCTCAGGTCTGGCCATCGCCTCATGCGTCAGCTCCCACCGGAAAAGCCGTCTCATAACAAGCCAATTTCGAACTTTCCATGAAAATCGCCCCACCGACCGCCGACGAATCAGAGCGATTAGAAGCGCTGCGGAATTATCAAATTCTGGATACCGGTGTTGAAAAAGCCTATCAGGATATCGTGGAATTAGCAGGGGCTATCTGCAAAACACCCATCGCGGCCATCACCTTGGTGGATGCGGACAGGCAATGGTTCAAGGCGCGCGTCGGATTGGATGCCACCGAAACCTCGCGTGATCTGGCATTCTGCGCCCATGCCATTCATGGTCGCGAGCTTTTCATTGTACCGGATGCGACCTTGGACGAGAGGTTTTGCGAAAACCCACTGGTGCAGGGCCCCGAGCATTCGCTTCTATGCCGGCGCTCCGCTATACAATCAGGACGGTCATATCTTGGGAACACTCTGCGCGATTGATCGAAAACCCAATTCGCTCAATGACTTTCAGCTGCGGGCATTGGAAATTCTTTCTCAACAAGTCATGCAATTGCTCGAACTTCGCCGGGCGGTGCATCAATTGGATCAGACGAGCCAGGAGTTGCGCATCAGCAATGCCAGCAAGGACAGGCTTTTATCCATACTCAGTCATGATTTGAAAACACCATTCATCGGGCTTGTCGGCCTGTCACAAATGATCAGCGAGAATTGGCAGGAAATGCCGAGGAAAGAGATCAAGGAATTGGCCGATGATCTGGCAACCTCTGCGGAAAGCGGCTTGCGCCTCGTCGAGAAAATGCTCGAATGGGCGATGCTGGAGGGCAAGGGCTTCACCAGCGGACCCACCCATTTCGACTTGCGTCTGCTGTTGGAGGATGTGCAATCCACGCTCGCTTCCGTGGCCAAACAGAAAGGAATGGATCTCATCATTCATTCAGGCCCACCCTCTCGGGTGCATGCCGATGCCGACATGTGTCGGTCTCTCTTTCAAAATCTCGTCTCCAATGCGCTCAAATTCACCCCTCCGGGCGGCTCGGTTTCGATCGCCCTTTTTGCCGAGGGTGATGTCGTCCAATGTGAAGTTCGCGACACCGGCCTCGGGATGTCACCCGGGCGGGTCAAACAGCTCCTGGCGGCCAATAGCACCCACTCCACCGACGGCACATCCGGAGAAAAAGGCACCGGACTGGGTCTGGTGCTCTGCAAACAAATGTTGGAACGCAACCGGGGCTCGCTTAGCATCACTTCTGAACCCGGCCGCGGATCGATATTCAAAGTCAGCTTGCCCGGCAGCAAGGATACATAACCCGCAGGACCGCTGACAGGCTCTGGATGATCGAGACTCCAGAAATCAATAGTTAGATATTGCACAGCCGCCGAGGACCAGCTATCAGCAAGCCAATGCAGATGAGCCGACCCACACAAAAGAACAACCATTCAGAACACCATGAAACTATTGGATCTAATTGCAGATTTTAAGGTTTTTTTGAATCACTTTGCCCTTTTACCGGTGGCAGGCGCGGCCTGCATCGCTGGAAACGCGGAGGCCATGCACGCGGTGGACTTGACGAGTGACGGCGGATTTGGTTACAATAACACGTTCAGCGTCGGATGGGATTTCTCGATCACTCAGTCGGTCACGGTCACTGCTCTGGGTCAATTCGATCCAACAACAAACGCGCCTCAAGCCAACACAGTGGCCATCTATCAAAGGGGCGGGGCCAAGCTTGCCGAGACGAGCGTTCTGGCCACCAGTCCTGCGGAGGCGAGCGGCAACTACTCGGCACGCTACGCCGTGATCACCCCGTTGGTGCTGCCAGCCGGCAGCTATGTGGTCGTGAGCACGCAAAACACCGTGGACTTTGTCTCTCCCTATGGAAATCCGACAGCGACCTTGGGACCCGGGATCACCTGGAACAAGGGCGTGGCGCTCGGCTCTGGATCGGCGGCGGGGCCCTTGCCGGCCACGGCTCCAGCAAGCTGGCCGATCGAGAATACCACTCAATTTCGTTACTTCGGGCCGACCTTCAAGTACGATCCAGCCCAGGCAGCAACTCCTACTATCTTCGTTCAGGGGGCGCTATCAGGCATGATCAGCAATTACGGAACAGCATCCCCCACCCCGAGCAGTTTCACGGTGTCCTCAGTGAATTTAACGGCGGGCATCACCATCACACCGCCACCAGGATTCGAACTCTCGCAAGGGGTGGGCGGGGCCAGTGGCTATGCGGGCAGTGGCAACTCCATCACCGTCGGGTCAGGCGGCACGATCGCCAACACCACCATCTATGTGCGTCTAGCCGCTAACGCCCCAGTTGGAACCTATTCGGGAAATATTACCTGCTCCAGCATGGGGGCCACAACCCAGAATGTTGCCACTGTGCCCAGCACGGTGAATCCGCCCGGGACGTTCCATGCACTGGATGTGACCAATAACGGTGGCAGCATCGGCAACGGCTCAGGATACTGCGTCGGCTGGGAATTCACGCTCAGCCAGGCCATCACGGTCACCGCGCTTGGACAATTCGACCCTAACACAAATCCTCAAACCAACACGGTGGCCATCTATCAAAATGTCGCAGGTGGAGGTGGCGCTCAACTCGTCTCAGCCTCCGTGCTTAACACCAGTCCGGCGGAGGGCAGTGGCGTTTGCCCCGCACGTTATGCTGGGGTGAGTTCTGTGGTGCTGCCTGCCGGTAAGTACGTGATCATGAGCACACAAAACGGCGAGGATTTCATCGGTCCGGGTGGTCTTCCCACGGCGACGATGGGGGCCGGAATCACTTGGACCAATGGCGTTGCCTTTTCCGGTGCAGCGGGTCCATTGCCTGCCACCACTCCAGCTAGCTGGCAAATCAATAACTCCAGCGCAGTTCGTTACCTGGGCCCGACCTTCAAATACGCCACCGCCGCCCAGGTTCCGCCGACACAACTGGCGATCCCAACGGTCAACGGCGGGTCCAGTCCTTACGTCGGCACGGCCTTCAGTGTGGTGGTTCAGGCCCGTGATGCCAGTGGCAACCCACAGCCAGTGATTGCCACCACAGCCGTGAATTTGAGCCTCAAAACGGGCACCGGAAGTTTGGGTGGATCAGTTAGCGGAAGCATCACCGCAGGCACAAGTTCGGTCACAATCAACGGAATCACCTACACCAAGGCAGAGGGCGGTGTGGTCCTAACTGCCACAAGAACCACAGGCGACAACCTCACACCAGCGAACAGCGCGGCGTTCTCCGTCGCCACCCAACCGCCATTGAGCGCCTTGGGTGCGGTCATGCCCATGGGCGACTCGATCACGCTCGGTGTGCCTGTCACCGGCGGATATCGTGACCCGTTGTACACGCTTTTATACAACCGGGGTGACACCTTCACCTTCGTTGGTTCGTTAACCGACAACTCGACCTCGTTGCTCAGCACCGTCGGCCAAACGCATCACGAGGGCCACAGCGGCTTCGTCATTGCAGCAGGCGGTGGGCGAAGCGGATTGGACGAGAATCTGGCGGGGTGGATCGGGCCCTCAGCGCTTGCCGCTGACAAGATCCTGCTGATGATCGGCAGCAATGATATCAATCTTGGCTATGACATGGTCAACGCACCCACCCGTCTGAACACCCTGATCAGCCATATCTATGGTTACCGCCCCAACGTGAAACTCTTCGTCGCCTCAATCATTCCCATGGTCGGTCATGAGCCCGACGTCCAAGCCTTCAATGCCACCATACCGGCCATCGTCGCCAGCCACCAAGCGCTTGGCCGAAACGTCGCATACGTCCCCATGTATGAAGGCATGAATATCAACACCGATTTGTCAGACGGGCTGCATCCCAACGCGCTCGGCTACCAGCACATGGCGCAGGCATGGAATACGGCGCTCCATTTGTCCAATTATTCCAACTGGGCTCTGGCCAACGGCGTGAGCGATTCGGCCAACGCTGATTCCAATCATGATGGCGTACAAAATGGCATTGCATATTTCATGCGGAATGCCGGCCGAATCACCTATCCGGGTCTGGACGCGAGCCACAAGGTGACATGGGCCAACGGACATAACGTTCCGAGTTCCGAGTACGGCAGCACGTTCTGGGTCGAAACCTCGGCAAACCTCACCGACTGGGTTCAAGTTCCAGTGGGTGATGCCAATCTAAGCAATACTCCGGACTCGGTCTCCTACACACTCCCGATCAATGGAGTCAGACGATTCTGCCGCTTGGCGATCGCCCCGTAAGAACCATTGAACTTACACGAATCTGTGATTTTTAAGGTCTGACATAAATCTCTGGAGGCAGAGGTGGCTGGGATTGGATGCGGGTTGCGGATGAGCCCCTTTGAGTTTCTGCCAAATTCAAGGGGACCAGCAGCGACACACCGCGCACGAAGCAAAATATGAATATCCCCAATTCTTCTCTTGCTTCTCCCCGCAAGGGGAACGCATGCATCAATGATGCAAAAGTCTGGTGGATGCAAGGCGACGGCAGCGCGTTCACCACGCCCGGCGGAACCTTGCGCGTGTTCGACAAGCGGATGAATCTGCGCGTCTCCGCCGAGGCATCGCTAATCACCAGAATACCTATAGCGGCGGAACGATCATCAGTGGTCCCTCTTCTGCAAGCGTCGTTTGTCTCACCAGTTCGCTGGGGCCGGCGGGCAGCCCCACCAGCGGGCCGTTCGGCAAGGGGACCCTCACCTGGAACGGGCCCAGCACCCGCAGCACCACCGGCGTTGGCGGCGCAGTCATCGGCAACGCCATCATCTTCGCGGCGGACACCACGTTCGTGAATGCCAGCGGCGAACAGACATTATACTTTACCGGCCCGGTCACGCTCTCGGGCGGCAACCGCATATTGACCGTCAACATCGGCCACAACGATGCCACCAAGTCCCTGACCCTGAGTGGAACCGTCGGCGACGGCGGCAACAACTACGGCTTGACCATGGCGGGCACCGGAAATCTGGTTATCTCCGGTGCCGTCACCTACGGCGGCGATACCACCGTCACCGCCGGCACCCTCACGTTGAGCAATGCCCCGGATCCGCTCAACGCCAACACCGCCAACGATGCATCCACCGTCACCATCGCCGCCACCGCCGCGACCCTCAATCTCACTTATACCGGCACGGACAAGGTGAACAAGTTGTTCATTGGCACCACCCAGATGGCTGCCGGCGTCTATGGGAAAACCGGCTCGGCTTCCCCTGTTATCGGTATCTCCCAAATCACCGGCGACGGCACCTTGACCGTCGCCAGCGGTCCGGGCTTCGCCACGTGGATCACCGGCACCTTCGCCAACGGCACCGTTCCCTCCAACCAGCAAGGTCCCAATGACGATCCCACCAACGACGGGATCAGCAACCTGCTGAAATACGCCATCGCCGGTCAGGATCCGACCGTGGCCAACCCAACCATCAGCACCTTCGACGGCACCACCCTCAGCTTCACCAAGCGTGCCGGCACCAGCGGCCTCACCTACGCCATCGTGGAATCCACCGACCTCGGTGTGAGTGTTCCCTGGGCAGAGGTTCCGGCGGGCCCGTCTTATACGAACAACGCGACCACCATCTCCTACACCCTCACCCCAGGCGCTCCTGTGAAAGACTTCGTCCGTCTCAAAGTGTTGTCGAACTGAACCAGTTCGCCTGCCTCAATATCATCGGGCTGTGAGTTCGCGCTCCGGGAATGGATCTTGCGTTATCCAACCGGGATCCGTGCGTACTCCATGAAATATCTCCCTGCAAGAAAACAGCGAACCATCGGGTACTCCTTCTGAGTCGCATGCAGATTTGCCGCAAAACTGCAAAGATCGTAAAGTGGCGCGAGGGGAAGTTGCTTGCCGAGAAAGTCCTGCCTGGCTTTGCGTCCCTCTGCGCCCTCGCGAACTTCAACGGGACGGCTCGAGCCGCGCCGCTCCCAGGTTACCGCCTTGCCTGTCGGGGCGAATTTGACTGCATGCCGTGATTTATGATGAAACCAATCCACCTCGCCATCTTTGCCTTGCTCACCGTTGCGGCGGCAGCCGCGCCTGCCGTCACCCCGCCCAAACCCAAGGCCGCGAGCACAGGTTCCCAAATCGCGCAGCCGCAATCGAAAATTGTTCCGATCTATCTGAACCAGAGCGGCTTCAATCTCGGCAAGCCGAAACGTTTCACCGCTCCCACCCTGGCAGACGACACCAAGTTCTTCGTCCGTCCCACGAAAGGCGGTGCGGCCCTCGCCCAAGGCACACTGAAAAACCACATCGGTGATTTCTCAGCCTTCAATCCCGAAGGCACCGCCGAATACGTCGTCGAAGCCGGCGGCCTGGTTTCAGTTCCCTTCCGCATCGGCCAGTTCTGGTTGGAACGCGTCACCTATCAGGGCGCCGTGGATTTCATGATCGACAGCCGTCATCATGTCGGCAACGACCGCGCGGAATGCCGCGGATCCTTCGGTTGGCGCGATGACCACCACTTCGCCTGGGAACTCCACACGCTGGTGCCGCAGTATCTATCAAACCCGTCCGCCTACGAGCGCATGCCACACCAGGTGAAATACGAAGCCCCCGTGGACAAGAGTCTCTGGGGTACGCTCCAACCCTATCATGACGATGCGCCGGACATTGTGAAACTCATCCACTGGGGCGCGGATGTCATCGTCACCCAGAAACTCGGTCACGAGCACCTCAAGGCCCAACTCGCCTACTTCCTCTATGCCTGGCCGGCGCTGCAACAATGGCTGCCGGAGCAGAACTATCAGGTCGTCCGTGACTACGCCTTCAAGACCTGGGCCGATCCAGCGAAAGACCGCGATTACCCTTACGATGAGAGTCCGGAAAACAACCTGCTAGCGTTGAAAACCAAGATCGGCACGACCAAAGGCTGCCGGCCTCCAGGATTTTCCGTCGAGCCGAATCTCCTGATGCACGAAGTCGCCAAACGCGAGAAACGCCCTGACGCGGAGACATACTTCGGCGCCGCCTACAAACAGGCCGAGTGGATGGTCAACAACCTCGATTGGAACGACCCGCTCGTCACCAAGGGCCAGCGCATGAGCGAGTTCATCACCATCACCGGCCTTGCCCATTTCCTCCGCGAATATCCCGACCGCGCGCCAAAGGGACTGTCTAACAAACTGAACGAATGGGCCAAGGTGCTCATCCGCCGCTCGGACAATCTTTGGGATTTCCGCAAGCTCGACGACAAGGACGGATGGACACCCATGGGTGAGAAACCGCAAATGTGGAACGAGCCCGGCAATGTCATCGGACTGCCCGCCCCCATCCTCGCCGCCCGCGCATTCATCACCGATACAAAGGACCGGCATCGACTCGATGAACTCGTTTGGTCTCATTTCGATAACATGTTCGGTCGCAATCCCGTCGGCCGCCATTTCTCCTACAATGCGCCCCGCGAGATCGAAGGGGTCGAATACGGTTGGTTCAGTTTTCTCCCCGGTGGCATCGGTCGTCTCGCCAAGGCACGGTTCGTCATCGATGGCAGCCCGAAAAACGCCCACTATCCTTATCATCCCGAAAAAGGCAACATCGGCTGGACCGAGGGTTGGATCCAGTTCAACACCGCATATAACATCAGCCTCGCCTACCTCGCGTGGAGCGAATCGAAGATCGATCTGACACGCCAGGGCGACGAGCTTGTCATCCGCCTTCAGGCACCACTCAATTTCGACTACGCCAAGGTGGAAACCGGAACCGTCACGGTTGCCAGTGACCAAGGCGACGAGGAACGCGTCACCGTCACCGAGGATTCTCCAAATTCGATGACCTTCACCGGACGGATCAAACTCCAGCCTGGCGCCGCCCCCAGCAAGGGCGACGAAGCGCTTCAGTTCCAGCCCGGCGCCACCATCACGGTTTCCTACGGCTTCGGTTACCTCGGCCGCCACGCCACATTGAAACTCTAAGCTTATATCTTATGAAAATGCGCGCTATCCTCATTCTACTCCTATCTCTAACACCCATTCTACACGCCCAGGATCTCGATGTCGGCGCGCGCGTCCAACCGCTGCCAGCGGCCAATCGTTTCAGCGAGGTTGGCTACTTTGTCTGGTGCGGTGCTCCGGTCAAAGGCCCGGACGGGAAATACCATCTCTTCTATTCGCGTTGGCCGGTCAAGGTCGGGTTCGCTCCCGGTTGGGCCATCCATTCGGAAATCGCCTACGCCGTTTCGGACAAACCCGCAGGTCCCTATCACCACGTCAATGTTGCATTGCCACCACGTGGCATCAATCCCGCAACCGGGAAAAAATATTGGGACGCCGACGTCACCCACAATGCGAACGCGTTTTTCCACAACGGCAAATACTACCTCTACTATATGGGCAACTATGGCGACGGCAAAAGCTATCCGATGCACCGCAATCATCAGCGCGTCGGCGTCGCCATCGCGGAAAATCCCGCCGGGCCATGGAAGCGTCTCGACCAACCGATCGTGGACATTACCGACGACCAGCAATCCTTCGATTCCCTTTGCGTCACCAATCCCGCCGCCTGCATGAGGCCTGACGACGGAGTCCTGCTCATCTACAAGGCCGTGCAATACCTCGAAGGTAAGGAAATGGGCGGCAACGTCCGTTGCGGGGTGGCCATGGCGGACAAACCCGAAGGCCCTTACCTCAAGAAGCCAGGCCATATCTTCGAGTCCGAAAAACCCGGCAAGCAATGGATGCTGGTGGAAGACCCGTTCATCTGGTACAGCGCGAAATACGGCAAACGCTACTACGCCGTCGCCCGCGATGTGGTGGGCACCTTCAGCGGCCACTCGGGAGGCCTCTGCATGTTCCAATCCGATGACGGCCTCATGTGGAAACCCTCCGCACACGCGAGGGTCCTCGGCGACACATATCCGTTGGATGACGGCAGCATGAGCAAGTCGCGGATCGAGCGCCCGTTTGTTCTCATCGAAAACGACGAACCCACCTATCTGTTTGGTGCCGCCGACGGCTACCTCAAAAACGGCAAAATCAGCTCCAACGTCCAGTTTCCCATCGCTCCCGCCAAGTGAATCCATGAAGCCACTATTGTTCCTTTTCGCCCTTGCTTCCCTGGCCTCCGCCGATCAAGCCGCCGACGCCCAGGCCAATGCGCTCGATCAGGTCTCGCGGAAACCCGTCAGCTCCAACAAACATCCCGACGCCCACTGGTTTCCCGATGCCGGGCTCGGTCTCTTCATTCATTGGGGAATCGCCTCCACCGCCGCTACCGGCGACATTTCGTGGGGCATGCTCGCCAACAAGCCGTGGACCGACAAAACCGTGACGCCTAACATCTACTACAGCCGCGCCGAACAATTGAAGCCCGACCGGGTGGATTACGACAAGATGTTAGACCAGGCGAAAGCCGCGGGATTCACCTACGCGGTGATGGTCACCAAACACCATGATGGTTTCACACTCTGGCCGTCGAAGGTCGGCGAAATCGGGACCAAACAATCCCTCGGCGGGCGCGACTTCGTCAAGGAATACGTCGCCGCCTGCCGCAAACACGGCCTCAAGATCGGCCTCTACTATTCACCACCGGATTGGTGGTTCGACCGCAAATACAGGAGTTTCTCGATGGGTGGCAAGGTGCTCGATATGGATCACCACCCGGTGAAGCTGCCGCCGAAACCCGCTGACCATGATGCCAAACGCAAGGCTCTCGTCACCGCTCAAGTCACCGAACTTCTAACTCAGTATGGCAAGATCGACATGCTCTGGTTGGATGGCGGCCGTGGCGAGATACCCAACGCCGAAATCCGCCGGCTCCAGCCCGGCATCGTCATCAACAACCGCAACGGCGGCGGCGGCGATTATGGCGACACCGAAAACAAGCCGCCCGCCAAGCGTTTCAAGGGCTGGTTTGAGACCTGCCAAACCTGTTGGCCAGCGAAAAAGTGGTCCTACACCGAGGACGCCGGCTGGAACACCGCGCCGCAAGTCATCGCCGAACTCGTGGGTCTGCGCGCCTGGGGCGGAAACCTGTTAGCCAACGTCGGTCCGAAGGGCGACGGCAGCTTGCCGGAGCAAGCCACCGCCGCATGGCAGGAAATGGCGGACTGGATGAAGCACAGCCGCGAGTCGGTTATCGGCGCGGGTCCGGGACCGTTTCCGGAGGCGGTCAACGCGCCAGTCACAACCGGTAAGGGTGTGGCCTATGTGCATTTTCTCCCCGCCTTCAAGGAGACCGCGGTATGGAAAGACGCTCCAGTACCCAAGAAGGCCATTCTGCTTCGCACCGGTGCCGCAATCCCGTTCAAGACACAGGACGGCAGCTTGCGCATCGACCTGCCAGCCGACCTGCGCACCAACAACGTGGACGTCGTCAAACTCAAATTCTAATTGATGAATATCCAAATAGCCCTTGCATCGGCTCTATCAGCGTTTGCCGTCGCCGCCCCTCCGTCGAAGGATTACGAACTGATGTTTGAAGACAACTTCGACGGGGTGCATTTGAACGAAGCCGCTTGGCACTATCGCGAGGGGCCGCGCACGTCCGGGACCTGGATCAACGGACTCAACCGGAAGGAGAATGTATTCTTGAAAGACGGCAACCTCGTCATCCGCTGCAAGGTGGAAACGATCAATGGCAAGAATGAAAACACCGGCGGCGGCGTGATTTCCCGGGCAAACTTCGGCTACGGCTACTACGAGACGCGCTCCAAACCCTTCATGGCCGGCAAAGGCGTTCACTCGTCATTCTGGCAGGCGGGTGCCAACCGGGATGACAAGCCCGACAACAACAACAATATTTTTGAAATTGATTCCTATGAGATTGATTCGGGCCATTTCGTCGCTGCCAACAATTTGTATGTGCACCTCGCGCCGCCGGGCATGAGCGAACTGCCGTGGCCCTACCGCAACGGTCTGCCCTTCAAACTCGAAAGCAACGGGTGGTGGATCGATGGCTACGAATACACGCCGGAGGGTGTTACCTTTTACGAGCACGGAAAAGCCGTGGGCCAGGCGGAGTTCAAGGATTTGGCGGCACAGCAAATGGTCTGGCTCACCGCGCTCAACGGGGTTGGGAAAGTCGATGCGGTCAAACAACCGGGTGACACCTTGTTCGATTACTTCCGCTACTATGCCAAGGATTTCCCCGGGCATAACCTGCTGCCTAACGGAAACTTCGAATACAATAACGACAAGAACCCGGACAACCCGATCTCATGGCGACAGGAAGGCACCGCAGGAGCCTTCACCGTAGTCAAGGGAGGTGCCGCACGGGATGCCTACTATCTCAGGATTGGCAACGGCAAGAACTATGACGTCCGGCTTTTCCAAAAGTTGGAATACATACGCAACGGCGCCTATCAGTTGACGGCCAGGGTCAGGAATCCCGGCGGCAAGGTGAAGGCTTCGTTTCAGGCCAACGGGCGCACTGCGGATATCCCCGCTTCGGAAGAGTGGACGTTGCTCCGACTCGATGACGTGCAGGTAACCCGCAAGACGGCCGATATCGAACTAAAGGCCGTCGGTGACGGGGCGAACGAGTTGTCCATCGATGACATCCAATTCAAGAAGCCGGCCGCGCCGGGCAAACCCGCGCCACCCCAACGTCCGTTCACTCTCGTTCTGGATCCGATCTGGCGCATCGCGATGAGCAAGCCCATTGATTTCACCGGCGACGCCTCGTTCTTCTTCATCTCCCGCAATGTGGGGTTTGGCGATGCGATGACCCTTAAAGTGGATCTCACTCCGAAACTCCGCGCCAACATGTGTCCGATCATGCGAGCGCCGCCAAAAGGAAAAGACGGGTGGGCCGTGGTGCTGGGGGAGAAGGGCGAACTGGCGTTTCGCATCGGCAGCAAGGCGGACTTCACTGATGTCGTCGTTCCAAATGCCTATCAAGCGAACCAGACGCTCAAGCTGAAGTGCGTCTATCAAAGCGGCAGCGCCTCGGTTTTCCTGAACGGGAAGAAAGTGGTGGAAAAGAACGGCATCCCACAGGGAGTGAAAGATTCCACCCAGGCCGGAACCTTCGGCGCGACCCTCAGTGGATTTGATGCTGTGGGTGAGGTGATCGGAGAGGCGAAAACTCCGAAAGGCAAGGGCAGAAACTATGTCGGAAGCGTATTCGACCTGCAGATCTACAACCGGGTCGCAGAGTGATGACGCATCGTCAATGCAGGCTTAATCCTGCTTGCGGAACCGCAGAGGGGTCGTCGCGAGCTGGGCCCGGAACACGGACGCCATATATTCGGAGCTGCTGAAGCCGGAGCGCTCGGCCACGGTGGCCACTGATAGATTCGTGTGTTGCAGCAAGTGGATCGCGTGGTCAACCCTGACGCGGCGGATTTCGGCGGCGGGAGAGCAGCCGAGCAAATGTTGGAAACGCAGTTCCAGGGCGCGCCGGCAAAGTCCCGCTTTCCTGGCGACGTCATTGACGGTCATGGTCCGGGCCGGATCCTCACGGATGAAACGCAACGCCTTGACCATGGCCTCGTCATCCACCGCGAGGGTGTCGGTGGAGCGTCTTTCCACCACCCCCAGCGGTTGAATCAGCACTTCCGCCGGTGGCGCGGCTCCCCGCTTTGACATCATGCCATCGAGTGCCGCCGCAGCCCGGTAGCCGATCTGCTCGGCCGCCAGCTTGACCGCGGAAATCGGCACCGGCGTCACCACACAAAACAAGTCATCATCCGAGCCGCTGAGCACCGCGACCTGCTCGGGCACCGCCAAGCCGGCTTGCGTGCAGGCATAAATCAGCTCGCGCGCGCTGCCGCTGTTCCAGGTGAAAACCGCGAGCGGCTTGGGCAAGCTGCGCAGCCATTTGCCCAGACGTTTCATGTCGAGATTCCAATCCGGTTCGGCACCCAACTGCGGTTGCACCGCGAACACTTCGCAGCGGTGCCCGGCACCCCGCAGTGTGTCGAGAAACGCCTGCTGATGCTCCGCCACATACTCCAGGCCCAACAGGCTGAAGTATGCGTAATTCCGAAAACCCCGGGCTAACAAATGTTCGGCCGCCAGTTTCGCCGCCGCCACCTGATCCGAAACCACTCGCGGGAAATTCACCTTGGGCAGCGTGATGCCGGAGACGTTCACCACTGGCAATCTCAACGTCTTCAAGCTCTTCGCCAATTCGATGAAGCCCACGCGCGCGATTACGCCGTCGCCCTTCCAGGCGCTCGGCAGCCATTGGCGTTGTTCCAGCCCACGAGGCTCGACGAATAACTGCCACCCGACATGTTCCCGGCTGTAGCGGTGCACCCCGGCGATCACCTCGCGCCCCCACGTCGTCGAGGTGTCCACCAGAATCGCCACCCGCTTGGTGGAGAGACTACTGTTTTCAGGTTCAGGCATCGAATTGAAAGGGACGCAAAATCACAGAAATCATGCGCATTCTGCCATGGTTGGCAAGCTCGATCCGGTTTATGCTCCAGCCGTTCGCCAGCCAAATGCCACGCCCGACCTGTCGCAACCCGCTTGATTTCAACATCCCGTGCCTTCCATTTCACCACAACCCGCCACCGGCCGATTTCCTGCTTCCCGGGGGAACCGGCCCCTGATCATCCCCGGCTTGCGCTGGTGGATCATCGCCCTGTTGTTCGGCGCGGCCGTGTTGAATTACGTGGATCGGCAGACCCTCTCGGCCTTGGCGCCCACGATCCAAGGGGATCTCGGCATGGATGACCGGGCTTATGCCAACGTGGTGAATATTTTTCTCGTCGCCTACACCGTCGCCTACTTGATTTCGGGACGGATTGCCGATCGGTTGGGCACGCGTGCGGGCATGGTGCTGTTCGTCGCCTGGTGGTCGGTCGCCAACATGCTGAGCGCCGGTGTGCAGGGCATGCGCTCGATGGCGGTCTGCCGCTTCGCTCTCGGGCTCGGCGAGGCCGGCGTGTGGCCGGCGGCCTCGAAGGCGGTGGCGGAATGGTTTCCCGCACGCCAACGCGCCTTGGCGATCGGCTTTTACACCATGGGCGCAACGATCGGTGCCACGCTCGCACCCTACATCGTCATACCGCTGGCCACCTATCCGTATGCGGAAAGCTTTCCGCTCATCGCCACTTGGTTCGGCCACGGCACCGGGTGGCGGGTGGCTTTCATGCTCACCGGTGCGGCCGGTTTGCTGTGGCTCGTGCCGTGGCTTCTGCTCTACCGCCAACCCCGTGACAACCGCTTTCTCGGTGCGGACGAACTCGAGTTGATCGAAGAAACCGCAGCGGGCGATGCGGCCAAGGAAGCGGGCAATCGCTGGTCTTGGGGGCAGGTGTTCACCTTTCGCGGAACCTGGCTGCTGCTGCTGGGCCGGCTCATCACCGATCCCGTCTGGTACTTCTATCAGTTTTGGTTCGCCAAGTACCTCAGCGCCGACCGCCATCTCGATCAGGAGCAACTTAAGATCACGTGGGTCGTTTACGCGGCAGCCGGGGTTGGCAGCCTGCTCGGCGGATGGCTTTCCGGCCGCCTGGTCACGCGCGGTATGGCGCCCGCTCGCAGCCGCATGTGGATCATGTCAGGTTGCGCCGTGCTGATGCCGGTCTCGCCATTTATTTCCCTGGTCACCGGCCTGGATCTCTCCATGACCCTCGCCGCCTGCGCGGTCATCGCTTCGCTCGCATGGCTCATCAACCTCAGCTCTTTGGTGGTGGATCTGGTGCCGAAGCACTCGCTCGGCACCGTCTTCAGCGTCGTGGCCACTGGCAGCACCCTCGGCGGCATCGTCATGAACATGATCGTCGCCACCATGGTCACCGGTCCGTCCACCAACCCCGCCGGTTTCCTCGATCAAGCCATCAAATCCGTTTTCGGCGGCTTGCTGGAGCAGGTGCAGGGCCACGGCTACGGCCAGTGGTTCCTTATCATGGCTTTCCTCCATCCCGCCGCCTGGCTTATCCTCTGGCTCGGTCGCATTCACAAGTCCTCGTCACCCGTCACCTCAAGCGCACGCCCATGATCATTGAACCTCCCGCGTCTATCAGAACCCTCCGCAGCGTCCGCCAGCCCTGCGATCTGGCAGTCGTCGGCGGAGGGCTTGCCGGCGTGTGCTGTGCGATCACCGCCGCACGTGCCGGGATCAAGGTGGTGCTTGTCCAAGACCGCCCGGTGCTCGGCGGCAATGCCTCCAGCGAGGTCCGCTTATGGATTCTCGGAGCCACTTCCCACATGGGAAACAACAACCGCTGGGCGCGTGAAGGCGGCGTGATCGATGAAATCCTTGTCGAGAACATGCACCGCAATCCCGAAGGCAACTCCCTGGTCCTCGACACCATCCTGCTGGAATACGTGCTCAACGAGCCGAACATCACCCTGCTGCTCAACACCGCCGTTCACGATCTGGAAAAATCCGCCGACGACACGATCAAATCGGTACGCGCTTTTTGTTCGCAGAACTCGACTTGTTACGAAATTTCCGCGCCTCTGTTCTGCGATGCCAGTGGTGACGGCATCGTCGGCTTCCTCGCCGGCGCGGCTTTCCGCATCGGTGCCGAGTCACGCGACGAGTTCGGCGAAGGGTTCGCCCCACCTGCGGCGTCGGCCGAACTGCTCGGCCACACGATTTACTTCCACTCCAAGGACACCGGACGCCCGGTCAAATTCACCGCCCCCAGCTTCGCCCTGTCCGAGATCACCAAGATTCCGCGCTGGCGCGATTTCAAAGCCAGCGAATCCGGCTGCCGTCTGTGGTGGATCGAATGGGGTGGCGCGCTCGACACCGTCCATGACAGCGAGATCATCAAGATGGAACTCTGGAAAGTCGCCTACGGTGTCTGGGACCACATCAAGAATTCCGGTCGCTTTCCCGAAGCTGAAACCCTCACCCTCGAATGGGTCGGCACCATCCCCGGCAAACGTGAAAGCCGCCGGTTTGAAGGTGACATCATGCTCGTCCAGCAGGACATCGTCGAACAACGGCCCCACCCGGACGCGGTGTCGTTCGGCGGTTGGGCCATCGACATGCATCCCGTGGATGGCGTTTACAGCCCCGAAGCAGGCTGCACCCAATGGCACGCCAAGGGGGTCTATCAAATCCCGTGGCGCACGATGTATAGCCGCAATATCTCCAATCTCATGCTCGCCGGACGCATCATCAGCGCCTCCCATATCGCCTTCGGAAGCACCCGCGTCATGGCCACCTGCGCCCACGGTGGCCAGGCGGTGGGAATGGCCGCCGCGCTCTGCCAGCGTGACGGACTGCGCCCGCGCGATCTGTTGGAGCCGGCCCGCATGCGCGAGTTCCAGCGCCGACTGCGCCGGTCCGGACAATTCATCCCGGGCGTCGCCCTCGATGATCCCGCCGACCTCGCCCGCGTCGCGAAAATCACCGCCTCGAGCGAGTTGGCTCTATCAGCACTCACACCGTGCGGCGAAACCCTGCCGCTCGCCGAATCGTGGGCCATGATGCTGCCCGTCTCACCGGGACCCATGCCCGTCGTCAGCGTTACCGTCGATGTCGACTCACCCACCACGCTGCGCGCCGAGCTCCGGATCAGCGCCAAGCCGGACAACCACACGCCCGACGTGGTCCTGCAATCGCTGGAAATCCCGCTCGCTTCGGGCAAACAACAACACCTGCCGTTGGATTTCACCACCACCATTGACGAAGCCCGCTTCGCGTTTGTCTGTCTTCTCAAGAATGACAGCGTATCCGTCCATCTCAGCGATCAACGCCTTACCGGCGTGCTCGCCCTCTGCCAAGCCGGCAACCTGGCCGTCGCCAAGTCTAACATCCAGACTCCGCCACCCGGCATCGGCATCGACACCTTCGAGTTCTGGACTCCAAAGCGCCGCCCGTCCGGCAAGAATTTCGCCCTGCGCATCGAACCCGCCATCCGTGCATTCAGTCCGGAAAACCTGACCAATGGCATCAGCCGCCCCACTGGCGCAACCAACGCCTGGGCCGCCGATTTCTCCCATGAACAACCCGTCGTGCGCCTCTTCTGGGACACCCCGCAAACCATCGCGATCATAGAAATCGACTTCGATACCGACTTCGATCACCCGATGGAGTCCGTCCTGATGGGGCACCCGGAGCGCGACATGCCATTCTGCGTTCGCGACGTCAAAGTCACAAGCGCGGTGACGGCAGGCCATGACAGTCCGCGCGAACGCTCATCCACCGCCACTCTCAGTCATACGGCGACCCGGATTGTCGCGGAGATCATCGGCAACCATCAGACACGCAGGATCATCACCCTCGAAACGCCGGTCACCACAGACTGCCTGGAACTCCACGTCCTCGTCCCCTCAACCACCGCTCCCGCCGCCCTCTTCGCCGTGCGTTGCTTCGGTTGCGAACCCATGTCCCCGCTCGCGACCGCCAACTCATAACATTGATGTCTTCGCCTTTCTTTTCACACAACTCGAAATGCTGCGAGCGTTCCAACCCAAAACCACTGGTGCATCGTCAGACACGAATACAGCCAGTCAAATTCGACCTTAACCATGAAACGCTCACTCCAACGAATTTCAAGATTTCCATCGCTCTTATTGATCTCCATCACACGCCGCCGCCCCGTCATAAACACATTTAGAGTGAAAGCGTCGGCTGGCCTTATGCTGGCAGTCCTGTTCTTTTGCGGTTTCTGTAGGACGCAAGCTGAACCGGTCACCAATAGTTCGGCAAAAGTTCCTGAGATAGCGAGCTTGCAGCAAGCAGCTCCGCCACCGCTGACCGATGTTCTCCGGATTGTGCAGGACCCGACCGGCCGGCAGCTTCAGGCGGCCTTCATCTGGACGGACGCCACGGCAAGCGGAAACAAACCGGGAGTTGCGGTTGAATTCCGTAAGAGTTTCAATTTGGAGCAGAAACCAACCAGCGCCTGCCTGCAACTTTTCGCCGATGCCCGTTATGTCCTGTGGGTGAACGGAACGTATGTGGAGCGAGGGCCGGCACGATTCCAGCCCAATGGGCCCGAATACGACTCCGTGGAGATCGCTCCCTTTTTGCAGACTGGAACGAACAGCGTTGCCTTGCTTTGCATCGGAAACCTCTCCGGGGGCAAAGTGATGAGGCATCAACCGGGTTTGACAGCAGTGCTTCAAATCGGGAAACAGACGCTCTGGTCCACGAACGAATCATGGAAGTGGACCGACGCCACCCGATTCCGAACCGTGAGTGCCAGTTGGGCGAACCTGGGTGAATCGTTGGTGGACACCACGGCGGAAGACGGCGATTGGACTCAGCCCGGTTACGATGATTCCCAATGGAAATCCGCGACCAGGATTTCCGGAGCTGCATGGGGACCGCTCACTGCGCGGCGGATTCCCCGCCTCAGGGAAACCGTCGTGCCGGTGAAGTTATCGAACGGTGTAACCCTGCCAGTGACGCTCAATGCCGGTGAGAAAATGGAATTCACCTCGGGCCGGATTGTGCAGGCCTATCCGTTGATCACATTGGAAGCGGAAGCGGGGACGGTGCTGCGGATTGAACCCCATGGTGTCACCTATGTTGCAAAGGCTGGACCCCAGAGCTACTTCACCATCGACACCCGCGGGTTTACCAATGGCGCGGTCTTGGTCAGCAAGGGGCAGGCGACGATCACGGGATTCAAGCTGGTGGAACGTCTCTATCCGTTTGATTGCCCGGCTGCCTTCACCAGTTCTGATCCGTTTCTGGACCAGCTTTGGGCATTATGCGCCCGCTCGTGTCAGGTGCTCAGCGAGGATTCGTATGTGGACTGTGCGGACCGCGAACGCGTGGAGTGGATGGATGACACTCCGCCAGGCTACGACATCACGCGCACGGCGATGGCAGTGACCGGAAGTGACGGCCACACCAACTATGGAGATCCGAGGTTGCTGGGTGATCTCATCCGCCGCACGGCACTCACGCTCCAGCCTGAAGGGTGGGTAAAGGCTCATACCTGTTCCGACCGCTACGATATCCATGCCAAGATGGAGGACCGAGCCTGCGACTGGGTCGAGGGAGTCCGCCTCTATGAAGAAGCGACCGGCGACAAGGCTGCGGTGCAGGAAATCTGGCCGGCAGTGGCCGCCCAGATGAATTACTTTCTGAAGCACCGCACCGAACGGGGTTTGGTGCGTGCCCGCGATTGGGTGGTCTGGGCCAATCCCACCGGCTATTTTACCGGCGAGGGAACGACGCTGAATGTCTTCGTTTGTCGCGCCTTGGAGGATGCAGCCAAGCTGGGGGCACTCATCGGCGAGGGGTCCGACAGCCGCCGTTTTTCCAAAGCGGCCACCGATTTGAAACAGGCCATCAATAAGGTGCTCTGGAACGAGGCGGCGGGCACCTATTATGCGGGTTACTTCACCGATGCGGACCTTGCGGAATCCAAACGGAAGCTTTCTCTCCCCCGCAACAACAATCTTGCCGCACCAACTCTTTATGCCAGCGTCTTTGCCTTGGATCGGGGCGTGGTTCCACTTGAGCGCAGAAAGCGCGTCTTGCAGGCTATGCTGAAACAGAAACCCGCGGAAAACAGACACGTGATGATCTATTATTATCTGGCCAAACAACTCTATGGAATGGATAAGCCGACTTATGACCAGCAGGTGCTGGATATTTTCCGTAAGAATTGGGTGATGATGGTGGCTTCGCCCTGCCAGTGTTCCTGGGAGGTCTTCGGTGGCGGAAGCTCCAAAGCGCATATCTACGGGATGTATCCCGGGCATTTTCTTAGCGCCTATGTGTTGGGAGTCCGCCGTGATGCCCCCGTTTCTTCCAAAGAATTGCGTGTTGAACCTCATCTGGCCGACTTGTCCAGGGCACAGGGAACGGTCATCACCGAATACGGGCGGGTTCCGGTTGCCTGGACAAAGGCCGGGGAGGAACTGAAGTTTACCCTTACGGTGCCGCCAGGAATAAAAACCACGCTATCCCTTCCGTATCGTGCAGGTCACGAGAGTATCCTGCTGGATGGCAAAGATATAACAGGAGCCCGGCAAGGAAACCGTTTGGATATACCCCTATGCGCCGGTGATCATCAGGGCAATTATTAGAGACAGCCTGACGGATCCGGCCTCGCTCCCCGTCCCCGGCACGGCCGACGCAAGAACAAATTCGTCGCAGTAATAAGCTCCTATTAAAGATGAGTATATAAGTCCACAGGCCAGCAATCTATGAAACATTATATATCATTACTGTGTGTTGGAGCTGTTCTGGTTGGCTCCGTCCATTCTGCGGAGTCAGGCGGAACTTGGCCGCTGTCCGACCACAACGTAATCGGTCTGCGCTGCGAATTCCGCGTGAATCCGCTCGGCCTCGACGCGTCCCGCCCCCGGCTCAGTTGGGTGATCGAGTCGAACGACCATGGGATGGTCCAGACGGCCTATCAGGTTGTTGTCGATGGGGTCTGGGATACCGGGAAAGTCGTGGCTGATCAATCGCAGAACATTGAGTATGGTGGCAAGCCGCTCGTTTCCGGCACGCGCTATGATTGGAAGGTTCGCGTGTGGGACAATTCGGGGAAAGTTTCGAAATGGAGCGAACCAGCGAGGTGGACCATGGGACTGCTGAAACCGGAAGACTGGACGGCACGATGGATCAGCACGGAGATCGAACAGACGGTCAATCCCCGCCTCCGGCGTCACGACCGGCACCCGCCGACGAGCCTTATGTCAGGCGGGAATTCGATCTTGCAGACATCCCCACGTCCGCCTTGGCAACGGTCAATGTGATGGGATTCTACGAGCTGTATGTGAATGGCAAAAAGGTGGGGCCGAATGTGATGGGACCGGCACTTTCGGACTACCAAAAGCGCTCGCTTTACGAAACCTACGACCTTGCGCCCTATCTGCGGAAAGGCCGCAACTGCATCGGTCTGTGGCTCTCACGCGGTTGGTATTTGAAAACGAAGATCGACCGTAAGACCAACCCCTCCGTGCAACACGACACTGCAATTGCGCGGATGCAACTCGACATGATTGTGACCGGGCAGCCGCTCCGGATTGCCACGGACGGCGAATGGCGCTGCAAATCAAGCGGCCGCAGCCTGCTAGGCCCTTGGCTTTGGAACAACATGGGCGGGGAACTGGTGGATACACGCCGGGACGACCCCCGTTGGGCCGATCCGGGAGACCCTAACGGCGCTTGGTATTCTGTCAAAGAAGTTGCCGCCCCTGCGATTCCGGCCGAAGCGCAAAAGTGCCCTCCAATGCATGTGTTGAAAACCATACCGGCGATTTCCTGCACCAAACTCGCGGGCGGCAAATATCAGCTTGATTTCGGAACCGAGCTTGCCGGTTGGCTCAAGCTGCGCGTACGCGGGCAGGCGGCAGGCGACACCATCACCATCCAATACGCCGACAAGCTAAAGCCTCTGCAGACCTTCAACCAGAGCGACCGATTGATTTGCGCGGGCAAGCATGGGGATGAATTCTGCTCGAAGTTCAACTACCATGGATTCCGTTGGGCGATCATTGAAGGCCTTGCGGGGGCACCGGAACTTGCTGATGCCGAGGCGCAGTCAATCGGCGCGGACTTTGAAAAGCGGGGTGACTTTGAATGTTCCAGCCAACTTCTCAACCGCATGCACAAGGTGAATCTCTGGACCATCCGCTGTCTGACCCAATGCGGATACCTGTCGGATTGTCCGCATCGGGAACGCCTGGGTTACGGTGACGGTCAGGTGTCCATCGAGAGCTGCATGATGAATTTCATGATGCAGCCATTTTATGACAAATGGTCCACCGACTGGTGCGACGGGGCGGATCCTGATACAGGCTATATACCTCATACCGCACCGCAAGGAATTGGCGGTGGCGGCCCGGGGTGGGGTGGCGCAGCGCAAGCACTGACTTGGCGGAACTACCTCTATTATCAGGACACGCCGATTCTGACGCGGAACCTCGAAGCCTGTCGCCGTCATATCGCGGCCATTGAAGCCCACGCGAAGGATGGCGTCGTCCGCACCTTAGGCGGAACAGGAGAGGGTTTCGTCGGCGACTGGGTTGCGCCGGGGCGCGGGATGGATACCAAAAACCGGCCGCCAATGACTGCGGCGGCGTTGTTTAACAACTGTTACCTGCTATATCTGCGCGAGCAATGGGCGCAAATGGCCGATATCCTCGGCCGGTATGACGAAGCAAAGGCCTGGCGTGCCGAATCGGAGCGCCTTCGGCCTCTGATCCACGCCGCCTTTTACGACAAAAACAAGCAGTTCTATGTTCTTGACGAACAATCCTACTACCTGATGCCGCTGATGACCGGCGTCGTGCCGGAGGAACTGCGCCCGGCCATCCTGAAAAAACTGGAGGAGTGCATTCGGGTCGCGCGCAAGGGGCACCTCGACACCGGAATGCTGGGGACCTATTTCCTGCTGAATTACCTCATGGAGATTGGCCGCGATGACCTTTTGTGGTTAGTAGTAACCCAGAAGGACTACCCCGGCTGGGGATACATGCTCGAGCAGGGCGCCACAACTTGGTGGGAACAATGGAACGGCTACTGGTCACAGATCCATTCGTGCTTCACATCCTTGGACGGTTGGTTCTATCAGGGTCTGGCCGGCATTCGTCCTGATGAATCGGGACCCGGATTCAAGAACATAATCATCAAACCCGCCGTGGTTGGCGATCTGACATGGGTGAAATGTTATCACGACTCCCCTTACGGCCGTATCGTCAGCGATTGGAAACGCGAGGGCAGGAAGCTGACGATGAAAGTTACAATTCCCGCCAACACAACTGCCACAATTTATGTCCCAGCCGACGATGCGGGCTCGGTGTCCGAATCCGGAAAGCCGGCCGCCAACGCTGGGGGCGTGAAGTTTCTAAGGATGGAGACCGGTGTCGCCGTTTATGCCGTCGGTTCGGGAACCTATAGGCTTGAGTCCCACACGCTTTCAAATCCAGGTAATGCGACACGCCAATGAAATTATTCCAACCAGTTACTGCATCAAAATCATGAAACGCTTGTTCATCATGTGGTTATTGCTCCAGCCGCTGGCTGCGGTGGCTCAGATACCGGACAACCCGCACCCGCTTCGCATTGGCGCGGATCAGGCCGGCGGCAGCATGTTTCAAGGAGAGGTTGCCGCGGTACGACTCTACGAACGCGCACTCACGGGGGAGGAACTAAAGGCGTTGGCCGGAGCACCACGCGACGCGAAAAGCACTGTTTCAGGTATCGTTGGCGAATGGCTGAATCCCAGCATGCCGCTTGCGTCCGAGCGAAAGTTCGCTTTTCCGCAGGGCGCAACAATCGAAGCGTGGATTCGTCCAACCGCCGGTGCCAGTGGGCGGATCGTGGACAAGATAACCGCCGGTGGTATTGACGGGTTCTTGCTCGACACCCATCCCGGCAATGCGCTGCGCCTGATCGTCAGCAATGAAACCATTACTCATGCTTTGCCGCACAGTGACCAGTGGATGCATGTGGCGGCGACGGTTGACGCGGCCGGCTCGCTCGCGCTGTTCCTCAACGGCGCGCACGCTGCCGGCGCCTCGTCCGATTTCGATGGAGTAACGGTAGCCGGCGCGGCGACCGGACCCGCCAGGCCGCTCACACTCTGGTATCGCCAACCGGCGCGGCAATGGGTCGAGGCCAGCGTCATCGGCAATGGCCGGCTGGGCGGGATGGTTTGGGGCGGCGCGGCGCGGGAGCGCATTGACCTCAACGAGGACACGCTCTGGTCGGGCGAGCCATACGACAACGTGAACCCCAACGGTCTGGCAGCCTTGCCGAATATCCGTGCGTTGCTCGTCGCCGGCAAGAATGCGCAGGCGAAGCAACTCGTCGAGCAAAAGATGAATGGACGCTTCAATGAATGCTATCAGCCGATCGGCGACTTGCAGATCAGTTTCCCTTTGACCGGCGAAGTTGCGAATTACTGGCGCGATCTCGATCTGGAAACGGCGGTGGCGCGGACGACGTTTGAGCATGACGGCACGAAGTTCACCCGGGAAGTCTTCGCCTCGAATCCCGGTCAGGCGATCATCGTGCGCCTCACCAGCGACAAGCCCGGCAAGATGGCGTTTACGGCGCAGTTGCACAGCCAGTTGCGGAGTGCCACCAAGGCGGACGGATCCGCATTGCGGCTGACCGGGCGCACCCCGGTGCACGCCGACGCCTACGGTAGCGGCCAAGTCATTTACGATGACGCACCGGACGGCAAGGGCATGCGCTTCGAGACGCGCCTAACAGCGGAGAACGACGGCGGTTCGGTGAAGGTCACCGACTCGGGCATTGTCGCTGACAACTGCAACAGCGTCACGTTGCTGCTGGTCGCGGCCACGAGTTACAACGGCCCGCACAAAAGCCCGAGCCGGGAAGGCAAGGATCCCGGCAAGTTGTGCGACGGTTATCTAGCCGCGCTGGCCGGTCGGTCGTATGCCGCATTGCTAGACGCGCACGTCGCGGATCACCGGCAACTGTTTGGTCGGGTCGCGTTGGACCTGGGACATGGCGATGCTGAAAAGTTGCCCACGGATGCGCGGCTGAAGCGTTATGCGGCGGCAACCGATCCGGGACTGCCGGCGTTATACTATCAGTTCGGCCGATACCTGCTGATTGCCGGGTCGCGTCCGGGGACACAACCCTTGAATTTGCAGGGCATTTGGAACAAGGATATCATCCCGCCATAGGCGGCGAACTGGACGCTGAATTGCAACGCGGAGATCAATTACTGGCCTGTCGAGGTCGCCAATCTCGCCGAGTGTCACGAGCCGTTGATCGACGAACCGACGCATCACTGGCTGGTAACGGCGCCGGATACGAATTTCGAGAACGAGTTCCTGAAGCCGAGCGGCGAACGCGGTTGCACGTGCATGGGGCCGACGGCGTCGATACAGATGGTGCGCGAGTTGTTCAGAAACTGCCTGACCGGCGGGACGGTCCTGGGTGTGGACGCGGAGTTGCGCGCGGAGATCGCGAAGGCTCTGCCGCGACTTGCGCCGATGCAGATCAGTCCCACGACCGGCGAGTTGCAGGAATGGGTTGAGGACTGGCAACGCACGGCGGGGTGTCAGGTCTTGTCGAGTTGGGGAGCGATTTGCAGCGCACAGATCACGCCACGCGGCACCCCGGAACTGGCCGCCGGATTGCGCAAGATTTTCGATGGCGCGAAGTGGTGGAAACAAGGGTTGGTTGGAAGTTGGCAGGGATCGTTCCAGGCGAACGCCTACGCCCGGCTGCACGATGGTGACACGGCGATGGCAGTGTTGGAAACCCATCTCAAGACCAGTCCAAACCCGAATCTGCTCGCGCGCTTTGGCGGCTATTGTGGGTTTCAAATCGACGGCAACATGGGCCACGCCGCCGCCGTTGCGGAGATGTTACTCCAAAGCCACGCCGGTGAAATCGAACTCCTGCCCGCCTTGCCAAAAGCCTGGCCTAACGGCAAAGTCACCGGCTTGCGTGCCTGCGGCGGCTTCACCGTTGGCATCGAATGGAAAGATGGCAAGGTCACGACCTATCGGATCGCCGTGAAAGCAGGCAAATCGGCAAAAGTGCGCGTGAACGGCGAAGTGAAAACAGTGATCGCGGAGCCGTTGTGGTAAGAGACTAAAATATGAAAGGATGAATATGTATAATATGAAACATAACATGTATAAGAATATATATAATAAGACGTATAGGCAAATGAGAATGACGTTTGTTTCATGTGTGCTTTGCGGCGGTTTCCTGGCTGCGGGTGAGATGGAGAATAATTTCCTCAATCCCCCGGACTCCGCGCGCCCCGGGGTGTATTGGTATTTCCTGAACGGCAATCTCAATGCCAAGGAGATGACCGCCGACCTGGAATCCATGAAGGCGGCGGGACTCGGCAATCTGATATTTCTTGAGGTGGACATCGGCGAGCCTCCGGTGGGTCCGGTGGCGTTCATGAGCCCCAAGTGGCAGGAGCTTTTCGTCCAGTCCGTCCGCGACGCGGAACGCCTGGGAATCGACATCACCCTCGGGATCGGGCCGGGCTGGTGTGGCAGCGGTGGCCCTTGGGTCAAGCCGGAACAAGCCATGCAGCACCTCGACTTCAGTTCGGTCGAGCTAAAAGGGCCGCAGAGCTATTCGGCGGTGCTTCCCATGCCGGCGCAACGTTCGACCCAGTGGCACACGATGGCCAACCCCTTTTACGAGGATGTGGCGGTCCTCGCCTTCCCCAGCCGCAAGCCGCTCATTGCCGACATCGACGAGAAGGCGCTGTTCTTTAGGGATCCGTTTTCCAGCAAGCCCGGGGTTAAGCCCTATCTGCCGACTTCGGCAAGCTATTTGGAGCCGGGGCCGACGGGCGTCATCCAGCCGAGCCAGATCGTGGATCTAACGAAGCAACTCAAGCCCGACGGGTCCCTCAACTGGAATGTCCCGGCCGGGGATTGGACGATTGTCCGCATGGGACGGCGGGTCACGGGGGCGAGCAGCCGGCCTGCGCCTTCAACCGCGATCGGCCTGGAATCCGACAAGTTGGACGCGAAGGCGTTGGAGGATCATCTCAGCCACTTCGTCGGGATTTTGCTGGACAAGACGAGTCCGCGTGCGAAAGAGCACGGCTTGACCACCCTGCACATGGTTAGCTGGGTATCCGGCGCTCAGAACTGGACGCCTTCATTCCTTGATGAGTTCAAAAAGAGGCGCGGCTATGATGCCCGGCCGTGGCTTCTCGCTTACACTGGACGGGCTGTCGAAGGCCTTGAGAAGTCGGAACGGTTTCTCTGGGACCTCCGTTTGACGGCTCAGGATCTGGTGCTGGAGAAGCATGCCGGAGTGGTGAAGAAGTATGCACATAATCATGAGCTTTCGCTTTCGATAGAACCTTATGACATGAATCCCGCCGGCGACCTTGACCTGGGCGCGGTGGCGGATGTGCCGATGGCGGAATTCTGGACGAATACGTTCAACTCAGCCTTCAGTGTCTTCGAATTGTCGTCCGTCGGCCATGTGATGGGAAAATCGATCGTATCCGCCGAATCCTTCACCTCCACAGGGGCCATGGATGCTTATCCATGGTCATTGAAGAATCAGGGCGACTGGGCGTTTTGTGCGGGCATCAACCGTTTTGTGTTCCACACCTTCGCGCATCAGGCGCTGGGCGACGCCTACAAGCCCGGCATGAGCTTTGGACCGTATGGCGTGCATTGGCACCGCAATCAAACATGGTGGCCGATGGTGTCGGCTTATCACCGCTACCTATCCCGCTGCTTGGAACTGCTCCGTCAGGGGGTTGCGGTTTCCGATGTGCTGTATCTGACCCCCGAAGGCGCGCCGCAGGTGTTTCTTCCGCCGGACACTGCGCTGGTTGGCGCCGGGAGCAAACTGCCGGACAAGAAGGGTTATGGCTTCGACGGATGCTCCCCGAGGATTCTCATGGCCAGAGCCGAGGTGAAGGACGGGCTGATTACCTTCCCGGGAGGAAGCTCATATCGCCTGATGGTTCTGCCGCAGGTTGAAACGATGACACCGGCGCTGCTTGCTAAAATTCGGGACATGGTGAAAGCCGGGGCCACCATTGTTGGCGCGCCGCCCGTCAAATCGCCCAGCCTCACGGGCTATCCCGCCTGCGACGGTGAAGTCCAGGCGCTCGCCAAGGATCTATGGGGAAGCACGGACGCGCCGAAGACAGCGGCGAAGCGCAGTTATGGGCAAGGCGTGATCCACTGGGGCGGCGAACTGTCGCTGGAGGCCCCGTCGCTCTATCCAGCCTATGATCTGACGGCTGCTCTATTGCAGGAGATGGGTGTCAAGGAGGATTTCACCGCAACGGGTCCCGTGCGCTACGGCCACCGGCGCGCCGGGGATCGGGATATCTATATCCTGGCTAACCGGACTGCCAATCCGATCAAGGCTGATTGCCGCTTCCGGGTCGGCCAAGGCAGCGCACAACTTTGGGATCCCGTGACCGGTGAACAGCGGCCGCTACTGCAATTCGAGCGGGCTGATGGTCTGACGGTCATCCCCATGGAGTTCGATGCTTTCCAGAGTTTCTTCGTTGTGTTCGATGGCAAAGGCAAAGCGCCCGCATCGAAAGGGGAAGTGAATTTCCCTGAGCTCAAGCCGATCCAGGAACTTTCCGGTGCATGGGAAGCTGCGTTTGATTCGAAGTGGGGCGGCCCGGAGAAAATCACATTTGACGCCTTGCAGGATTGGACGGCCCGGCCGGAGCCGGGGATCAAATATTATTCCGGCATTGCCACCTATCGGAAAACCATCAACCTGGCCGAGACTCCAAAAGGTAAGATGTATCTGGATTTGGGCGTTGTCCACGACATGGCGCGGGTCAGGCTCAACGGGCGGGAGCTTGGTGTGGTGTGGTGCGCGCCGTGGCGGGTGGATGTTACCGGTGCCATCAAGACTGGCAACAACCCGCTTGAAATCGAAGTGGTCAACCGCTGGGCGAACCGGCTCATCGGCGACAAGCAGCCTGCCGATGCCAACGTGCGCACGGTGGCTTGCCCGCCCGGTTTCCTTGGCGGGCAAGCGTTCAAGGCGGGACGCTACACCTACAGCATGCATGATCCATATATTGCGCAGTCGCCGCTGGACCCGTCCGGCCTGATCGGGCCGGTGACGTTGCGGCTCGTGCCGGATTTCAAACAACCTGTCCCCCGTAAGTGATGGGATTATGCAAATTATGCCTAGCAGAAGAAATACCATGAACAATCTTAGAACACAGGTTCCAAAGCCGGTTCTTGCCGGGCTGATTGTTCTGCTGGCAACAGTCCGCGCAGCTCTCTCAGCGGACCCGCCAATGCCTATCAATCAGGCGCGACCTTCTCCGCCGTTGATTCGCGAGTTGGCAACCGGCTACCTTCTGCAATATTCGTTTCTGTCACCCCGGCCGTATTGCTGGCCTGACGCGAATACCGTGAAGCTCTCCGGCTGGGAGGTGGATCAGAGCGGAGGGCATTATGAATATCATCCAACTTGTCTGTGGCCGAAAGGCTTCTCATTCCACAGCGACTGGTTCAAACTGGTTGACACCAGCACCAACGGAGCCATCACACTCAAGCATCAGGTTGCCCGCCAGACTGAAGGCGCGCTCACCCTGGAATTCCGATTCCGGTTGCCGGCGCCGATGGACGGCGCGTGCTGGCAATTGCGCGATCTCGAGCAAGCCGGCGTAAGCTTGGTGACCAAGGGCGGTAACCTGTGCTGGGAAACCGGGAAAGTGCTGATTCCTTATGAAATCAACCGCGACTACGGCGTGAAGGTTGTTGCCGAAATCGACTCAAAAATGGTCGATGTGTATGTGGATGGCGAGTTGAAAGCAAAAGGTCTGCCGTTTGTGCATCCGATCAAGAGCATTGACTATGTCCTGGTGAAGACAGGTGATTCGGCAACCGGCGAGCTGTTCCTGAATCCGGTCAACCTCTATAAAGGCTACATCGTCAACGAGACATTTGTCACGTGCGGGGTTGGCAGGGTTCCGGCTGACTGGGATGTTACCGGCGGCAGTGTGCAACCGTTCGAATGCGGAACGAAGCCCGATATTTTCAGCCTGAAGGTCGACGGCCAGGCGAGCCGGGAGATTGGGGCGTGGAAAGCAAAGACCGTGTTCGAGTGCCGGTTCCTGCTACCGGGGACAGTGGATGGCGTCAGCGTGAACCTGGGTGGTGTGGCTTTGGAGCGGGTTGTGCCGTACAGGCCGAATCTCTGGTATATGGCAAAGGTTGTTGCCGATCCGAAAACTCGCACGGCGGAGGTTTACATCAACGGCAAGCTGCTGCTGGCAAAGATTGCATTCCCCAAGGCGGAGACGTTTATTCGCTTTGCCGGCAATGTATGGGTTGACGATGTACAGGTCTATCCGTGGCGCAACTATCCGGCCGATTATGTTCCGCAACCGAAGCCTGTTGCCGCCTCGCACCTGCTGGGTGTCCAAAGCTGCAACCTGTGGCGCGAGGGTACGGCGTATGCGGGGTGGGATTATGTCTATCCATATGCGGACAAGCGGAAACCGTACCTGGGTTGGTATGACGAGGGAAACCCGGAGGAGGCCGACTGGGAGATCAAGTGGCAGGTGGAGCACGGCATCGGGTTCGAGATGCACTGCTGGTACCGGCCAAACAATGCGATCAATCACCCGATCAAGGACGGAGTGCTTGACCAGGGTATCATCAAAGGCCTGTTCAATGCCCGTTACAGCAACCTAAAACAATTCGCCATCATGTGCACCGATGAAGGCGCGTGCGAAACCAACCCGCAGGACTGGCGTGAGAATGTCGTCCCGTACTGGATCGAGTATTTCTTCAAGGATCCGCGTTACATGAAGATCGCTGGCAAGCCCCTGCTTTCCATCTATCAAATTGTGAATTTTCAGCGGATGTTCGGCGGAATTGACGGCGCGCGCCAGGCGATTCAAACGCTGCGCGACGAAGTGGCGAAGGCCGGTTTCCCCGGACTGGTGCTTCTCATGGAATTGCGAAGTGCGGATCGCGGTTCGATGAAGATCATGAAATCGATTGGCGTGGACTACTGCTATGCGTATACGTGGGGGACTGCGGATGTGAATGCTCAGCGGCGGAAGAACATTGCGCAGCGCGATGCGGCTGCCGCAGAGCAATTCGGCATGTTGCCAAGTATCTCGATGGGCTGGGATCGGGAAGCTTGGGGCGTGCATGACGGCGGTTGGGTGCCAATGGCTGATTACCGCGCGTTGCTGCAATGGACGCGGGATGAGTTGATGCCTTCGCAGCCGGCCGACTCGCTGGGCCGGAAAATCGTGATGTTGCCCAACTGGAATGAATTTGCAGAAGGTCATTTCTTGCTGCCCAACGCCTCCGGCGGTTTCGGTTACCTGGATGCGATGCGTGAGGTCTTTGGTGGAGGCGGCGCGCATGAGGATGTCAAACCAACCGATCAGCAGAAAAGACGCTTCACCGTGCTGTATCCGAAGGATTGATAGATTTTGACCGGAAATTGCAATGCGGTTCCTAACATCTTATGAAAACAGCCAAACAAAGTCACATGAAACCGATTCCGCTTTTAGCGCACGCCGCCTTGCTGGTCACGCTTGTGCGGTCTTCGGGGAAGAGGTGAATCTGGCGGGCGTGGTCGCGTTCATCGA
>CAIKHZ010000107.1 GCA_903827375.1 Akkermansiaceae bacterium
GCCCCTCCTCGGTCATGATGCGCTCGACGTTTTCCACCACCACGATGGCGTCATCAACCAGCAATCCGATGACGATGACCAGTGCAAACATGGTCAGTGTGTTGATGGAAAATCCGGCGATAGAGAGCACGCCCATGGTGCCTAGCAAAACCACCGGTACGGCGATGGTGGGAATGAGGGTGGCGCGGATGTTCTGCAGAAACAGGAACATGATGATAAACACCAGACAGACGGCCTCAATGAGGGTGCGCACCACCTCTTCGATGGAGATTTTGACAAAGGGGGTGGAGTCATACGGATAGGCCACCTTCATGCCAGGAGGGAAAAACTTTGAGAGCTCCGCCATCTTGGCCTTGATCCGGTTGCCGGTCTCCAGCGCGTTGGCACCAGCAGCCAAGCGGACCGCCATCCCTCCTAACGGTTTGCCGTTGTAGAACGACTGGATCTCGTAGTTCTCCGTGCCGATGCGGCTTTCGGCCACATCGCCGAGTCGCACCGTGGAGCCGTCGCTGTTCGTGCGTAAGATGATGGCGTCGAACTGGCGGGTCGTCTGGAGCAGGGCGCGGGCGTTGATGGTGGCATTGAGTTGCTGGCCCTTGCTGGCCGGCACGCCGCCGAATTGGCCGGCGGATATCTGGACATTTTGCGATTGGAGGGCTGCAATGATATCATTGGTGGTTAGGTGGAAGTTGTTGAGCTTGGCCGGGTTCACCCAGATGCGCATGGCGTTCTGGGTGCCAAACACCCGCATTTCGCCAACCCCGTCGAGGCGGCTGATGATGTCCTGCAGATTGGACACCATGTAGTCGGTTAGCGAGCTGCGGTCCATGCTGCCGTCCTCCGAAACGAGTCCGACGATGAGCAGGAAGTTGCGCGTGGACTTGACCACCGAGATGCCCTGGCGCTGCACAATCTGCGGCAACAGCGGCGTGGCCAGTTGTAACTTATTTTGTACCTGTACCTGCGCTATGTTAGGGTCGGTGCCCGCCTTGAAGTTCAGGTTGATGGCCACCGCCCCGGTCGCGTCGCTGGTTGACGACATATAGATCAGGTTGTCGATGCCGTTGAGCTTTTGCTCAATCACTTGGGTCACGGTGTCCTGCACGGTTTGGGCGGAGGCACCCGGATACAAGGCGTTGATGGTGATTTGAGGCGGGGCAATGGACGGGTATTGCGAGACCGGCAACGTCTTGATAGACAGGATGCCTGCCAGCATCACCATGATGGCGATGACCCAAGCGAAAATCGGACGGTTGATGAAAAAGCGCGGCATAGGGGGATTATTTAGTCGCTGGGGCAGGGGATTTAGGTGCGGCAGCGGTGGGCTTTGCCACGAATGGCAGGGCTTTGACGGGGGTGCCTGGGCGGGCCATTTGGAGTCCTTCCAGGATCACCCGATCGCCCACTTTCAAGCCATCGGTCACTAACCAACTATCGCCGACGGTTCGGGGGACCGTGATGACCCGAGGTTCGGCCTTCTCATCGGCGTTGACGATGGTGACCATGGCGTTGCCAGCAGGATTGCGGGTGACGGCGCGCTGAGACACCAGGATAGCCTGGTCCTTGACTCCTTCCTCGAGCACGGCGCGCACGAACATTCCGGGCAGCAATACGAGTTTTTGATTAGGAAAAATCGTCCGCAGGGTCACCGAGCCGGTGCTTGGATCGACGAATGCTTCAGAAAACTTCAGAGCGCCAAGCTCCGCGTACTGGCTATTGTCGTCCAGCAGCAACTGCACCTTTGCCTGGGCACCTTCATGGGTGAGTTGGCCGCTCTCCAGTGCTTTGCGCAGGCGCAGCATTTCGCTGCTCGACTGGGTGACGTCCACATAGACCGGGTCGAGCCGTTGGATGGTGGCCAGTGGCAGTGACTGGCTGGCGGTGACCAGCGCGCCGTTGGTCACGGCGGAACGGCCGATTCGCCCGGATATGGGGGCCGTCACCTTGGTATAGGCCAGATTGATGTGGGCGGTTTCCAGCGCCGCCTTGGCCAATTCAATCTCGGCTTCCGCCAACTTCTGCGCTGCGCTGATGTCATCATAGTCTTGTTTGCTAACCGCTTCACTGGCTAACAATTCCTTGTAGCGCTCGGCCTTGAGCCGCACCGGTGCCACGTTCGCTTGGGCCTTGGCCAGCGCCGCCGCAGCTCCGTCATAGGCCGCCTGGTAGCTGGCCGGATCAATCTGATAGAGAATGTCGCCAGCCTTGACGTCGGAACCCTCAGTGAACAATCGGTTTTGAATAATACCGCCTACTTGAGGGCGAACCTCAGCCGTCTGTGATGCGGCGACCCGTCCGGCCAATTCAGTGGTAAGCTCTACGCGCTGGGTTGCCACGGTGGTGACCGTCACTTCTGGCATCCCACCGGGCGGCGGGCCTGCAGCGGCTGGCTTTGGGTCACAGGAGGTGAGCATCGTCCCGGCGATGAGCGATGCCGAGGCGATGAGGAGACGTTTTCTATTCATGACAATTTTTTGTTGGAAAGGATTTATCAGACTGCAATTCGCAAGATCAGGGTCCGGGCTGCCCACTTCTTCATCTTCTCTTGTGTCTTATGTCTTGTTTACCACTCTCCGCCGAGCGACTTGATGAGTGCCACGGACAGGGCGAGGCGTTCGGCGCGGATTGAGTTGGCTGCTTGTTCGGCGTCCAAGCGGGTGCGCTCGGCCTCGACGACGTCGAGGAAACTCACCAAGCCGGCCTCGAAGCGTTTGACCGAGAGTTCCAAGGTCTTGCGAGCCCCTTGCAACGCCTTGTCCTGGGCCACTTGACGCCGCTCAAGGATCGCCGCCCCTTGCAGCGCGTTTTCCACCTCACGCAGCGACTCAAGCACCGCCTGACGGTACTCCGCGCTGAGCGCTTCATGGGCGGCAATCGCGCCTCTGCGCTGCGAGTTGAGAAATTTCTGGCTGGTGAGTGGGGTGATCATGCTGCCGCCCAGCGCCCACACCAGCGACGAGGCTTGGAATAAATCGGGCAAGTGCCCGGCATCCAATCCGCTGGAGGCATGAATCGAGAATGATGGATAGAACGCGGCACAGGCGACGCCAATTTGGGCGTTAGCCGCCGCCACCCGTCGTTCGGCTGCACGGATGTCGGGCCGCTGGCGCAGCACCTCGGAGGGCAGTGCCGATGGCACGGCCGGCGGCTTTGGCAAGTCCGGCTGCTCGGCAATCGTTGAACCGGTGGCCACTGCACCCGTGAGAACCGCCAAAGCATTGACCAGCGAGACGCGGTCTTGGTCGAGGCGGATCCGTTCCGATTCCGCGTTTGCGACCTCGGTTTCGGCACGCGACAGGTCCAGCCCACTGATGTTGCCCACGTCGCGGCGCTTGGTGATGATTTCGAGCGCCTTGCGGCGAATCTCCAATGTATGAGTGAGTACCGCGCGGTTGGTATCCACCGCCCGCAGCGCCCAGTACGTTTGCGCCACCTCGCCTGCCACGCTCAGGCGCAGGGCACTGAGGCTTTCTCCGGCAGCGGCTTCGGTGGCCGTCGCCGACTCCACCTGGCGGCTCAATTTGCCCCAGACGTCAAGTTCATACCGGCAGTCCACCGGCACGGAAAAATCATTGGATTGAACGGTTCCGCCGCCACCGGGCCCGCGAAATCTGATTTTTGAGCGCTCTGAGCCAGTGCCCAGGGTGACATTTGGAAAATACTGTGAACGAGCCTGGTTGCTCAGTTCGCGGGCCTGCCTCAAGCGTGCCACCGCTCCCTTCAACTCTTGGTTGTGCACAAGTGCCCGCTCCTCCAGTCTTGTGAGCGTCGGGTCATGATACAGCCGCCACCATGCCTGGGGTCGCGCCGATCCTGTAACCGCCACGTGCCGCTGCCAGGTCACCCCTCCTTGCGAAAAGGATCCCGGCAAATCTACGGCGGGCACCTCATGATTGGGCCCCACTGGCCCACAGCCGCTCAACACTGCCAGCAGGCAGCAACTCACAGATTGACGAATGGATGGGCGCTTCGGCATGACCGGCAGCGATTTAGGGCAATTTCAGCTTGCATGCAAGTGATTACTTGCGAAAACTTTCCGGCGTGAGCGCCATTCCTCCCAACAAGAAACCCGCCGAGGCCAGCAGTACCCGCCAGCGGTTGATGGAGGCGGCGCGGGCGGAATTCGGTGACAAGGGGATTGAAGCGGCCACCACCCGTGGAATCGCTGAGCGGGCCGGTTGCAACGAGGTGACCTTGTTCCGGAATTTTGAAAGCAAGCAGAAGTTGCTGGTGGCGGTGGTGCAAGATACCTCAGAGGAATTCCTCTCGCTGTGTGCTTGTGGCGAAGGCTTCAGCGGCGATTTGCTCGACGACCTAACGCATTTTGCACGGGTGTACAACGCCTCGATGGAGCGCTGCGAGGGCATGGCCCGGGCGATGATTGGCGAAAGTCGGCGGCGCCCGACTCTCGCGAAGGAGCTTATTGGCGACGTGTTAGAGCCGTTTCACCGGAGCATCGCGGCTTATCTGGAGCAGCACCGGCAGACCGGCCGGGTGCGTGCCGACCTCGACGCGATGGCCTTCGCGGAAGTGCTCACCTCTGCGCTGATGGGTGGCTTGTTGCGGCGCACCTCGGGCCTCTCGGCGTTGGACCGTGACGGATGGATCCGCGAAACCGTGGAAATTTTTGTCCGTGGTGCCCAAGGTTGACGTCAGGCATGCCGCCGCGCAGTTGGCCGGCATGCTGGAGAACCATCATTGATGGAGCAAAGTAGCAGGGCGGATTTTTGCACGGTGCCCCTCCCACGCGGGTTATTCCTCTGGCGGCAGAGCGCACATGGATTGATGAGTGACGGTTGATTATTGCCCATTAGGAGCCACGACTTGTTCGGCAATTATTCCTTTATTGGGATGATTGGCCTTTGATCTTCGGAAGGACCTCCTGCGCTCCGACGCGGGCAAGATCTTCGTCCGTTTGGTCGTGACGCCGAACTGAATGACGCCACGATCCACGATCCACGATCCACGATCCACGATCCACGATCCACGATCCACACAAATCCGTTTTCCGGAGTTTTGGTTTTCTCCGGATTCCCGC
>CAIKHZ010000108.1 GCA_903827375.1 Akkermansiaceae bacterium
AGCTTGCGGCCGGCATCGGCCAATTCGGGAAACTCGAACGGGGTGTCGGCACCGAGCTTTTTCAGGTCCATGAGGGTCTGCTCCGCAGTGGCGGCGTCTCCTATCAGGGTGGTGAATGCCACCTTGGTCTGCTCGAAATTGGCGGCAGACATGACCGACTTCACTCCGACCCCCATGGCCGCAGCGCCACCGGCCAACGCGGCGCCGATGGTGGCAGTGATTCCGGCACCCACGAGACCCAGGCCACCCATGAGGGCCGCCCCACCCGCCTTGCCGATACCGGCAAACCCGGACCCCGTCGCCTTGTGCATCTTGCGGGCCGTGTCGCCGACGACATGCGACGCCTTGCCCATGGCATGCACCAATCCGGTGATGTCGGCTCCCAGGGTGACGGATAGTGCGCTCATGATTCGGGAAGGCGAGTCAACCGACCGCATGAATCCCCATAGACGCCGCGAAGCAAGTTGGGGTTCTTGCCGCTATCCCGGAGCAATTGCACATTCTTGTCGCGCCATGCCTCCAGAGCCAGCAGTCGCTCAGCGTCACCGGCGGCCTTGGCATACAACCCGATGAATGCCTCGAAATCCTTGATGAAACAATGCCCGCCCGCACCGCGCCCGCCGTCATCGGTGATTCGCAGGTGACTGGGGCCAATCCTGGCGTCAGCCGCCACCATATCCCGCACCCTTGTGTAATCACAACCAAGGGCATTTGCCAAATCATGGAGAATATTGGCATAGACGACTTTCAGATATAGGAAGGCATTGGCCCCGTATTTCATCAGTTCCGCTTCTCTGGCTGGGCAGACCAATTCAAAGGGTGCTGTGGGAAGCACTGACAGCACTTCCGCCGCACTGGAACGATACTCTTGATTGTCCCGTGGGATTCCCACAATATTCCTGCTGGGATGGGCCGCATCGTAGGCTGCGGATTTCTCAACCAGAAACTCAGGTGAGTGCATCACAAGGATATCAGGAAACATATCCTGCAATTTTTCCGTGGTGCCGGGCAGGATGGTGGATTTGATAACCGCGATGGATCCAGCCCTGACGTTTGCCAATGCCGACACTACCAGGCGGTCATCAAAGCCGCTTGGCGTGGTAGGTGTTGGCACCGCGACAAACACAATGCGGCAATCCTTGATTCGTTGCCTGTTGCCGACGTATGGCTCTTCCAGACTGTAACGAATGACATCAAAACCCCGAGGCTCAAAATAATCCGCGTAGTTCCTTCCAATCCATCCCTGCCCGATGAAGCCGATTCTTTGCATTGTCATGATTCTAACCATCATTGGCTTGTTGATTGCTCCACCGGATCCGCAGGGCTTCCAACTGCTCCCGGAGCGTCGCTTGCGCCACGGCAATGGTGCCCCAGCTTGTCCGCACCCCGTTGCGCCGAAACAGGCAATGCTGATATTGAGTGAGCAGAGATAGCGGCATGGACATGATGCGTTCCTCCGACCATCCGGTTTCGGCAGCCATTGCAAACACCTGGGCTGCTAGAAATCCCGGTTCGTCGCACGGGGCTACTTTTTTCCGCCGCTATCGGGCAAGACATCAACCTGCGCCGCCTCCAACTCCCGGCTTTGGTCCTCCAACCGTTTGAATGCAGTCTTGAAGTCGGCTGGTGTGAGGTCGCCGCAGAAGATCAGCGCCGACTCGCGGAATGCCTGC
>CAIKHZ010000109.1 GCA_903827375.1 Akkermansiaceae bacterium
ATCGGCCGATGGGGTCAGTCCTCGCACGGTAACATTTGAGCTTGCTCGACCCGGTAGCGCTTTTGAGGTCGAAGATTGAGTTCTGATCTTTGGCTTTTCAAGGATTCTAGGGTGACAGTCAAAGCAGCCCAGCCCGTTTCAGGCCAGCGACGATGGCAGAATGATCCCCAAGAGACGTCATCGCCGGACTACCGCCTGTCCATGCAGGGTCTTCAGGGAATCTTCAAATGAAGCCAAGTAAGGTGCCCCTGAACGCAGTTCCACGTAGGTCGGAGCGTCTGAGGCTCGACAGCAGCAGATTCTTGTGCAGTTTCGGAGTTGCCGACCATGCAAGCCAATCCCATCGCATTCGCCCTGCTGCTGCTCGCTTCGCCGCTCCGAGGGGATTCCCCCCCCCCAGCACCCGCGAAAGACAATCCTCGCGAGGCAGTCGAGCCGCGCGACCCAGTCCCCGCCACCAATCCGGCCAACACTGGGGCGCCCGCCGATTCCGGACAAGAGTGGAGCCTGCAAAAAGTCCGCGATCGCGAGCACCCGGATCTAGCAGAAACCGGCCACCAAATCCATCCGGCCGGCTCCTCCATCCGTGTCGGCGGCAAAATCCTGAGCATGGCCTTGGCTCGCGACGGTAAGTTTCTCGTCGTCAAATCTAACAGCCATATCAGTGTGGTCAATGCCGACTCCTTCGAACTGGTCCAGCAGGTGGCGTTTCCCAGCGATCCTAACGGCAGGGCGGATAGCGGCTCGATGCACGGCATCGCCGTCAGCCCAGATGGAGCCACCGTCTTTTTCACAGGCAACCTGCGCGATCTCTATCAGGCGGATCTCGACGCCTCCGGACACCTGGATTTTGCCCCACCGATCCTTCTAACGGACAGCCACAAGACCGCCAATCCCCTCGGCTTGGCCGTCACACCCAATGGCAAGCGGGTGATCGTTGCGTTGTCCGTTAGCAACGAGCTGGCGGTGGTCAAGCTCGCCAACCGCTCGGTGGTCTCGCGCATTCCGGTGGGGGTTTGCCCGTATGGGGTGGAGTTGAGCCGCAACGGCCGGTTTGCGTTTGTTAGCAACTTTGGCGGCAGCCGCCCTCATGACGGTGATAAAACTGAAAACGGTGCCGGCACCGCCATCGCCGTCGATGAGCGCTCGGTGGCTCTGCGCGGATCGGTTTCCGTGGTTGATCTAAAAACCGGCGCAGTCGTTGAGGAAATCGCCACCGGGATTCATCCGGAAGCGATGGCCAAGTCGCCCGATGGCAAGCGACTCTACGTTGTGGATGCCAGCGGCGACGCGATTTCGGTGATTCAGATGGCCACTCGCAAGGTCATCGGTCATTTGGGAACCAAGCCGGAGCCGGGACTGCCCTACGGCAGCCTAACCAACGGGGTGGCGCTCAGTGGCGGCACGGTGTTTGCGGTTAACGCGGGCAACAATGCCGTTGCCTTGATCGATCCCGCCAAGCCCGAGGCACCGTACGCATTCATTCCCGCCGGCGGTTATCCCGGCGCACTGTGCGTCCGCGGCAACGACCTTTTCATCGGCAACATCGCGGGCTATCAGGGCAACCTGCAAAAGGTCACGCTACCCGGCGACCCTGCGGAATTGGCCAAGCTAACGGCCGAGGCGAAACTCGGTTTCCGGCTGCCGGAGATTCTCCGGGCACAGGAGCGCGCCGAGACTGGCGTGGCACCCAAGCCCGTGCCCGATCACGTTGGCGAACCTTCGCCCCTCAAACACGTCGTTTTCATCATCAAGGAAAACAAGAAATTCGACCAAGTATTCGGCGACATCGGGCGCGGCAATGTGGAGCCGAAGTTTTGTGAATTCCCGCGCAGCACCACTCCTAACATCCATGCGCTGGCCGATGATTTCGTCCTGCTGGACAACTACTATTGCAGCGGTGTGCGCTCGAGCGTCGGCCACCAATGGACGGTGCAGGGACTCACCACGCCCTACCGCGAAAAAGATTGCAACAACGTCCGCTCGCCCTACGACTTCGGCCTCGACCCGTTGTCCTACGCAGGTTGTGGGTTCATCTGGGACCACCTCCTGCGCAAAGGTCTCTCGTTCCGCAACTTCGGTGAATTGGGCGTCGTCTCGACCCCGAAACATGATCCCCAATGGCGGGATTACTACGAGGCGTGGGCGAACCATACCGAGAGCCCGGGCTTCACCAATAGCTATCAGATAGACACGCTTCGCCGCTACAGCGACCCGGGTTTTCCGGGCTGGCAGATGGCGATCCCGGATCAAATCCGCGCCGATATCTTCCTCAAGGCCCTAGGCGAGTTCGAGCAATCCGGCACAATGCCAGAGTTCACCACGATCTACCTGCCCGATGACCACACCGTCGGCGGCCACCTAGGCTGGCCAAGCCCGCGAGCCTACGTGGCCGATAACGACCTGGCGCTGGGCCGCGTCGTCGAGGGCCTAACCAAGAGTCGGTTCTGGCAGGACATGGTCATTTTTTCGATTCAGGACGACCCGCAAACGGGAGTGGATCACGTGGACGGGCATCGCTCGTTCTGTTTGATTGCCAGTCCCTATGCCAAACGCGGCGGCGAGGTGGTGAGCCGGTTTTACACCCAGTCGTCGGTGTTGCACACGATCTGCCGGATTTTCGGGGTGGAACCGATGAACCAACTCGTGGCCATGGCACCAGTGATGGCGGAATGTTTCCAACAAACGAGCGATGCGGCACCCTATGTCTGCAGGGCTGCGGGCGTCGAACTCAACGAACTCAATCCGGATCCCAAAGCCGCCCCCAACAAAACTCAGGCAACCCTCGCGCCCAAAACGCTCGACATGGATTTCTCCAAGCCCGATCTGATTGATGCCGACGCACTGGTATTCAGCCGCTGGGCGTGGTCCACGGTGCGCGGCGACGAACCTTTTCCCATCGCCTACTTCGGTGCTCACGGCATGGGACTCCCGGCCCTCGGACTGACCCTCGATCCCGACGCAGAGACCGCTACCGACGACTGAACCCGCGCGGAAAAGAAAGACCGGAGGCCGACTTCCGGTACCCCATCCATGCGCCACCTCCTGCCGCCATTTTGCCTCGCTCTTGCGCTTGCTGCGCCCCCGTTGCACGCCGCCCCGCATCCGTCGCTCCCGAATCCTGGCACGCTGGACGGACTGGGTGTGAACATCCATTTCACGGATCCTAGCAAAGGTGAGATGGAGATGTTAGCCGCAGCAGGTTTCCGCTGGGTTCGCATGGATCTGGGCTGGGAAAATATCGAACGCGAACGTGGCAAATACGATTTTTCTGCGATCGACCGGCTTGTTAGCCAATTGGAGCGATTCAAGATCAAGGCGCTGTTCATCTTGGACTACAGCCACCGGCTCTACGAGCAGGACAACTCAGTGCGGACCGATGAAGGCCGCAGTGCGTTCGCCCGCTGGGCCGCTGCCACCGCGAAACGCTATGAGGGCCGCGGCTTCCTGTGGGAAGTCTGGAACGAACCAAACATCAGTTTCTGGAAGCCCACGCCCGATGCCGCTGTCTATTCCGCCCTCGCCCACGCCGCAGCAGCACAAATTCACAAGACCTCGCCCGGCGAAGCGGTCATCGGCCCGGCCTGTTCCGGCATCGATGTCCCGTTCCTCGACGGCTGTTTCAAAATGGGTGTACTCGAGGATTTTGCAGGGGTAAGCCTGCACCCATACCGCCAAAGCGACCCGGAAACCGTGCTGCCGGAATATGCCAAACTGCGTAACTCCATCCAGCAAGCCGCCCCTGCTAACAGCACCATCCCCTTGATCTCCGGCGAGTGGGGGTACTCCGCCGCATGGGATGGCTTCGACGAGGATAGGCAGGGCCGCATGCTCGCCCGTGGGTTTCTCACGAACCTCTCGCAGGGCATCGCTCTCTCCATCTGGTATGACTGGCGCGACGACGGCTCCAACCCCAAGGACGCCGAACACCACTTCGGCAGCGTCGGTCTGCCTCGGAATGTGGAAGGAGGGGGAGCGGTATTCCGCATCAAGCCCGCTTACCGCGCCGCCCACACGCTCACCACCACGCTGCAAGGCATGCATTTCATCAAGCGTCTTGCCCTTGGCACCACCAATGACTGGGTGTTGCTGTTTGGCAAAGATCATGAAATGGCCGCCGCCTGTTGGACGACCGCAAACGATGCCAGGACAATCCGCCTGCCCGTTGGCAACGCCAAGCTGCGGCTGCACGACCACCTCGGCACCGACATCACACCGCCTGCCGGCACCGAGGGCTCCATCGAGGTGGCCCTGGACGGCGCACCGCGTTACCTGAGCCTGGATCGCATCGTGGCCCTTTTGCTGGAAGTCCCCTCCCCTCCTGCCTTCACCTGCGAGATGATCCGCGGGCCAGACGGAGGATTCCTCGCACTGCTGGAAAATCCGGGCGGCGACCCGTTTTCCGGATCGCTTCGGCTCACCGGCATAGGTGGGACCCGTGCCGTACCGATTTCCCTCACACAAGGGGAGACATCCAAGGTTGTCCGCCTCGAAACCCCTGCGGAAGCCACCACCAGCGCCGTCGGACTCGAGGTTTGGATCGGCGAGCACCGGATCATGATCGTGCCAGCCAGACAATTCCTGCTAGCAGATCCGCAACTCCTTGCTCGTTGCCTCGCAAAATCAGATGGCGACTCCAAAGTGGCATCCGCGCAAACGATCGCTCTGGCAGCCAACCCGCCGCCCCTCCCTGGATTCGCCACCCCAGCCTGGGAACTCACCTGCCGCTTTGAACCCGGCTGGCGCTTCGCCACCTTCGAGCCCCAAGGCAATCGCGACGTCCCAGGCCAACCAAAGTCTTTCGGCTTATGGGTCTTTGGCGATGACAGCGGCATCGCCCTGCGCATGCGCCTTCGGGATGCCGCCGGCCGCACTTGGCAACCCGATGGCGGCAACGTCAATTGGCGCGGATGGCACCATGTCCGCTTCGAAATCAGCCCCACCACCGCTCATTGGGGCGGCTCCGGCGAGCCCATCGTCCGCTATCCGCTGCAATGGGAAGTGCCGGTCCTCTTGGACAACACATCGCGCAAATCCCTCCAATCCCGTATCCTCGTCACCGCGCCAACCATCCAAGAATGACGGGCTGGCCCGACAAGTCAACAAGACCTGAGGGCATGAAGGGAGCGCCTATCTTCCTCTTCCCCATGCGCCCGTTCTGTTCCACAGTCACCTACCCTCACAAACGCTCAATCTCGTCGCTCATCAAACCGGTGATCGCGCTGATATCTTGCGGAGACAATCCCTTCAGCTTCATGGCAAGCGCCGTTTCGCGCAACATCTCGGCGCGGCCTTCCGCTATACCTTCCGCCTTGCCATCAAGCCTGGCGGTGTCAATCTGGTTGTTGAGGCGGCTTCGGTTGGAGCGATAGGCGTCGTAGGCACGCTGCTCGCTTTTGGGGAGGGATTCATACTGCAATCGCTCCCGCACCCGGTCGATCCCCTTGGCGTGGAAATCCTCCTTCAGATCATAATTTTTCAGGTAGTAAATCCATTCGTCGAGGCTGCTTTTGGCGACGTTGTCGAAGTTATCGATCTTGATGATGTAATATTCCGGATAGATCTTACTGACCGCGTCATACTTGAAGGCGGCGGCCTGCCGGTTGCTCAGAGTGAGGATGTCGTCCTGATGGATGCCCCTGAACTCAGTCTTGCCGTGATAGACATAATCCTTGCCGTGACCAAGGTCGAAATAGACAAGATTGACCGAGTAGATCTTTCTGACCTTCTCATACAACTCGCCTTTGTCGAGGTGATCGACGATGAGTTTGGAGGTGGCGAAGAGCGTGCGGTGGAAGTAGTCCCATTCGGAATCATATTGCAATTCCACGATAATGAGTTCGTTCGCCGAGGTTTCCACCAGCATATCCAGCCGGTTGTTCTTGAGTTCTTCGGAAGCCACGTTGCCCTCACTTTCCAGCAATTGGCGCACCGTCAGATCATCCCCAAGCAAGGCCGATAAAAATCCTTCCAAAATCTCAAAATTCGCCTTGTTCCTGAGCATTTTCTTCATCGCCCAGTCGAAGCTGATGAGAGGGCGCGCGTTCATGTTCTGAAGGTGGCTGAAAGCGCCTGGATTGCAAGGGCAATGGCGCGAGACCTTGAAAAAGCGCGATTCCGGCTTACCTGGGATTGCGTCCGCACCTGCTCCCTGCATAATCCGCCCGTTCCGCACCCGCATGCTCACGCTACTCAAAATCCGCAATCTGGCCCTAGTTGACGAACTCGTCTGGGAACTCGGCTCCGGCCTCATCGGCGTCACTGGCGAAACCGGTGCCGGCAAATCCGTCATCGTCGGTGCACTCAAGCTCGTGTTGGGCGAACGCGCCGAAAAATCCCTGATCCGAACCGGCGAGGACGCCTGCTCCGTAGAGGCCGTCTTCGAACTCAAGGACCCTGCCGAAATCAACGCTATCCTCGCCGATGGCGGCCTCGTGCCTTGCGATGAAACGCAACTCATCGTGCGCCGCATCATCGGCCAGACCAACACCCGCCAGTTTGTCAACGACTCTCCGGTCACCCTCGCCCTGCTCAAACGCCTTGGCGAGCACCTTGTGGACCTTCACGGCCCCCACGAACACCAGTCGCTGCTCTCCGCAGAACGCCAACTCTCGATGCTCGATGCCTACGCCGGAGCCGAGACCGCCCACGCGAGCTACCGCCAGCGCCACCGCGCTTGGCGCAGCAAAGCGGCAGAGTTTGAGGAAGTGAGCCTCGCCGAAAACGCCAGCGAACAGGAACTCGAACTGCTCCGCTATCAAATCCAGGAAATCGATGCCGCCAACCTCAAACCCGAGGATGAACAAGACCTCGAAGACCGCTGGCGCCGCGCATCCAACGCCTCTCGCCTCGTCGAAACCGCCGCCGCCGCCGCTGCCTCCCTCACCTCGGAAGACGGCATCCTCGAGCGTCTCGCCGAACTCCAGCGCCATGTCCGCGAACTCGAAAAACTCGACCCCTCGATCCGCGAACGCACCGCTTCCTTGGAAACAGCCAGCCTCGAACTCACCGACCTCGAATCCACCCTAGCCGATTACGCCGAGGAACTCGATATCGACCCCGCCGCCGCCGTTACCCTCGAACAACGCGTCAATTTGATCGAATCCCTAAAACGCAAGTATGGCCCCTCTCTCACTGACGTGCTCGCTCGCAGGGAAAGCGCCGCCTCACGGCTCGACACCATCGAGAACCGCGGCGAAAAACTCGCCGCCCTAGAGAGCGAACTTCTCGCCTGCCGCGCCGCTCTTGACGCCGCCGGTAAACTGCTGAGCACCGCCCGACGCAAGGCCGCTCCCAAGCTCGCCAAGGAAATCTCTAACCAACTCAAGGACCTCGGCTTCATCCAATCCTCATTCGAAGCCCCACTTCTAACACTAGGCGAACCAGGCCCTCAAGGCTGCGAGTCCATCGATTTCCAGTTCGGGCCAAACCCGGGCGAACCCCTGCTGCCGCTGCGCCAGATCGCATCTTCCGGCGAGATCAGCCGCGTCATGCTCGCCGTCAAATCCGCGCTGGCTGAGCAGGACGCCACTCCCTTGATGGTATTTGACGAAATTGATGCCAACGTCGGCGGTGAAGTGGCCCGAGCTGTCGGCCGCAAAATGGCCGCCTTGGGGACGCGTCACCAGGTGGTTGCCATCACCCATTTCCCGCAGGTGGCGGCCAGTGCCAATCATCATTTTGTTGTCGAAAAGGAAGTCGCCAACGGCCGTACCCGCTCGCGCCTGTTCCGCGTCCACGGCGAAACCCGCATCAGTGAGCTCGTCCGCATGCTCGGCGGCGGCGGCCAGCAAGCCCGCGCCATGGCAGCCTCCCTCTTGGCACCCTAACAGCGGCGTCCAGCAGCCTCCAAGGAGCGGCGCCATCCTGACAAAATCCAGATCTGCATCTTTTTCAATTTTCTCACTTGCCAGCGGGCTGCCAAGGCCGCAAAATTCGGAGTGTTCGCTTGAGTGATTCATCATTAGCCCTACAACTATCCAACCATCATGAACTCCTACATCAATCCCTACGCCGTCACCATGGTCGCAGATTCACCAGAAGCGGCACGGGCTGAATTCATCCGCAAAACCTACGCCCACCTCGCTGGAGCCATCGCCGGATTTGTCGTGATCGAAGGCTTGCTGCTAAGCCTCGGCATGGGACAGGTCGCACTCGAAATCTTAGGCACAAGCCGCTACTCGTGGCTGTTGGTCATGGGCGCGTTCATGCTCGTGTCCTGGGTCGCCGAGAGCTGGGCCACCAACGGATCATCCAGTGGCATGCAATACGCCGGGTTGGCACTCTACACAGCTGCGGAAGCGTTCATTTTCCTGCCTCTCATCTCCCTCGCCATTGTCATCACCGGGGACGGCTCACTGCTGCTGCAAGCCGGCCTGATCACAGCGGCAATGGTGCTTGGCATCTCAGCCGTCGCCCTAACAACCAAGCGGGACTTCAGCTTCCTCGGAGGAATTCTCAAAATCGGCAGCTTCGTTGTCCTCGGCTTGATCGTCGCCTCGTTTTTCCTGCCAATCTCGTTAGGTTTGTGGTTTTCCGCGGCCATGATCATCTTTGCATCAGGAGCGATTCTATACAACACCAGCAACCTGCTTCACCGCTATCAACCCGGCCAGCATGTCGCCGCCTCGTTGTCGCTATTTGCCAGTGTGGCGCTGCTTTTCTGGTATGTGCTGCGCTTCCTGATGAGTTTCAACCGGAACTGATCTCCGCTGGCGTGCCATGCGGGCGGTGCTAGAGCTCTCGAAATGCCAAAGTTGCTGTCGTTAGGTCAGTTTTTTCTTCTCGTGTCTTCAAGCCTTGCGTCTTCGGTCTGAGGCGCAGCCTCGATCGTTCAACTCTGTGCCAGATGAGTCAACTGGCCGAAGTCGCTTCGTGCGCATTTGCCAGACTTTCCCCCCCTTACCGCCGTGCCAACCAACCAATCGTTTGTTAGAGCCCTCCTCGCCGCTCTCGCCCGCCTGTCCAGCCTGTTATTCGGTCAAATCTCATGGTCAGCTCCGCCATGGCTGGCTGGCTGCGGCCGTCGCCTGACAGCGTTGCGAGAGAGGGTCAAGGCCCATCCCCGCGCCGTCACGCTGAGCCTGTGTTTGCTGGTGGTGCTGGCCACCGGCGGTTGGCAGACATGGCGCTGGTGGGACTCGCACAAGCCCCGTACGTTTGCCTACAACGCATTGCGGGATGTTGCAGTGACGGCAGAAGCGCCCGCAGCAGTGGCTGCCGGCGCTCTAGACAAGGATCTAAAGCCGGGCCCGCTGCGGGTTAGGTTCGCCGGTGCGCCAGTCGCCCCGTTGGAGAAAATCGGCAAGGACGCCGCGGAGGCGGTCAGTCTCACGCCCAAGACCCGCGGCAAATGGACCTGGCAAGACGGTTCCACGCTGGTGTTCCAACCAGAGGAACATTGGCCGCCGGAGAGCCTCTTCACGGTGACCCTGCGGCCTGCGGCCTTGGCCGAGGGGCTCCACCTCGACAAGCCATCCCTAACCGTGAAGACAGCACCGTTTACCGCAGAGTTGGACGACTTTTCGTTCTATAACAGTCCGCAGGATGCCTCTGTCTATCAGGTTGTCGGCGAGCTCACACTCAGCCATCCGGTGGCGCTAAACGTCCTCCAACAGAAACTACGGTTGGAGGTGCTCGGTTCCACGCCCTTGTTCACGGCCGTCGGCCAGGGGACCCCGCTGTTCAGTGTGAGCGCCGACCCGCTCTCCGCCCGGAGGTTTTTTGTTCGAAGTCGGCAGATCGCCGTGCCGCTCAAGGAGGACTGGGTAAAACTCACCGTGCCCGCCGGGCTGGTCTCCAGCTTGGTCGGCACTCCGTTGGCCAAGGATACGACGGCCAAGGCCCGCGTTCCTGACAAATTCAGCGGCTTGGAATTCACCGATGCCGAAACGAAAATCATCCGCACCGACGAAGGCGAACCCCAACAATTTGTGCTCGTCACCACCAACCTCGATATCGACAGCGCCGAGGTCGCCAAGCACATCGGCCTGTGGTGGCACAAGGGTACTTGGCTTGACTCAACCGGTAACCCCGCCTTTGCCAAGCTCGAGGACACTGCCACCAAAATCGAGCTGGTGCCGGTGGAAAACGAGGCACCTGCGGCCAAACAACATGCCTTCCGATTTATCGAACCGCGCACCAACGGGGGGCTGTGCCTGCGCGTCACACCAGGCGTGAAATCCCCCGGCGGATTCGAAATCAACACCATCTCTGAGGAAATCCTACAGGTGCCGCCATTTCCCAAGGAAACCCGTCTGTTAGGAAAGGGCAACGTGCTGGCACTCGATGGCGAACGCAAGCTCATCGTCCAATCGCGTGGCATCGACCACCTGCGCATCACCCTCAGCCGAATCCCGGTATCCCAATTCCAACATCTCGTGTCGTTCAGCTATGGCAAAATGGCCACCGAGACTCTGTCGAACTCCGCCATATCGGAGGACAACCTCGCCCAGAAATGGAGCCGGGTCGTCACCGTGGGGCGGCACAACGAGTGGGAGGCCATCCAATCGGTCATCGATATCTCGAAGGCCCCGCCACTCGTCACGCCGGAGCCACAACCCGGTGGCTGCGGCGTCTTCATTGTCACGGTCGAGCCCGTTAAAAAGAACAACATCAAAAAAGCTGGGGATGACATCTATTCGCGCATCGAGGAAGTCAGTGAAGCCAGGGGCGAACCATGGCACGAACAAGATAATCAGGAGTCCGACGATGCTCAGGACGGCTGGCGACGCTCCGAGGGCACGGTTTCCAAACGCCTCGTCATGGCGACCGACCTCGGGATGTTAGTGAAAGCCAGTGCCGACGGCTCTCGCGACGTCTATGTCATGGCCCTCGGTGCCGGCAAACCGGTGGCCGATGTGAAAATCCGCGCCTTGGCCTGCAATGGTACCGTGCTGGAGGCCACCCAAACCGACGCCACCGGCCACGCCCGCCTGGCCCCTTTCACGCATTGCACCGGCGAGCGCTTGCCGGTGGCGGTGCTGGCCACCAAAGGCGACGATACCTCGTATCTGCCGCTCAACGAATACCAACTCCCTAACCTCGATTACTCGCGCTTCGAGGTGGAAGGCGTGCTCGCCTCGCGGATCAAGGCAGTGGAAGCTTTTGTCTTCACCGAACGCGGTGTCTATCGGCCCGGCGACACCCTCCACAGCGGCTTCATCGTGCGCCGCCACGACTGGCAACCCGTACTGGAAGGATTGCCCCTCGCTATCATTCTAACTGATTCTCAAGGCCGGGATGTGGCCACCCAAAACACCCGCCTGCCATTCGATGGCTTCTTCGCCTGTGATTTTCCCCTGTCGGAAAGCGCCGCGCTCGGAACCTATCGGATCGCAGTGGACGTGCTCGACAGCGAGGGCAGACATCTGTTCCGCCTCGGCCGAGCCGCCATCCGGGTGGAGGAATTCCAACCGGACCGCATGAAAGTGAGTACCAAGCTCGACCCAGCGCCACCGGCCGGTTGGATCGATTGCAAGGCCACCGATGCGGTGGTGTCCGTGCAATCGCTTTTCGGTGAAGCCGCGCCGCAGCGCCGTGTGACCATGCGCCTCGAACTCTCACCCGCTGATTTTGGCTTCCCTCAATGGCCCAGCTTTACTTTCTATATCGATAACGAAAAAGCCGAAAAATCTCTGGCCGGCCGCACCATCGACCTCGGCGAAACTCCTACCAATGACCAGGGCCTTGCAACCTTCAAATTGCCCTTCGACACCCTCAAGGATGCCACCTTCCGCGCCGCCGTCCTCACCGAAGCCTTCGAGCGCGAAGGAGGCCGCAGCGTGCGCAGCTCCTCCACCTATCTCGTCTCGCCCTATGCCGCAGTGATCGGATGGAAGGCCGACGCCAAGCTCGACTACCTCGCCAAAGACAGCGGCAGCACACTCAAGTTGTTAGCAGTCGGACGCGATTTGAAACCCGTTGCACTCGACGGCCTGCGCCGCCGTCTCATTGAAATCCGCCAGGTTTCCGTCCTAACCAAACTCGATAACGGCAACTATGCCTATGTTTCCACCCGAAAAGAACGCCAAATTGCCGAAGAACCGCTCAACTTGCCCGCCAGTGAAACGGACTATCAAATCCCGACCGCCAAGGCCGGAGATTTTCGAATGGAACTCATCGACGCCGACAGCGTGGTGCGTTGCGCCGTACCCTTCAGCGTAGTGGGTAAGGGCGATAACCACGCCAGCGTCGATCGCGAGGCCGAGCTTCGCATGCAGCTGTCCAAAGAGGAAGTCATGCCTGGCGGAGAAATCGAAGTGCATCTATCAGCGCCGTATGCCGGTGCCGGGCTGGTGACCTTGGAGCGCGATCACGTGTTCGTTGCGCAGTGGTTCAAGACGACCACCAAGGAAAGCACGTTGACGATCAAGATTCCCGACGATGCCGAGGGGACCTACTATATCAATGCGGCCTTTGTCCGCTCGACCTCCTCGCCCGAGGTGTTCCACAGTCCGCTGAGTTATGCCGCCGAGCCAGTGCGGGTGCTTGCCCCGAAAAAAACCCTGGCCTATCAACTCGACGCGCCGCGCGAGATCAGGCCGGGTAGTGAGGCCGTGTTTGGCATCACTTCTAACGAGCCGACGCGGTTGGTGATTTACGCGGTGGACGAAGGGATTCACCAGATCACTTCCTACAAATTGCCGCAGCCTCTCGAGTTTTTCCTGCGCAAACAGGCGCTGGAAGTTCGCACCCAACAATGGCTGGACCTGCTGCTGCCAGAGTACCGTTTTCTCAAAGGTGCCGCAGCCTTCGGTGGCGACGGCGATGCCGCACTCTCGCTGCACCTCAACCCGTTCAAACGCCGTCAGGAGCCTCCCGTTGTTTACTGGTCGGGTATCATCGATGCCGGCCCCAAACGCAGCGAGGTGAAATGGCAGGTGCCGGATTATTTCAACGGCAACCTGCGCATCATGGCGGTCGGCTGCAACGCCCGTGCCGTGGGAGCTACCGCCAGCGCCACCTTGGTCAAAGCGCCCATCATCGTGCAACCAAACGCGCCGTTGTTTGTCACACCCGGAGATGAATTCGAGGCCGCTGTCTCGGTCTTCAATCATCTGACTGTCGCCGGCGAGACGAAATTCCAGATCAGCGCCAGCGCCTCCGAGCATTTCGAAGTCATCGGCGCGGCCAGCACGTCGCTGGCGTTGGCCGACGGAAGTGAGGGCATCGCACGCTTCCGATTCCGAGCCAAGGACAAGCTCGGCGCAGCCGACTTGAAGTTCGAGGCCAGCGGCGGCGGCGAATCCGTCCGCCGCTCCACCACCCTGAGCGTTCGCCCAGCCACCCACCACCTCACTAGCGTCACCACCGGCTGGTTCCGCAGCGGCTCGGCCGAGTTGAAGGTAAAACGCACTCTCTATCAGGAATACCGGCACACCGAGGTCACTGCCAGCATTGTGCCGCTGGGTCTTGCCCGCGGGCTGGAAGCCTACGTCCGCGAATACCCGTACGGGTGCTCAGAGCAAATAACCAGCCGCGCCATGGTCAAACTCATCGCCGCCACCGAGGCGGATTTCGCCATCGCCCCCAAGGATGCCGCTGCCGCCTTGACCTCTGCCATCAGCCAACTTGCCGCCCGCCAACGCGCAGACGGCGGATTTGGCTATTGGTTTGCCGGTGCATCCTCGGATCTTGAATTCCACTCGCTCTATGTCCTGCACTTCCTGAGCGAAGCAAAATTGTTGGGCCACGCGCTGCCGGAACCCCTGCTGACTGGCGCTCTGAAATATGCGGCCCGCAGCGCCCGCGCCAATGTGAGTTCCATTGAAGATGCTGAGATGCAGGCGTATGCCATCTATCTGTTGGCCCGCAACGGAACCAATCCCGCCCCTCAATTGCTCAACCTGCGAGATACCCTAACCGCAAAATTCAAGGGGCAATGGGAGTCCCGCGCCTCAGCCGCCTGGATGGCCGCCACTTATATGTTGCTCAAAAAGGACGCCGAAGCCAATAAATTGCTAGATGCCTGCATCCAGGCCAGAGCCGCCAATAAGGCTGCCAACAAGAGCGAACCCTGCTCCTACTACCGCACCCCGGCGATGGAGGACATCGGCATTTTCTACATCCAATGCCGCCATTTCCCCGAGCGTGCGAAGAAATTCGGGATCGAGGCGCTGGAACCGATCATGAAACCGCTGCGCGATCAAAGTTTCAACACGCTCGCCTGTTCTTACATGACGCTGGCCTTAAAAGCTTATAGCGACCTGGCCCGCAGCACAGGCGTCGAGGTCTCCATTCTCGGCGCTGCGACCGGAAAACCCACCCCACAGCTGCTTGCAGGCCCCGGCCAAGGGATCCTTCATGCTACCTTCGACCCCGCCACCACTGCACTGCGTTTTGAGCGCCAACAAAAGGGCAATGGTGACATCGGCGCGTTCTATCAAGTCGTCGAGCAGGGCTACGACTCCGGCAAACCCACCGGTCCCGAGCGCAGTGGCCTCGAGGTTTCGCGCGAAATCTCCCCGCTGCACAAGGACCAGGCACTCCGTGCCGGCGATCCGGTCGATGTGGTGCTGCGAGTGCGCAACGTATCTGGTCGAAATCTAACCAGCCTGGCGGTTGTTGATTTGCTGCCAGCCGGCTTTGAGGTGTTGGCCGGCGACTTGAAGTCTGGTGCCAACACAGTGCTAGGCACACAATTCGCCGAATTGCGCGAGGACCGCAGCCTGTTTTTCCTCGGCCTCAACGCCAACGCAGAGTGGTCCGTCAAGTATCGCATGAAAGCCGTCTGTGCCGGGTCCTTCGCTGTGCCAACTGCCATGGCCGAAGACATGTACGAGCGCGGCCTCCATGGCGTCTCCACTCCCGGGCGCATCACCATCGAGCCAGCCAAGTGACTCCCGCACGATTGAAGTGAGGCGACGCAGGGATGACGGGAAACGGTTTCGGGACTTGAATCAGGCACCATGACCTATCACTGAATAAATTCTTGTCATTTATTCCGAATTGCATCACATTCCGGGCGAATCTGCTTTGATCTCATGAAAAAATATTGCAATCTTTTCCATGTTCCAATCGAATACCCGCTGTCCAGAGAGCCAATCCTGTACTTCCAGCCATGCACACACGGGGAGAGTCCTGGTGTCACTCAGGCGCTTGCGCAGTGGCCTGCCCCTACTTGCCTCGCTCTAAACCTGATATCTAAAGCCAAAATGGAGGCAACCCGATGAAGGACCAACCATTTTTCGTCCGCAACTCACGTGGGGAATGGCAACCCACGCCCTTGCCCGAGCCAGGCCCGCTGTTTGCATGGCCATGGAAGCCATGGAATGCCCTCAAGAGTCTGTGGGCGACGCTGTGGCCGTATAATTTGATATATATCGGAATGGCCGTCGTGAGTTGGCTCTATTTAACACCAGGCACGGAGGCAACGACGCACCTTCAACTCGGCTGGATTGTCACTCTGTACCTTCGAAACGCAGTGCTTTTGACTTTTGTCGCGGGTGGACTCCATCTGAGGTTGTATCTGGCGAAGGCTCAGGGAATGGATTACAAGTATATCGACAAGTGGCTGGGCAAAGGCGACAAGAGATTTCTATTTGGAAGCCAGACGTGGGACAACATTCTATGGAACTTGACCAGCGGCTGCGTCATCTGGACGGCCTATGAAAGTATTTCTCTCTGGGCCTACTCCAACAAGATCATACCATTCCTGGATTTCCGTGAACACCCCGTGTACGGCTCGTTGATGATGCTGGCAATTATCTATATCCGCTACAGCCACTTCTTCTTCGTGCATTGGCTCATCCATTGGAAGCCGCTATACAATGCCTGCCACTATCTCCACCACAAAAATATCAACATCGGCCCATGGTCGGGATTATCCATGCATCCGCTTGAGCACCTGTTCTATTTTTCTGGTGTCTTGATCCACTGGGTTATTCCTTCCCACCCGGTGCATGCAATCTTCCACCTGATGCATGCGGGAATCAGCCCTGCAGTGGGACACTCCGGCTTTCACAAAATTGCCACTTCCAAGGACAGGGAGTTGATTGCAGACCATTACTTCCACTACCTACACCACCGTCACTTCACCGTGAACTTCGGCGTTCAGGAAGTACCCCTTGACTGGTGGTTCCGAACCCATCACGACGGGACACCCGAGTCTCATGCACGGATGTTAGCAGCGCGGGATAAGAAATAGTCCAACGCTCGTTGGACGCCATCTTCGCCGATATCAGGGAGTGTGCCCGATACTCAGGCCAGAATGGGCTGGATCAATTCGCCGTGGACGTCGGTAAGCCGCATGTCTCGGCCTGAAAATCGCACGGTGAGCCTTTTATGGTCGATGCCCAATAGATGCAGCATGGTGGCGTGCAGATCATGGATGGAGCACTTGTTTTCAACGGCCTTGTATCCGTATTCATCGGTGGAGCCATGGATTGTCCCACCCTTGACTCCGCCCCCCGCCAGCCAGATCGAGTAACCAAAGGGATTGTGATCGCGTCCATCGCTGCCTTGAGCAAACGGAGTCCGGCCAAATTCGCTGGCCCAAACCACCAGCGTCTGATCCAACAAGCCGCGTGACTTCAGATCCTTGAGCAACCCGGCAATGGGCTGATCCACGGCTAGGGCGTTCGCTTCATGCCCACGCTTCAGGTCACCGTGCTGGTCCCATCGGTCATTTCCATTCACGACCGGACAGGTGAGTTCAATAAACCGAACGCCACGTTCCACCAATCGACGGGCCACCAAGCATTGGGCGCCGAAGGTGCGTGTGGATGAGTTCTGCGAATCCACTCCGTAAAGGTTTCGGGTTGCTTCCGATTCGCCCTTCAGATCCATCAGATCCGGCACCGCCGACTGCATGCGGAAGGCGAGTTCATAGTTTGAAATGGCTGACTCTAACTGATCGAGTCGACCATTTCGGACGAGTCTCTCCTGATCGAGTTTGTGCATCAAGGCAAGTTTGTTTTGCTGCAGAGCGGAGTTAGCTTCGGCGGGAGATATGTTGGCAACCGGGTTGGCTCCAGTTCGAAAAATGGACCCCTGATAGGCCGAAGGCAGAAATCCGTTGCCAAAATTTTCCAGCCCGCCCGGCGGAATCAAGCCGCCATTGAGCACGACAAAGCCCGGGAGGTTTTGGTTCTCGCTGCCCAGACCATAGCCGACCCAGGCACCCATGCTTGGACGGCCTGAGAGGCCGAGACCGGTGTGGAGGAAATAGTTTGCGTTGGTGTGCTCGGAGAAATCCGAAGTCATCGAGCGGATGAGTGCCAAATCGTCGGCGCACTGGCCGATATGGGGGAACAGGTCACTGATGGGCATTCCACATTGGCCATAGTTCTTGAACTGCCACGGGCTAGCAAGGACGTTGCCGATGTTGTTGAACTGGGTCGGCTCCGTCTTCATCTTGAATGGCTTGCCATGTTCCTTGGTCAAGCGCGGCTTGGGGTCAAACGAATCAACCTGAGAAACCCCGCCATCCATGTAGAGAAAGATGATGTTGCGAGCCTTGGGTGGAGCCTGTGGAGGACGCGCAGCCCAGGGCGCGGTACCCGGATCTCCAGTGGCTTTCAACGTCTCGCCAAAGGCCTTGTCGCCGAGCAGACCCCAGAGAGCCACCCCTCCAAAGCCGCTGGCGGCACGCTGAAGCATCTCGCGCCTGGTCAATGGCGGTCGCAAAAAATTTCTGCAATGGTGTTGGATCGGACTCATCGTTGAGCGGTTCAATTCAGGAAAATAAATTCTTTCACATTCATCAAGACGTGACACAGGTCCGCCCAAAGTCTCGGATCAGTATCAGCCTGCTGCGGCTTGAGATGATACGCAAGTGCCTGCTGATGCAAGAAATCCATCGCTGCGAGTCCTTCATTGGCTAGCGGCGGGCGACTGAAGATTGTCTCATACATCAGGGCGATGCGCTCCTCGGGCGTAAGTTGCTTGTTAGCCAAGAGCCGGTTGGCCCAGGCGCTGGCCTCGCTGAGGACGAAAGGATCGTTCATGAGGACGAGCGATTGGGCTGGCACATTGGAGGCTGTGCGACGGCCAATGGTGGTGTATGGCACGGGGAAATCAAAGGCCCGCATCATCGGGGGAAGAAAATTGCGCCGCACCTCCTGATAGATGCTGCGCCGCCCTGCTCCATCGAGAGGGCCGCATTGGCCGGGGCGGCCGCGGCCTTCCATGAATGCGGTCAGAAACACCGGCACCGGAGGTCCAAACATGGCAGGATTCATTTGGCCTGAGACAGCCAGAATGGCATCGCGAATGGCCTCGCCCTCAAGCCTCCGCAAAGGCATCCGATGCAACAGCAGATCCTGTGGATCCTTTTCCTCAGCACCGGGGTCCGCAGGGTTGCTAGACATGCGATAGGTTTGCGAAGTCATCAGGAGGCGGATCAGCTTCTTGTTCGACCAGCCCCCCTTGGTGCGGTACCAATCGGCTAACCAGTCCAGCAACTCAGGATGGGTCGGTGCCTGCCCGAGAGCACCGAAGTCATCCGGCGTGGCGACAATGCCGCGGCCAAAGAGGTGTTGCCAGATGCGGTTGACCATGACGCGGGAGAGGAAGGGATTGGATGGATCTGTCATGCACTTGGACAATTCAAGGCGACCGCTGCCGCTGGTGAAGCGGTTGTTTTCCGAGCCGCCCAAGGCCTCCAGAAAGCGGCGGGGCACGACCTCGCCCAAGGATTTATGGCTGCCACGGATAAAGACATTCTCGTCCACCGGGCTGCCATCGATCATTGCTAGAACCCTCTGTTGCTCGGGCAAAGCTTCCTCGAGTTTGTGGAATCGCGCCAACGCCTCCACCAGTTGCCGACTTGATGGCTCCTCGGATGGAGTGAAATCTAACAAATTCTTGCGCAGCATCCAGTTGAGCCACTCGATTTGTGATGCGGAAACCTTTGAGCCGTCTTTAGCACACCACGCTTCAACGGCCTTAACGGTGGTGGCCTGATATAGCATGGCCAACTCGGCTGCCGATCCGATCCGGGCCAACTCGCCACCTTCCATCAGCGCAGGCCGGATGGCGTCCACCGGTGCCTGCGGCTGGTCGGAGAAAACCGCCCGGCTAACCACCACGTAGGCACGAGAGTCATACTTGTGATCCGGCGTTTCGGTTGGATCCGGGGTGGGCAGATCGTTGAATTCCAGATAGGCCCGATGGCCTTTCCAAGTATTGAGATCAAGGGTTATCCAGCTGAGTTCCTCTTTGTCGAGCATTCGCCGCAAGGAGTCGTAGATCGGGGCGACGATCATGGTGAAGTTATCGATTCGAACATTGAGGCGGGAATGCTGGCCTGCTAGCAAAATGTGCAGATAGCGCTTGTGGATCGTGAATGTGGGGGAGCGCAAAACGCCTTCCAGACGGCGGGAGATGGCAGCGCTACTGGCCGAGGGTTCACGCAGGAGGGTCGTAACGGGCTGTTTCATATCACCGACGGCGAAGTCACCGACGGGAGCGGGAGCGGTTCCGAACGCGGCATCTTCGACTGACCAACCGGCGAAATCAGGACCGTCAAAAGCGGCAAATATCTCGTCGCTGGGTCTCGGGGCCGCCGGATGAGAAGCATTCAAGGCTGCCAGCACGGCAGGCAGGCGGTCGCGGAACTGCGGCTCTTTGGATTGAGGGTCGGCGGCAAGTGCAGACCAGGCGAAGAGAGGATTTGCGGGTGCTTGCGCTGGCTTCTCCAGCAAGACCTTCGTCCATGAGTTGAGCCGCGCAGCGTCCAAATGCCGTTCTGTAGCCACTGCATCGGCCGGAGTGCCGATGGGATCGGTGGGGGGGCCTTTTGCCACTCCGGCGGCCGTCTGCAGGTATTCCGCCACACCAGCCGCCTGTTGCTGCCAGGCCTGCCCGATGAGCGGACGCAATTCCTTTTTGAGGCTGGCAAGGGCGGCCACCTGGGGCTGCAATTTCTGACGCGGATAGGTGGAACCTTGAGTGTAGCGAGAACTTCCCATCACCCCAAAAAGCGAGTAATAATCTTTGCTGGAGATGGCATCGAACTTGTGATCGTGGCAACGCGCACACGCCACAGTCAGCCCCAAAAAGGTCTTGCTGGTCACATCAATCTGATTGTCCACCACCACCGACTCCTCGGCGCGGACATCGACAGGTGAGTGCACCCGCTGCCCCATCCAATAAAAGCCGGTGCCAATGATCGACTCGTTGAATCCTTCGGCGGGATCGAGGCGGGGCTTTGGCAGCAGATCGCCGGCAATCTGTTCGGTGACGAATTGGTCATAGGGTAAATCGGCATTGAATGCCCGGATCACATAGTCGCGATAGCGCCAAGCATTGAAATTAGCAAAGTCAAACTCGTGCCCTAGGGTCTCCGCATAGCGAACCAGATCCAACCAATGGCGGGCCCAACGCTCGCCGAATTGGGGCGAGGCCAACAAGCGGTCGAGCACATCCTCATAGGCATTGGGCGAGGAATCCTTGAGAAATGCCTCAACTTCAGCAGGCGAAGGCGGCAGCCCTATCAAATCAAAATAGGCGCGGCGGATCAAGGTACGGCGGTCCGCAGCAGTCGCGGGTTTCAGGCCTGCCTCATCCAGCTTGGCCAGAATAAATCGGTCAGGCTCGGTGGCGGGCCAGCGGTCATCATGGACGACAGGGAGGGCTTGAGGGCGGATCGGTTGCCAGGCCCAGTGGGCTTCGCGGCGTTTCGTGAGGTCGAAGGCGGAGAGCTTGCCTGCCACGGCACCAACGGTGCTGTTGGGCCAAGGTGCCCCCATGTTCACCCAGGCCGTTAGATCGGCGATCTCGGAGTCCGCCAGCTTTTTCTTGGGCGGCATCTGCAGGTCAATGTTGGCGTGGCCCACTGCCTCGATCAACAAGCTCTTGGCGGCATCACCCGGCACGATGGCGGCCCGGGTATCGCCACCCTTCAACAGGCCATCCCGCGAATCCATCTGTAGCCCGCCTTTGATCTTATCGCCGGTGCTGCTGTGACATTTGTAGCAGCGCTCGACGAGCAGCGGGCGGATCTTTCTCTCAAACAATTCCACCCCTTCTGGAGCCAACGCCAGGTCTCCGGCGATCGAACAAATGCTCGGAAGCCACAGCCATACGGCCAGCAGCAAGTGGATCTGCCACAGCCACCCCGAGGATCGATGAGTGCCTTGCTTGGTCATGTCAGTTTTTTGGGGATCCTCAGGCCAGAGGCAATCAACCATACGGCATCCCATCCACTATTTTTCCATTCAAAAGTAAAAAAACTTCTTTTTTTCCAAGGATCACCCATCACGCCTCCGTAAGTGTCGGCTGTATGAGGCGGCCGTGCTAACCTCGGATAAATTTTGGCGGCGCACAAGTCGCAGGTGAGCCAAACCTCAGAGGCCTCTTGATAGAGGCGGTCTGTGACCGCCGATGAGCTTGAGTTGCCCCTTGTCGAAGCGGCACGTTCATTCAGAACTCAGTGTTCGACCTCAAAAGCACCACGGGGTCGAGCAAGCTCAAATGTTACCGTGCGAGGACTGACCCCATTGAAGCTTTATTTGCGCCTCATGCCGCATTTTTCTGCCACGGACGACGATTTTGGGTTTGCCCTACCCTTGGCCACCGGCGTTCCCACAGCCTATCTGTGACCTCACTAGCAGCCTGCTAGGATTGAATTTTCCCGAGAAGTTTTCCACACCGATCCCGCTGATTGCTGATTTTTTGAAGTGAGCTTGAAAGTGCGCCCTGCCCCAATCAAGCGCACATCATCAATCATCAATCGTCAATCATCAATCAGCCTGGCACGTCTCCCGTTCAGGAACTCAATGCCCCGGGGGCTGACCGAACCCCTTGAGCAAACCACCGATGGCACCGGCGGATTTGAGGATTTCAGCCAGATCAATTTCCGTTTGGCGACCATCTGGCCCGATCAAAAAGATCTTGCTGGCGAGCATGGCCGCAGGATCGGATTTCCCGAGATCCAATCCCTTCAGCAACTCACCCATATTGCCGTTGGATTTCATCAGATCGCCCAAATTGATTTCGTGGCGGCTGCCGTCCGGGGCCACTATGGCAATTTTTCCACCGAGCAAGGCGGCGGGATCCAGCTTGGCCGGATCGAGTTTGCCGAGGCCCGCCCCATTGAGCATATTGGCCACTGCATTGGCATCAATGCCCGAGTGAGCCAAGGCGTCGGCGGCCTGGCGAACGGCATCACTGCCTAACAATGCGCCCAATTCAGCGAGAGGCGCACCACCGGCCGGTTGGCGATGGCTACCGGGCTTGGCGTGGGCTGCGGATGACGCGGCAAGTGTGACTTGAGCATGGGTGAGCACGCCGTGGTGCAGGTAAGCCAGGTCCACTTGGTCTCCCGCCGTGGCACTTTGGGCAAGCACCTGCAATTGCGCGGGATGCACCAATAATTGGTCGTTCCACTGCAGCAAAATGTCCAGTTTACTGATCTGGGCCAGGGCTGCAGGACCACCCGACACGAGCCCACGAACGATCAGGCCGGCCCCCGGCTTGATGAGCGGAAGCTGATAGCGAAGTTCCTCGCTGATGCGTTCGACCTCGACCCCGAGCATCCCGGGTGACTTGCTCTCAGCACCTGCCGCCGACTGCGGACTGCCACTTTGCGGCCCGGTTGGCATGGCGGGCTGCTGCTGGGCCATCGCCGACCATGTGGCGAGCATTGAAAGGGACAACAAGGCGGTGAGGCGACGGGTGGCTGATTTCATAGATTGGAGGGGTTGCTGATGTAAATCGGTGGGGGATGATGGCAGCGAGCCCACTGGCTGCGCAGTCCATGTCCTGACAAAAGCGAAGCTGCACCCGTGCTTTGTTGAGGAATCTCATCCCGCACCCCACCGGCTAGGCACACCCAGTTTTCTGAGACTAACGCGGAGGCAGGTGCCAGGGCTGGTCTTTTTCCAATTTCTCCTTCAGGAAGGGGAACTTCTCTGCCGCATATTTGTAGATGGATGGGCCGATGACGGCCATCTGCAATTGCAGGGCGGCGAAGAACACACAGGCCATGATCGTCACGCGCCAGGCGACCAGTGGCTGGGCCAGCACCCGATGTCCGCCGGCCTTATCCCACAGGGCGCTGCCTAGCCGTTTGGCCGTGAAATAACTCAGCGTCTGACAAAATAAAGCGAGCAAGCCCCAGCCAAAACCAATCCCTCCAAATAAAACCCGGAACGAACGCAGAGTGGCAGCTGCCAGATTGAGAGGCGTGCCATTGGTATTGGCCACATGCAGTCCTAACAACCACTTGCCCGGCGTGGTGCCGAAGTGATGGATGAGGATGGACTCCAAGATAAACCATGGCACGAGTTGTACGACCATGATCCAGAGGTTGCTGAACACGGCATCAATATTGCGGCCGGTGACCCACATGCACAGCCACCAAACGGCGATATAGACCTGGATATCGAACGAGCGAGCCCAGAACCGCCGCCCCAGTGCCAGGGAGGAGGGCAGCGGAGGTGGCGAGGCTTTCACCGCATCTAAGATCTCCGATTCCTCGTCACCGGGGGTGTGCTCGGCGTTCAGGTCGATGAATTGGAGACCGTCGCAGTCGTCCTTGAAGATACCCATCTCGGACAGCGGTCGCCATGTGTCCAATCCCTCGTGCCACCCATGGGTATCGCAGGCCAGTTCGCCGGACAGGATTCTACGACGGGCCTCGTAGTCATGGATGGGGCCGACTTTTTCGCCGTTGCGGATGATCCAAATGTCCATGATTCAGAGGTTGCGGAGGGATTTGGCGGCATCAGAACGAGCTGCAAAGAATGCCGGCACCAAAGCCGCCAGCGAACACAGAATAAAGGCCATCACCGCGATGACCGCTTGCTCTAGCGGATTGTTATATGCAGGAAGCTGGGTAAAGCCAGTGAACGAGGCTGAAAAGGGATCGAAACCCAGGGCCCGGAACGCCAGCTGGATTTCCCCGCGAAACAAAATAACAACCCGGCCGAGCGCCACACCCAGAACCGCGCCCAGCACGCCGAGAATCATCCCCTGATAGAGGAAGACCCGCACGATTTGCCCAGGGGCGGCACCCAGCGCCTTCATCACACCGATTTCGCGGCGTTTTTGGATGGTGACGGTGAACATGACGGCCATCATTGAGAAGGCCGAAACCAACACAATGAATGAAAGTGCGAAGTACATCATGACCCGCTGCTGGTTGATCAGCGTGGAGAACGCTTGGTATTGCTCGCCCCAGGTGAGCAGCGACCAATCCGGGCCAAGCGTCACACGTGCGGCGGCGGCCACGGGTTCGGCCCGATACGGGTCGTCGAGGCGCAGCGCTATCCCCTGCACCCCGTCCTCCAGGCCGGCCAGGCTTTGGGCCAGCTGCAACGGCATGAACAAATCGGGCGTGACGGCCATTTGCGACGCTTGATAGACGCCGCTGACTTCGGCCTCTTTGGGCAGCACGATGGATTTTAGCCCCTTGAGGATGTCGCCGTCCATTTTTTCAGCGTCGCTCGTATTGAGGCGCTCAATGGATTCCTCGATGCCAGCTTTGGCATCGGCACTGAAATGATAGGACGGGTTATTGAGGGCTGGATCCATGGCCAGAAGGATCTCGTTGAGCAATTCCTGCTCGGGCTTGCGAATGTTATCCGAAAATATCCGGTACAACGGCCCATAGATCTCACCCTCCAACACCTTGGGCGGTACCGAAAATCCGTCCTTCTCCGGGTGCCACGCCCCCGCCAGCGTGATGGTGGCCTTTTTCCAGATCCCGGCATAGGCGTCGCGCACCGGTGGGTTTTCCGTCGCCTTGTAAGCTCGCATGACCTCCTCAAAATTGCGTGTCGAGTAGAGGCGCAATTTGTCGCCAACACTGAGGCCAAATTGCTCAGCCAGAAGCGAGGAGACGATCACCCGGTCGTCAATCCCCAAATCGGCGCTGGATGAGGGATACTTTGCAAGGTCCAGCATTTTCGTCAGACCAGCCACCTGCGCCGGATCCGTGGTATCGATGCCATGAAAAAGCACAGGACGCTGACGCGACCCGACGTCCACGATCACATTGTCCGCGATGTACGGGGCGGCCGCCTGCACGTGGGGCAGTGCCTTGGCCATGGCCGCCGCCTTGCGCCAATCGCCCATCGGGCTCCCCTCGCCCATGCCGCCGGGTTGGAAGCGCAGCAAAATGTGCGGAGTAAACCCCAGCAAGCGGCCCTTCACATCGCGCTCCAATCCAGCATAGACCGCCATCACGACGACAAGAACGAGCACGCCCAGCATCACCCCGATCAGCGAGATGAGGGTAAAAGACGACAGCATGGCGCGGCGGGGATTGAGATACCGCCTGGCGAGAAGAAAGCTGAAAGAACGACGTTTGATGCGTCTCCCTATCCCCTGACGCAGCCCTGGGCAAGCTCAACCCGGCTCAAACGTGAAAATTGCCGAGTTGCCCGTCAATCCAGCCGGTTCCGGAAAACTTGACCCAACCCCAGCAACTTTGGCTTTTCAGGGGCTCCAAGATCCTTCGGATTTGGTATCGGCGGGGGTTTGCAATTGCCTTGTGGCATCGTTCGTGTCGTTGATGTGTCCGCCTGTTTTCCGCCATGGCCCGCTCCTACACCCTTCACCGCCCGCTTGCCACCTCCGGCATCGACTACGCTGCCGCGCTCAATGCCGAGCAGTACGCGGCTGTGGCCTCGCCGCCGGGCAAGGCACTGGTCATCGCAGGGGCCGGCTCGGGCAAAACCCGCACGCTCACGTACCGCGTCGCTTGGCTGCTGGATCACGCGGTGGAGCCGTGGCAAATCCTGTTGCTGACGTTCACCAACAAAGCGGCGAGAGAGATGGTCGGCCGGGTCCGAGAGCTCATTGCCCGCGATACCTCGGACCTGTGGGCCGGCACCTTCCACTCCGTCGGCAGCCGCATCCTCCGCCGCCACTCCGAACTCCTCGGCTTCACCCGTTCATTTTCTATCCTCGACCGCGACGACCAAAAATCAATGATCTCTAAGGTGGTCGCAGCCTGTGCAATCCATACCAAAGAACGCCGCTTCCCCAAAGCCGACGTCCTCGCCTCCATCTTCAGCCTGATCGAAAATTCCGGCACCAGCCTCGAGCAAATCATCGCCAATAGCTATGATCAGTTTTACGATTGGATCGACCAAATCGAACAAGTCCGCCTCGGCTATATCGAAAAAAAGCGCGCCTCTAACGCGATGGACTTCGATGACCTGCTGGTGCTCACTGTGCGCCTGTTCGAAGATAGGCCGGAGGTGCTCGATATCTATCAAAAACGCTTCCGCCACATCCTCGTCGATGAGTATCAAGACACCAACCGGGTGCAGGGCCGCTTGATCGACCTGCTAGCTGGCGAGTCTAACAGCCTAATGGCCGTCGGCGACGACGCACAGTCGATCTATTCATGGCGTGGCGCCGATATGGCCCACATTTTGGGGTTTCCCAAGCACTACGCCGGGGCGCAGGTGTTCACGATTGACACGAACTACCGCAGCGTGCCGGAGTTGCTGGATCTATCAAATGCATCGATCCGCGCCAACCAGGGCCGCTTTGAAAAGGACCTGCGATCGGCCCGCGAGGCCGGCGGGGTGAGGCCGGCGTTGGTAGCGCTAACCGAGCCACGGGCGCAGGCGTCGTTTGTGGTCCAGAGGATGCTTGAAATGCACGATGCGGGGGTGCCGCTGGCCGAGATGGCGGTGCTTTACCGCGCGCATTTCCACAGCCTGGAACTCCAAATGGAACTAACGGTTCGGCAAATCCCGTTTATTCTAACCAGCGGTCTGCGTTTCTTCGAGCAAGCCCATATCAAGGATGTGTCGGCGTTTCTTCGCTTCGTGGCCAACCGCCGCGACGAGGAAAGTTTCCTGCGTCTGGTGATGATGCTGCCGGGTTGCGGACCCGTCGCCGCCGAAAAACTCTGGCGCGAATGGCTCAACACCGGCTGGGCCGCCCGCGACGAACTGCCCATCAAATTTTCCGAGGTTATGCTAACCTTCAAGAAGGTGCCTAAGAAAGGGCTCAAGGCTTGGCAGCAACTGTGTTTTACACTCGACGAGATCGCGCCCAATGGATTTCCAGCCAAGCCTGCGGCGATGATTTACAGCGTGATGGAGGGCGTCTATAAGGATTATTTGGAAGCCAGCTTCGAAAACTTCGAGAGCCGCCACAGTGACTTGGACCAACTCTCACGCTACAGCGAAAAATTCGAGGACATCGTCGAATTCCTCTCTCAATTGTCATTGATGGGCTCTGTCGATGGCGGACCGGGTGCTGCCGACAATGCTGCCAACGAGGACAAGGTGACGCTTTCGTCGATCCATCAGGCGAAGGGCTTGGAATGGCAGGTGGTGTTTGTGATCTGGCTGGTGGACGGGCAATTTCCCAATGGCCGGATCGTTGAATCCGGCAACCATCCACTGTTAGAAGAGGAGCGGCGGCTGTTTTACGTTGCCATCACCCGCGCCAAAGACCACCTGTACCTCACCTATCCACAGACCAATCCCAAGTCCTACACCGGGGATTCGAGCTGCTACCCGTCGCGTTTCCTCAGTGACTTCCCGCCCGAACTCGTCGAGGAATGGAACGTCAGCAGCCCCGACCCGTGGGGCGAGGACACGCCATTTTAACGACTGCCCGCGCAATTTGTGAAGATCGCGCTTGGAAGCGGGCGGGTCCGTCGCTAGCCTTGGCTCATGCACGACACTCGCATCGACGCGCTGGCCCGTCAATTGGTCCGCTATTCCACCTCACTCAAAAAAGACGAAAAAGTCCTCATCGACTTATTTGATGTTCCCGATTCCATCGGATTGGCGCTCATCCGCGAAGTGCGGGCCAAGGGAGCGCTGCCATTTGTCCGGGTCTATCAGGCACGGCTGACCCGCGAGTTGCTCAAAGGCGCGCAGGACGGGCAATACTCAGTGATGAGCAAGCACCTGCTGGCGGAAATGCAAGACATGGACGCCTACATTGCCATCCGCGGCGGCAACAATATTGCCGAAACCTCGGACGTGCCCGTCGAGCGCATGCAACTGGCCATGAAGCATCTGCGGCCGGTGCAAGATTACCGGGTGAAAAAAACCAAGTGGAGCGTGTTGCGTTGGCCGAGCCCGTCGATGGCCCAGCAAGCTGGCATGAGCACCGAAGCGTTCGAAGATTTCTATTTCAAAGTCTGCCTGCTCGACTACAAGGCACTGGTCCCGGCCATGAACGCCCTGAAAAAACTCATGGACAAGACCGACCGGGTTGAAATCACCGGACCGGGCACCGACCTGCGCTTTTCCATCAAGGACATCCCCACCCTCATCAGTGCCGGCTGCTACAATGTGCCCGATGGCGAAGTGTTCACCTCTCCAGTGCGCAATTCAGTGGAAGGTTTCATCACCTATAACGCGCCAACCATCTATCAGGGCATCGGGTTTGACGGCATCCGCCTCGAGTTTTCACAAGGCAAGGTGATCAAGGCCGAGGCTGGAGCCAAAACCAAGGAACTGAACAAAATCCTCGATACCGACGAAGGCGCACGCTACATCGGCGAATTCGCCTTGGGCGTCCACCCGCTGATTCTCGAACCGATGCGCGATATCCTGTTTGACGAAAAGATCGCCGGTTCGTTCCACTTCACTCCGGGCCAAGCCTACGAGGACGCCGACAACGGCAACCGCTCGCAAATCCACTGGGATATTGTCAACATCCAGCGCAAGGACTACGGCGGCGGCGAGATCCGCTTCGATGGCAAACTCATCCGCAAGGACGGTCTGTTTCTGCCAAAAGCCTTCGCCAAACTCAATGGCTAACGAGGCCGCGCCTCAGACACAAGACCTCAATACTCAAGATGGAGAACTTGACCTAACAGAACCATCTCCGGCCTTTCAAGGACTCACGGTCGCACCCTGCCGCCAGCCACGTCCAGCCAAGGTATTTGCCCATCCACTCACAAAAAAAACCATGAACCTTCGACGCCTCCATCGGACCACAGGTGCAGCCATCCTGCTCGGCTCTCTCAGCCTGGCCACTGCCGCTCCTCTGCACTTTGATTTTGAAACCGGCGATCTCCAAGGCTGGAAAGTCGTCGAAGGTTCGTTTGTCCGGGTCGTCACCGACCGACCGGAATATCATAACAAAGGGGCCTATGCCTCGCGCCAAGGCAAGTTCCATCTATCCACCGTCGAAGGTCCTAACGATTCATCCGCAGACACCCAGCGCGGTGTCATCGAGTCGCCGGTATTCCTGTTGGATGCTCCGGATGTTTCCTTCCTCATCGGCGGCGGCTCGCATCCAGACACTTATGTGGCTCTGTGCACACTCGACGGCAAGGAACTGGTGCAGGCCCGCGGCAAAAATTCCGAAGTCATGGAGCGGGTGCAATGGAACCTCCCGCAGTGCATCGCCAAGCCAGTGTTTCTGCGGGTCTTCGACGGCAACGCCGGCAGCTGGGGACACGTCACTCTCGATGATGTGACCGCCAGCGGCCACATCGACCCCGAGGCCAGCGCCACCCACTTCGCCAAGCGCAAGCGGGTCCTAACACCCCAACCGGGATCGGCCTGCCCGGTATCTATCGACGCCCTGCGCTCCGCCGTCGAAGACCTCAATGCCACCTTCGCCGAGCGCTACCCCGATGGTGCCCAATTCATCAAGGAACTCGACGCCCTCCAACAAGCCGCCGATGACGCCTCAGCGGATCAGGCCGATGTAGCCGCCAAGCTCGCCGACCTGCAGCAGCGGGCTCTGTTAGCCAATCCACTGCTCCGCTCCCAACCCCTGGTGTTCGTCGCAAGACCCCAATATGTAGCCATCTATCATGCCATCGACACCCTCTTCCAAGTCGGCGAGGCCACCGAGGGCAAGTTCACTCCCGGCGGCGCTCTCAAACTCCTGGACACCACCACCGGCACCACCCGCACTCTGGTCGATACCCCGTTAGGCACCGTGCGCAGCCCCTGCGTCCACTTCGACGCCAAGAAAATCCTCTTTGCCATGCGCCGACACGCGAAGGAAAATTTCCACATCTACGAGATTCATGCCGATGGCAGCGAGCTCAAGCAACTCACCTTTGCGGCGGGCGTCAGTGACTTTGATCCCATCTATCTGCCGGACGGTGGGATCGTGTTTTCCTCCACCCGCGAGCCGAAGTTCAATATGTGCAGCCAGGACATCGGAGCCAACCTCTTCCGCATGGATGGCGATGGATCTAACATCCTTCAAATCACCAAAAGCACACTCTTCGAAAACCAGGCCGGGCTGATGCCAGACGGCCGCATCGTGTACAAGCGCTGGGAATACGTGGACCGCAACTTTGGCGACGCCCACGGCTTCTGGACCGTCAACCCGGATGGCACCCAGCAGTCGATTTTGTGGGGCAACAACAAAGCCGATCCCGCTGCCGTGTATTACCCGCGGCTCATCCCGGACACCTGGCAACTTCTGTGCATCCTCAGCACCCATCACCAGAACATGTGGGGAGCGCTAGCCATCATCGACCCCAGCCTGGACACCGACCGCAACGCGTCGATCCTCCGCACCTGGCCGGCAGGTGTGCGTGCCACGCTCCGCGATAGTGATAACTTCGATTGCGACCGCCTCGGCAGCGTCAACCCCAAGTATGAGGATCCGTGGCCGTTGAGCAGCAAGTATTTCCTCTGCTCCCGCAGTGATCCGCAACACCAGATGGGCATCTATCTGCTCGACGTGTTCGGCAACGAGATACGCGTCCACGCCGAAGCCCCGGGCTGCTTCGGCGCCATGCCTCTCGCCCCAACGCCCCGCCCACCGGTCTCCCCACAACGCCGCAATTTCACCAACGCCAGCGGCCTGATGTACGTGAGCGACGTCTATCAGGGGACCCACATGCAGGGCGTCAAGCGCGGTGCCGTCAAAAAACTCCGCGTCGTCGAATCACCCGAAAAACGCGCATGGACCGATGGCAAATGGTATGGCCAGGGGTTCCAGGCTCCCGGCATGAACTGGCACGACTTCACCGCCAAACGCATCCTCGGCACTGTGCCGGTGGAAGAAGACGGCAGCGCCTATTTCTCAGTGCCCGCCAATACCTTCGTGTTTTTCCAGCTGCTCGATGAAAACGACATGATGATCCAGTCGATGCGCAGTGGCACCGTCGTCCAGCCCGGCGAACAAACCGGCTGCGTCGGTTGCCACGACAACCGGCTCGCAGCGCCGCCGCCATCACTGGTCGTGCCGCTGGCGCTGCGCCGAGAGCCGAGCACACTGACACCTTGGTACGGGCCGCTGCGTTCGTTCAGTTTCATGGCCGAAGTACAACCGGTGTTAGATAAGTATTGTGTGAAGTGCCATGACTTCGGTAAACCAGCCGGCCAAAAACTTCTGCTCGCTGGCGACCGCGATCCATTTTTCAATGCTGCCTACACCGAGATGTGGCGCAAGCATGCGATCAAGCCCATCGGTGCCGGTCCCGCCGGCATCCAACAGCCCTACGCTTGGGGCGCCCATCCCAGTCCCCTCGTCAAAGTCATCCGCGAAGGCCACCCCACTGGCAAGGGCCCGGGCCTCGACAAACTCACCCTCGACAAGGAAAGCTTCGACCGCATCGTCACTTGGATCGACATCAACGCCCCTTACTACCCAACATACGATAGCGCCTATCCGGACAACCCCGCCGGCCGTTCACCCCTAACCGGTGAACAACTCTCCCGCCTCAGCGCCCTGACCGGTGCCCCCTGCGCTCAGGACAACTTCGCCACGAGCACCGGCCCATGGCTCAGCTTCGACCGCCCGGAACTCTCCCCTGCCCTTGCCAAGCTCGATAAGAATTCCCCGCAATACACCGAGGCCCTAGCCCTCCTGCAAAGCGGTCACGACGCCCTAACCAAAAAGCCTCGAGGCGACACTTTGGATTTCACGCCTTGTTCCAAAGACCGCCAGCGCGAAGACTTCTATCGCCAGCGCCAGCAAATCGAACTCTCCAACCGGGAAGCCATCCGCGACGGCAAAAAACTCCGCGAGGCAGCGGAATAACGCCCCGGCAAGTCATGATCCATCGTCTAACTCGCAAGCGTTTACAACTGGGCTTACTGGTCGTGACGGTCATTTCTTGGCTCATTTACGCGGGGTTGGTGATCCGCCAGCAACGGCTGTGCGAGACCGTTGACCCTTCGTGCGATACCGGGGTTTCCTTCGGCTATGTGGCGCTCGTTCACTTCGGCGGCCCCCTGCTTTTCGCATGCAGCGCCTGCTCAATCAGTGCGATCGCTTGGCTCTCACGAAAATCCCCGTGATATCCAATCACAGCGCCGGCCTCCGGACCCGCTTCAAAACCCAGTACTTGACCTCCCGAGAAACATGCCCCGGGAACGCCGAGCCCCAGCTCGGCGAGAACTCGCTTTGCAAAACAAGATCCTCAATTTTCCGCACCCTCATAGAACAGGTTCAGAACTCAGTGTTCGACCTCAAAAGAGGCAATGTGTGGAGCAAGTTGGATTCCCTGAAACGCGAGCCGGGTTGAAC
>CAIKHZ010000110.1 GCA_903827375.1 Akkermansiaceae bacterium
AATCCACTTGGAGTCAATGAATAATTAGTTTGCAGGGTACTTTTGTATTGTATCCTTATTATCAATGAGTTACAAAGAATCGTCTGGGCAAATCCGATCACTGATAGCCTCAAGCAGCTCAAAAGCGGCGTCCTCGACCGAGGAATTTTCGGTATTGAGGACGAGCGCGGAATCCTGCGGGGGTTCAAACGAGCCATCCTTGCCGGTGAAATGGGCAATCTCCCCGCGGGCGGCCTTCGCGTAGAGGCCTTTGACGTCGCGTTGCTCACAAGTTTCGTAGCTGGCCTCGACATAGACCTCGAACAGATCTTCGCCGAGAAGCCCGCGGACCAAGTCGCGAAGTTCGCCGCGCGGAGTGATGGCCGAGACGAAGGTGATGATCCCCTGGGAAACAAAAACCTTCGCCACTTCCGCGATCCGCCGGACGTTTTCGAGGCGATCCTCGTCAGTGAACCCCAGATCGGCGTTCAAGCCACTGCGCAAGTTGTCTCCATCCAGGATGACACTCACCCGGCCCTGCTGGTACAAAACACGCTCGGCGGCGTTGGCAATGGTGGACTTGCCGGATCCCGAAAGGCCGCAGAGCCAAACTACGAGTCCTCGCTGGCGAAGCAGAACCTGTTTGTCGTGGCGGCTGAGAAAACGGTGGAATTCGGGATGAATGTGCATGAGAAAATTTCTGGTTAGAGCGATAATCCTACCTTCGGAGGCTATCACGCAGCATATGAAAAATAAACAAGGAATTGTAAACGAGGTAGCGCCGGAACAGGCGCCGCGGCTCCATGCACAGCCGGTAGAGCCATTCCATTCCGAGCCGTTGAATGGCAGCAGGGGCTTGGCGCACCTCCCCGGCGTGAAACGCAAACGCCGCCCCTATCCCAAAATAAACCCCGGGAGGCAAGCGGTCCTTGTGCGCGGCAATCCAATGCTCTTGGCGCGGGCATCCAAGCCCCACCCAAACCAGGTTGGCTCCAGACTCCCGGATCTTTTCACAAATGCGCCCAAACTCGTCCGGCGGCCATTCGCCAAACGGCGGCGCATGCATCCCCGCAATGACTGTGCCGGGAAAACGCAACGCAAATTCATCCGAGAGCTTGGCGAGCGTGGCTGATTTTCCACCTAACAAAAAATGACGCAAATCCCCCGCTCCGGCGCTTGCCTTGAGGGCCTCAAGCATCAACGTGGGACCGTACACCCGATCCGTTAGTTTTTCATCTCCAGGCAACTTTGAATTCACCGCCCACACCAACGGCATCCCATCGGGACAGATCAGATCAAAGCGCTCCATGGCCTCGCCAAAGGCACGGTCGCTGCGGGCCAACGCCGCCACATGAGTATTGGCCGCCTCCACCGCATAAACCCCCGACCCGGCCCGCGCCCGATCAAACACCCATGTCACCGCCCCCGAATAATCGGTCGCGGCAATCGGCAAGCCAATGACGGAAATGCGTTTCAAGATAGATAGATGCTTTGCCTCAGAGCCAAGACTCAAACCCCTAACTCTGGGCGAGTATGGAGCAGGCCGTCACTCAATCGTTAGCTAGGTGGAGCCTCAAACCTGGCGTGAGGTGAAGAGGACTTCGGCGTGAGCTCAGTCGAACGACTTCGGCGTGAGCTCAGCCGAAGTCGTCAATCAATCCGGTTCAGCTTCTTCACACCCTGCAGAAGGGTTCCACGGCCCTCAGTGCGGGATTGGCGGCAAGAGCCTGCTCCCGTTGCTGGGGGTTCTCAAACAGATAGAGCGCATACCCGCCGTAGCCGCCACCGCAATATTTGTGAGCCTGCGCCCCGGCAATCTCAGGCAACGAGTCCATCCCCTCCGCCAGCTGCGTTTGATGATAGAGCGAAATGCCTTCCGCCAGACGCGCCAAATCAGCGTGGAGCGCCCCATCACGGGCGACTCTAGCAGACTCGGCGATGCGCCGGTAATCCCGCGGATGATTGGCAACGCCTGGCGTGTCGTGACTTTTGCCGGTCCACAGCACGCCCATGCAACCCGTTAGAAAATCCCCGTTGCGCTTGAAGTCCAAAATTGGTGTCTGGCCCGAGCGCCAAACGCACAAACCGGTTTCGCGGATGACTGCCGGATCCTGCCAACCCACGCCCAGATCGATCTCTGAATCCACCCCGTCGCGACCGTTGAGCAGCGCCCACGCCCCGCTACCACCCAGACCGGCCTGCTTTTCGTACGGCCACTCGCGCAGCGATACGAGGGGCGAAATGGCGCAATTGACGATATACTCACCTGGCTGGGAAAATCGCGGCACATCCAGCCAACCGCCAGCAAAATCCACCCGCAACGGTGCCTCGGTGGGTGCCTGCACCCAGCGCACAATCGAGCTGGTTGACACCGGTTCAAAACGCGGCGGCGTCTTCGGCAACACCGAGTATTGCGCGCCAACCCGCTCACACAACTCGCGCTTCACATCACCGTACTTGTCGTCCTCGGTCACGATGAGGAAATCCGGCCGGATGCGCAAAAAATCCTCCTCGAAGTCGAGCCCTTCCTTTTGCCCCTGAGTGACCACCACCTCATCGATCATGCGAAGACCTTGCAGCAAGGCGCGCTTGTGATCATCGGGAATTGAGGGTTTTCGCCGCTTGTGGTGCCACAGCACCTCCGCCGAGGCAAACGAAACTATCAGATAGTCCCCGAGCGCCCGAGCCTCCTCAAAAAATTGCAGGTGGCCAGCGTGGAGGATGTCGTAGCACCCGGATACAAATACTTTTTTCATGTTAGAGAATGATTATTGATGGAAGTGATATGGCAATGATCGATATACCGTTTTGCCAAAATTGCCGGGATTTCTTGAATCTGAATATGCCTTGCACTGAATTCACTTCTGCATGGGCGCAGCGCGTGCAAAGTGGCTGCGTGCCTCGGGCCGCTTGAAAAGTGACGACGCCAGAGTGGCTGCCTTCCGACCACGCCACGTGGCTGTGTGCCTCCGGCCGCAGGCCGTGCGTGCTGCGTCCCGCAGCGCGTGCAAAGTGGCTGACCATGATTGGAGAATGCGCCGGGCTGGGCGCGCGCTGAATTCGCTTTGCATGGGCGCAGCGGCCGGAGGCACGCTGTCACGGCCTGCCGCGGGACGCCGCAGCCACGCCACGTGGCTGCGTGCCTGCCGCCTACTCTTTGGCGACGGCGACGTGATGGCCGTAGGATTGGAGCAAGGCGTGGCGTTTGGCCTCCTCAAGGTCTGAGGCCACCATCTCGGCACACATCTGCTCGACGGTGATTTCCGGGGTCCAGCCCAACCTCTGTCGAGCCTTGCTCGCATCACCTAACAACGTCTCAACTTCCGCCGGGCGGTAGTAACGCGGATCAATTTTGACAACCACCGAGCCGACCTTCACGCCCGGAGCGATGAGCCCGTCCACCGCGCCAACGGTTCCAATCTCCGCAGCCCCGCTGCCGGAAAACACCAACTCCATGCCCGCTTGCCGCGCCGCCATGCGCACGAATTCCCGAACTGATATCTGCCGCCCGGTGGCGATCACAAAGTCCTCCGCCTCCTCCTGTTGCAGCATCATCCATTGCATCCTAACGTAATCCTTGGCGTGGCCCCAGTCGCGCAACGAATCCATGTTGCCCAAAAACAAGCAACTCTCAATGCCGTGAGCGATGTTGGCAAAGGCTCGGGTGATCTTGCGCGTGACAAACGTCTCGCCACGCCGCGGCGACTCATGATTGAACAAAATCCCGTTGCAGGCATACATTCCGTAGGCCTCCCGGTAGTTCACCGTGATCCAATATGCATACATCTTGGCCACTGCATACGGCGAGCGCGGGTAAAATGGCGTGGTCTCCTTCTGCGGCGTCTCCTGCACCAATCCATATAACTCGGATGTCGATGCCTGATAGAAACGGGTCTGCTTCTCGAGCCCCAAAAACCGGATCGCCTCTAGCAAGCGCAAGGTGCCCATCGCATCGACGTCCGCCGTGTATTCCGGTGCCTCGAAGGACACCGCCACATGGGATTGCGCGCCGAGATTGTACACCTCGTCCGGCTTCACCTCGCTGATGATCCGGGTGAGATTCGAGCTGTCCGTCAAATCACCGTAGTGCAGGCGGAACCGAGAGTTCTCCACATGCGGGTCCTCGTAGATGTGGTCCACCCGCTGCGTGTTGAAAAGTGAGGCACGGCGCTTGATGCCATGCACCTCGTAGCCTTTTTCCAGCAAAAATTCCGCTAGATAAGATCCGTCTTGTCCGGTGATGCCGGTAATGAGTGCGCGTTTCATATTCACTGGTGTTAGTTTCTCAAAGCCGCGCGTCACCGCTGGCGATGGACGCTTTGAAATCGTCGTAGGCGGCCACCAATCCCGCCTCTAGCGAAACTTCCGGGCCCCAACCGGTGGCTTGGATTCGCGCCACGTCGAGCAGCTTGCGCGGCGTGCCATCCGGCTTGCCAGGATCCGTCAAGATCGCCCCGCCAAAGCCGGTCGTCCGGGCCACCAGCGCCGCCAGCTCAAGAATCGTTAGATCCAAACCGACGCCCACGTTCACCCAGTCCGGCGGGTTGTCCAGTGCCAGCAAATGAAAGCAGGCCTTGGCCAAATCATCGACGTGCAAAAACTCGCGCCGCGGAGTGCCCGTGCCCCAAATCGTCACTGAGGCATCGCCACGCCGGGCTGCCTCATGGAAGCGCCGCAGCAAGGCCGGGATGACGTGTGAATTCTCCGGATGGTAGTTATCGCCCGGACCGTAAAGATTGGTGGGCATGGCACTGTGATAGGTCAGGCCGTATTGGGCCCGATAGTGCTGGCAGAGTTTCAGCCCGGCAATTTTTGCAATGGCGTAGGCTTCGTTGCTAGATTCCAGCGGGCCGCTCAGCAGGCAGTCCTCGGGCATTGGCTGGGGTGCCAGCTTCGGATAGATGCACGACGATCCCAGAAAAAGCACCCGCCCCACCCCGGCGCGGCGGCAACCTTCAACCAGGTTGGAGGCGATCGTCAAATTCTCATAGATAAAGGCCGCCGGATAGGTCGCATTCGCGTGAATACCGCCAACTTTGGCCGCCGCAATGATAACCACATCCGGGCGCTTCTCAGCCAGATAGGCAAAGACCGCCGCTTGGTCGCACAGGTCCAGGGCTTCCCGCGTGGCGGTTAGAACATCGAAGCCGCCGCACTTGGCTGCTTCCCTGAGCAATGCCGAGCCGACCATTCCGCGGTGTCCGGCGACAAAGAGTTTTTTCATCATGGATGGATTCACGAATTACCCCGCTCACCGAAGTGCCAGCCACTCAGCGATGGCAGCGATGACCTCGTCGCGTTGCGGGGCTGTTAGTTCCGGATAGACAGGGAGGCTCAGCACTTCGCCGGTGAGAGATTCGGATACCGGGCAGGCATGAATGGCGTGGGCCTGGAGATGGCGGAAACACTCTTGTTGGTGAAGGGCCACCGGGTAGTAAATTTCGCAACCGATGCCGCAAGCTGAGAGGTGGTTCTTGAGCGCGTCGCGTTGACCGCTGCCTATAACCCGCAGCGTGAATTGGTTCCAAACGTGGCCCATCTGCGCGCCGACCTGCGGCAGCACAAGACGCGCGGTCCGGCCATCCTTGCCATCGCCCGCCAGCACCACGCCCGGCAGCTTTGATAGGCGATCCAAGTAATCCCTGGCGTTGGCCACCCGACCTGCGGTGTACGCGCCCAGATGCCGCAGCTTGACCCGGAGCAACGCACATTGGAGGGCATCCATCCGAAAATTCGCCCCCACCGTTGCGTGAAAATATCGCGGATGCATCCCGTGGTTGCGGGTCCGCCTCAGCATTTCCGCCACGTCAGCGTCGTCGGTGGTCACCAACCCGCCATCACCAAATCCCCCGAGGTTCTTCGACGGAAAAAAGCTAAAGCAGCCCATGCCGCCGAGCGTGCCGCAACCGCGAGAGCGGTGCGTTGCCCCGATCGATTGGGCCACGTCCTCGATAACTTGCAGGTTGTGTTGGGCCGCAAACGCAGCGATCTCATCCATCTCTGCCGCTTGGCCGAACAGATGCACCGGCACAATCGCCTTGGTCCGCGCCGTCAAACGGGCCGCCGCTGAGCCGACGTCTATGTTGAAACTCTCCGGGCTGACGTCGCAAAATACCGGCGTCGCCCCTGTCCGGGCGATGCATCCGGCCGTTGCAAAAAATGTGAACGCCGGGCACAGCACCTCGTCCCCAGGCCCGATGCCCAGCACCATAAACGCCGCCAGCAGCGCATCGGTCCCGGATGACATCGACACCGCATGCGCCGCACCGATGGACGCCCCACACTCCGCTTCAAACGCCTCCACCTCCTCCCCCAAAATGAAGCGGCCCGAGCGCAGCACTCGGGTGAAAGCAGCAGTTAGCTCCGACTCTAGCGGATGGTTCTGGGCATTGACGTCAAGCAGTGGGACTGGCATGGGCGGTGATTCTGTTAGTCTGAAGCTCGGGGGCGTGGGCTGCCGTAGCGGCGCAGGAGTTTGTCGGCCTCGGCGAGGGCCATGCCGACAACTTGATCCATGTTGTAATAGCGGTAGGTGGCGAGGCGTCCCACGAAGCTGACATTTTCCTCGGCAGCAGCCAGTTGGGCATAGCGCTGGTAGGCTGCCTGGGCGTCGGGTGCAGGAATCGGATAGTAAGGTTCCTCGCCCCGCTGCCACTCCTTGGGGAACTCCCGCACGATCGTCGTGGCCTCCACCTGCTGACCGGTGGCATGCTTGATCTCAACGATGCGGGTGTAGGGCACCGCAAGTTCCGGATAATTCACCTGCATCGCCGGCTGCCAAAACCCGGGTTTGCCCGCAATTGAGGCGCGGGCTTCCAGCTGCCTGCTGGTAAAGGATTCCGCCTCAAACCGCAACGAGCGGTACGGCAATGACCCAAACCGATAGTCAAAAAATTCGTCAACCGCGCCGCTGAACACCAAGTGCCGACAACGCCAGCGTCGGCGTGCTTCTGCAAATTCCACCCCCAAGTGCACTTCCACGCCGGCCGCGGCTTCCAGCATGTTCCGGAAGAGCGCGCTGTATCCGCGCTGCGGCAGCGCTTGAAAATCTTCCGTTAAGTAGCGTTCGTCGCGGTTGGTTCGCAGCGGAATACGTCCGCAGACGGATGCATCCAAATCGCGTGGATGCCGCTGCCATTGCTTGAGCGTGTAGCCCTCAAAAAACAGTTCGTAGAGGTCGCGGCCGACCTGCGAGATGACGGCCTCTTCCGAGTTGCGCGCTTCCCCGCCGCGCACTCGCGCCGTTTCGAGCCACGCGGCGAATTCATCCGAATTTGAAGCTCGTCCCTGATACTGCTCGAACGTGTTCAGGTTGATCGGAAAACTCCAATAGCACCCCCGCGCAAAGCTCTTGATCGTGTATGCCACCGCGTGCCACTCGGTAAAGCGCGACAGGTATTGGACAATCCGCAGTGAATTTGTCCGAAAATAGTGCGGCCCATATCGATGAACCAACACCCCGGCAGCATCCGTTTCATCGTAGGCATTGCCACCCACATGCCCCCGCCGGTCCACGATCACGCACTTCCACCCAGCTGCGGCCAGACGCTCAGCGACGACGCATCCGGCAAATCCTGCGCCAACGATCAGAAAATCCGTGTTAGCGTCCGCTTGCATGCCTGATTTCCCCCTGTCCGTTCAAGCCTGAACGCTACCGCCCTTGGTCGATCCTCCAGGGGCTAGGAGGAAACCTGTCTTTTGAGCCTGTAATGGATTGGGCAATCAGCATTTTGCGATCCTCCCTCGCCGCAGAATAACCCACTGGCAGCACCTGTTCAACAACAACAATTTGTCCCCATCGCCGCTATCAAGCGTCCCGATCAAGGGATCGGGCGCCGTGGCAGCAAAATGGAAAACAAGTCCATGTCGATAGCCTGGGGCTGGCCTAGGAAATCCATCAGGATTTTCACCCGTTCAGCGGCCGGCGCGATGGCCACCACCACTCCTCGCATTCCCGCCAAGGGACCGCTGGCCACCTCGACCTCATCGCCACACTGAACAGAGGGCACCAAGGTCATAATTTCATTATCAGGCGTGGTGCGGCTGCGTATTTCACTGCGCAGGGTTTCTACAAAGGCGTCGGGAACCGCCGGAATCTCCGGCCCAAACCGCACCAACCCCCGCACACCCTGGCAATACGTCACCGCCCGCTCCAATTCCAATAAATTGAATTTGGCCAGCAAATAGCCCGGAAACAACGGCTCCAGCCACCACACCGTGCCTCGCCGCGTCGCCTTGCGATACCTCAGCCGCGGGCAAAACACCTCAATGCCCTCCATCTCGCGAAGACGCTCCGCCGCAATGTGCTCGCGCTTTGTCTGCGTCCGCACACAAAACCACGCCGCTTCGTTGAAATCGTTCTGGTTCATTCTCCAAGTAGTTGTTGCAGAACCGGGAGCACCCGCCCGCTGCTGCGTATCCAATGTTCCACCCTCCCCAATCGCTCGGTCAAAAATTCCCGCCGACAGGCATCGTCATCCTCCACCCGCACTGCCTCCTTCAGCCGCCCGATCTTCTCCTTGCCGCTGTCCAAATGCGGGCGGATTTGCTCACGAATAAAACCGCCGACCAGCCGCTTGAGGTCCACCGCCGACTCGAAATACATGCGCCGTTCATCACCACCCGCCGCCTCACGAACCGCCCCGAGCACCTTCAAGGCCCGCAACCCCTGGCTCACCGACCCCTTGCTAATGCCCAATCGCTGCGCCAAATCATCCAAGGCCAGCGGCTCCTGCGAAATGAACAACAAGCCGTAAATTTCCCCCATCGAGCGTGGCAATCCCAGCACCTTCACCCCGTCCACAAAAAAATCCACAACCTGCCTCTCAAGTGCGCCTAGCTCACTCGCTCCCCTCACCTCGCTCTCGGCCACGCGCCTCATGGCACCGACTTTACCCACCAACACACTTTGTTCAAACATTTTTGAACAAAGTTCCCACGATTCCCGCCGGGCTGGCTGTCAATCTAGCAGGTGGATAGGCATTTTGCCTGTCATGGACGCCGGGCATCCAGCCTGCCGTTTCATGCGCAGAGAGGCTGGAAGCGCTGTCTTCCCTTGCAGGCAAGATGCCCGTCTTCCATGTGCAAGCTGGAAGCCTAACCACCTTTCACCATTCCTGATTCGGCGGCTGACTATTTCATTGGGTTACCGAGGCTTATGGCATGTGACCAGGTTTCGCGCCAGCCGGATGCGTCGTGGTGGGCGAGTTGGAGATCATGGTCTAGCAAGCGGACCACGAGAAATCCCTTGGGTGAGCTGGGCACGTCCGGAGTTTTCGGGTCACGGTCGATCTGGGGCGAAGGGCACATGAAAACCGGGTATCCCTCCCATTGATATTGGGCGAAGGCATGTTCGTGGCCGTGGAGGATGAGAACCACGTTGTAGGGACTGATGACCTCCTTGAGATTCTCCAGATCTGCGGGCGTCCACCATTTCTCCAGCCCCCAGCCGCGCAAGCCATAGTGCCAGCCAAGAATCACAGGTCGGCCACTGTCTCCAACAAACTTTTTGAGGTCGTCGCGGAGGAAATCGAGGCTATGGCGGGGATTATTCCATGGGGCGTCGTGATCATAGACGCGCCGGGATTCGTTGCCGGGGAAAATGTTGAGTTGGACGAGGTGGAGCGGGCCCCAGTCCCAAGAATAATGATAATGTTGGGCATCGTAATGAAACGTCTCGTCGCCGCGGCGGGTTTGGTGGCGTTCGATCACCTCTCGCTGGACCGGGGTGAAGTCGGTGGCGCTCAAGGTTGACAGGTCGTGATTGCCGATACCTTCGAAGGCGCGAAAACGCAGCAGCGCTTTGCCGTTAGGATCAAAAAAGCGCTTGTACGTCTGCCAGTGGCGGGCATCGGAGACGTCATCGGTCAAATCGCCGAGCACCAGCACCGCCCGTGGCTCCCCGACGGTGCCACCCAGAGGAAATGGCTTGCCCGGCAATTCGTTCGCCATTTGAAGCGTCTGCTCCGTGCCGACCGTCCCCCATTTTTCAAGATGGATCTGCGGATCCGACATGACAAAAAAGGTAATCGGTTCGGCGGGCGCGCCATGGATCGGCAGCAAGCCGCCGCCACAGGCAGCCAGGCTGAAGCAGGCAAGGCGCAGGAGCGAGAATCGGTGGGGTGTCATAGGGCGGAAAAGTCTAAAGGTCTAAAAGTCTCAATCTGGGAACACGATGGCTCGGTGGCCGTCGATGATGGTGCGATCATGGACGTGGAAGCGGATGCCTTTGGCGATGGCGACGCGCTCGCAGTTGCGGCCGAGGCGCACGAGGTCGGCGGGAGTGTGAAAATGCTGCACCCGCTCGACTTCCTGCTCGATGATGGGCCCGGCATCCAGTTCGGCGGTGACGTAGTGGCAGGTGGCACCGATGAGTTTGACGCCGCGCTCGTAGGCTTGCTGGTACGGATTGGCACCAATGAAGGCCGGTAGAAAACTGTGGTGGATATTGATGATTCGACCCGAAAAATCCCGGCAGAAATCGTCTGGCAATATCTGCATGAAACGCGCCAACACCACCAACTCGACCTCGTGGGTGTCTATGAGACTGCGGATTTGGGCGAAGCCGGGCTCGCGCTGCGGCCCATCCATCTGAATTTCATGAAACGGAATGCCGGCGTGCTCGGCGATCGGCCGACAGTTGCTTCGGTTGCCGATGATGCAGGTGATTTCAATGGGCAATTCGCCCAGTTGGGTGCGCCACAAAATCTCGTTGAGACAATGGTCGGTCTTGGTGACCAGCAGCGCCGTGCGCATCCGATAGGGCAAGCGCCGAAAATGCCAAACCGCGTGCAGAGAGCGCCCCAGCGTGCCGAAGCCGTCAATAAAATCCTCGACGTCCACATCGAGCTCCGCTGTCTCAATCTCCAAACGCGCAAAAAATTTGCCGCCGAGCTGGTCGGAAAATTGGTTGAATTCGACGAGATTTCCGCGGTGGCCTGCGGCGTAATTGGCAATTTTGGCGACGATACCGGGTTGGTCGTGGCAGCTGAGTTTAAGGATGAGGCCGGGGCGGGACATGCCCGGTTAGCATGCATCTCCCCCACCCTGCCGTCAATGGCGATGCTGCGCCACGCCTCACGCCTGCAGCAAGGCCTCCTCAAAGGCCGCTTGCAGCACTTCGAAGGGCTCGGAGCCGCAGGACACCCGCAGCAGATTGGCAGGTACGCCGCAGCCCTCCGCCCATTCAAGCTCTCGATAGTGCGCAAGCAAGGTGTAGGGACATACCAGCGTGAAAGGCGTGCCAAAACTCGGCCCTTTGCTCAAACGCAAGGCATCGTAAACTTTCGGCGTTTTCTTCTCGGCCTTCAGCACAAACGAGAGCAGGCCGCCAAACCCTCCGCCCTTGCGCATCGCGACTTGATAGTGCTCCGAGGTGGTCAGCGACGGGTGCCACACGCGCTCAACCGCCGGGTGGGCGGCCAGCCAGGCGGCCAGCGCCAGCCCGTTGGCATTGGCACTTTCCATGCGCTTCGGGTACCCCCTCAGATTGGATAGAAGCACTTCCGCGTCCGCCACATACAACGGAGCGCATTCCGCCGAATCGGCCGCCAGGGCCTCGCGCAAGGCGTTGGCCACGGGTGAATCGGCCCTCACGGTGGCCATGCCGGCCATCACATCGCCTTCGCCGGAAATCCATTTGGTGAGGCTGCTGGTGACCACATCAGCAAAGCGCAGGGCTTCGACATTGAGCGGGCCGGCGGCGGAATCATCGACGACCAAGGGGGTAGCGCTTTCGGCGCAGGCAGCCGCGACGCGCTGCAAGTCCACGGTGCGCAGCAGTGGATTGCTAGGAGCCTCAGTGAACACGCCGGCGAATTCCCCTTGGCGGATGCGCTGCAACGCCTCATCGAACGACTCGCCAGCGGCTTCGTACAAATAGACGACGCCATTGCCGAAGAGTTCCTGAACTTTGAGGCAATCGACGTAAGGAAACTCCAGCTGCAAGGTCTTTTTACCCTCGCGCATCCCGGGAAGCGCCCGCAGCACCGCCGTCACCGCCGCCATCCCACTCGCAAAAATAAATTGATCCGTCGGCTCCGCACCACTGAATTTCGCCAACGATCGAACAATCAGGTGCGACTTCGAGCCTTCCCGCAAATTCCCCTCAAAAAAATCCTGGGCTTGGCGACTGCTCACCACTTCACCGCTGAGCCGCCAATAATCATCGGCCGCTTGCTTCGCCTTGGTCGGCACCACCAGCGCCTGCAAACCGTGAAAACTGGTGCTGCGTACCGCCGTTTCACTGCGTCGCTCGACCCAGCGATGGGCCCGTTGCACGGCAACACGGGTGGGCAGCACGATGACCTCCTCGCCCTCCCCGGCGACTTCCGCCTTAGCCGCTGCGAACAGGCGTTCGACCGCAGAATGGCGGAAAAACCGGGGATAGCCAGTGCGCATCCGCCGCCTGACCTTGTCCAAACCTTCCTCGTAGCCGACGATGGCCTTCCACGTGGGCAAGCAAACAGAACAAGCGTGCGGAGAATCCGGGAGCGGCAGCCCCAGATCCTCGTCCTGCCATGCCGGTTCGGCTGTAAGGTCTCGCATCGCGCCCCATCAATGCCCCGACTTCGCCTCAAGGGCAAGCTGGATTCGCTCGTCAGGAAAATTTGTGCGCTCCCGTCGGCCAAAACTGCCAGCTCACCCATCCTGCCGCGTGGTGGCCCATCCGGCCGGTGCCATCACTTTCGGCCCGCATGCAAACGGAACTTCCAGACTTTGCCGACACTCAATCATCCCGGTTTTCCTTTTAAAATCAGGGTTTTTTGCTCGTTTTGCGGCGGTCTTGAAGCTTCACCCGCGTGACTACATCGGGACCCGCGGCTGGGATGTTCTTGGGTAGG
>CAIKHZ010000111.1 GCA_903827375.1 Akkermansiaceae bacterium
CCCCATCGGCCGATGGGGTCAGTCCTCGCATGGTAACATTTGAGCTTGCTTGACCTCGTGGCGCTTTTGAGGTCAAACACTGAGTTCTGAGCCCATGCGCCGCCTTGTAGCGGCGCGTCTATGACCGCCGCTTGCCCATGGCGACTTCTTGTAGCGGCGCGTCTATGGACCGCCGCTTGTCCATGGCGACTTCTTGTAGCGGCGCGTCTATGGACCGCCGCTTGTCCATGGGCCGCCTCTGAACGAAACCTCTCACTCCTTCGGCTTGATCCCAATCAGCAGCGCGTTTTCCCCGCCTAGATACTTCTTCGCCAGCGCGTTGATTTCCCTCACCGTGATCGACGCGTAGTCGGCGTCCCGTTCGCGCACAAGATCGAGGCGTTTCGGGTCGATCTGGCACTGGCTCAGGGCGGTGTTGAGCCAGTATTTGTTGTCGCGCAGAGATTGTTTGAGCATGCTCAGCGTCGGTTTGAGGGCGCGGTCTAGCTCGTCGGCAGTCGCCCCCTTGGCCGCGAGTTCGTCGGCGAGATCGCGCATCGTCCGCAGCAGCAGCGGCACGTCGGCTGCCTTGCCAACGCTTCGGCCGAGGATGTAGCCAAAGTCGTCGAGCGCTTCAGAGCCCGCGGCGACCGCGTCCGGGCTGTAGGATGCGCCTAGTTTCTGGCGGATTTCGACGCGCAGGCGTTCCTGATAAATCCCAGCAAGTATGTTGAAGCGCCGGAAGTCCTTTTGGTTGTTGCGCAGTCCCTTCGTTTTCCAAATGGCCGTCGCCACCGCCTGCGGAATCTTTGATTCATAGGTGAAGGATTTTTCCGCAGGCGCATTCGGAAATACCAATCGCCGCGCCTCCACCAACTCCGGCTTCGTCCGATCACGCTTGGCCAGCGCCCCAAACGTCGCCAGTAGCTCAGGCAGGACCGCCTCCACTTGAAAATCCCCAACAATCGATAATTCCAGATACCCCTTGGTCAGCTCGGGCGTCAGCCACTTCTTCGCATCGTCCAGCGTGTAGGCCGCTAGCCGCTCCATCGGCGCTGGCATGTAGCGCGAATCCCCGCCGTGCAGCCAGCCCTGCAACTGCTGCCCAGGCCCGGCCGGGGTGTGGTTTAGTTGTTGATAGATCGTGGGGATCGCCTTCTGAAACTGCCACAGCCCTTCCTTGCGATAGCCAGGATCGGTTAGGCAGGCGCACATCAGCCGCACTTGCAGGCTAAAATCCGCCGGAGTGGTGCTGCCGCCGAGGGTGAACGCGTCCTCACCGATGCCGAGGGTGGCCCCGACGTTCCTGCCGGCGAGGATTTGTTGGAGCTCATCGACCGAGTGCTTGCCCAGCCCGCCGCCCTCAAACACCGCCGCTGCAAACGTCTCAAGCATCGGCTTGCCCGCCGGCTCGCTGAGCTGGCCCGATCCAATCCGCGCCAACATCAGAATGCGGCCTTTTTCAAAATCGGTGGGCTTGAGGTTGATCCGGATGTTGTTTGATAAAACCAATTGGGTCACCCCCAAATCCACCACTTCTTTGCGGCTGCTGACGACCCCGGGTTTGCCAAAGCTGGTGTAGGCAAACTTCTGGCTGGTGCCCGCCGCTGGGGCAAGAACCGGCACACCTGTGGACTCCTGATAGAGCGCGGCCAGGTTCTTCTCGGCGTTGTCGGGCTTGTCCTTGTTGGTTAGAATCAGGTGCATGCCCGGGGCTTCCCAGAACTTGCGCAGTGCGGCATGGCACTTGGCCGCATCGATCCCATCCAACCCCTTCCGCACAATCTCCAGGTCGGTCTGCGGGGTAGAAAATACTTCATCGTTGTTGATCGATTTAACCAAGGCCATGGCAATCCCCTCCGACTTGCGGGTCGCTTGTTGTTTGACGGCTTGCTCGTAAACATTGAGAATATTGGCCTTGGCTTCGGTCAGTTCCGCCGCCGTAAACCCGTGTTCCAAGGCCCGCCGGAACTCCTGCTCAAGCACCGGCACCGCCTCCTGCCAGCGGTCATCCGCCGCCACCACTCCAACCGTGCCAATCTCGGCATATTTGAACGCCTCCTCGTTCGCCGCACTCCCCCCCGCAATCGGCGAATTTTCCTTCTGCGCCAACCGTTCAAATCGCCGGCTCAGCATCGCGTTGGCCATATCCAGCGGAAGATCCGAGTTGCGCGATGCCACCGAGTCCAGCTTCTTCTGATACGGCCTCACCAGTGTCAGCGATAGATTCGTCGCACTCACCTCCTTGTCCGCAAATACCTCTGTCACTAGCCCTTCAGGCACTTGAATCGGCCCCAGATCGGGCTCCCCTCCTGCTTCCGCCGGATTCACCATCGAGCTGAACGCCCCTTCAATCTGCTTGCTCATGGCCACCGGATTCACATCCCCTACCACAACAAACGTCATCCTCGACGGCGTATAGTAGCGATTGTAAAAATCCGAAAATCGCTCACGCGGGGCCGTCTTGATCACCTCCTCCAAGCCGATCGGAAAGCGCTTGGCGACCAGCGAGCCCGGCAGCAACGCGTTGAATTGTTGCTCCATCAGCCGCTCATTCACCGTGTCTCGGCTGATCTTCTCCGACAGGATCACGCCGCGTTCGCGATCGATTTCTGCCGCTTGCAGCAACGCCCCATCGCCGAAGTCGCGCATCACCGTGAAGCCGAGTTTCAGCGTGTCCTCCGCGAGATCGGGCAAATCAAGCATATACACGGTCTCATCAAAGGATGTGAAGGCATTGACGTGGGCACCAAAGCCAATCCCGCGACGCTGCATTTCCGGCACTAACTCCTTGCCCGTGTAATGCTTGCTTCCGTTGAAAACCATGTGTTCAAGGAAATGCGCCAAACCTCGTTGGGCGTCCGCCTCCATCAGTGAGCCGGCCGCAATATGCAGCCGCAAAGACACCCGCTTCGGCGGTTCACTGTTTGGATAGATCACGTAGCGCAACCCGTTGTCCAAGTTCCCAAAAGTCGCTCCCTTATCCGCCGCTATGTCTCCCGACGCTTGCGGCCACCGCCGTGCAGCCACCTTGCTAGCCATCACTTCGCTCTTGGCAGGCGCTCCTGGCCGCGCCGCAGGCACTTCAGGCAACACCGGCTCCGGTGCCTCAGCCACCTTGGTCGCCACCGCAACTGGCACGGGCACTGCGGGTGCCACTGGTTTGTTGCGCAGCGACAAAAATACCGCCGTCACAACCAACGTAAGGGCGAGAACTAGGGGAGGGACCTTCGGCATGCCGCCAGTCTGCCCCGCCTCCCCTCGACCGTCAAGCTTCTGAAGCATTTTAGGTATTTTTAGCAGATTCCAACTGGGCGATTTTCGCAATTCGCCCCACCTTCTTCCTCCAATTCCACCATCATCCCAAGCCATTCATCTTCAATCGATTACCCATATCGAAAAAATAAATAAAAAAAATTGCCGATTTCGGTTTGACACATCCGCATATTTCTGGCTTCTTCGGCGCGTATGAAAACTCTCCTCCGCAAAGTCGTCATCACTCTGAGTTTAGTTGCATTCTCGATGGCTATCGTTACTCCCGCTCATGCTGGCCGCGTCGTCACCGGGGGCGGCGGTACTCCCCCCAAGGACTTGGTCAGTGCTCCGTGAGTTGACTACTCTGTTTCGTTTCTTCCAATCCCCTCCCTTTATGAAATTAAAAGCCTTTCTATTCCTGGCCGTAGCTGGACTGTGCGCAAACGCCCACTCGGCCGTCTATTCAACCTCCTTCAGCAATCTGAACAATGGTGACAATGTCGCCGGCCAAGACGGTTGGGTCATCAATGATGATCCCAATTTGTCAACCGTTGGCCCATTGATAACCAATGATCCCACCAACTACGGCGGTATCGGCTATGGGGGACCGGGTTATGAGCCGGCCACCGCCACAGTCGATCTCTCTCATGCCTACGGCGAGCCGATCGTGAACGCTGAGAATGTCGGCACCAGAGCCTCATTCAATTTCATCATGAGTACGAGCTTCGATGGCAGTCCGGCTCCTCTGCAAGATACTTTTGGCATTTCGCTGACCAGTGGTGCAGCCAATGTTTTTTCGGTGCGCTTCACTCCGAGCATAGATAGCACTCCCACCAGCCCGAACTACCTCGGTCCCGCGTGGGCAATCTCTTACACCGTGGGCAGCGGCACTCCCCTGCCCTACCATTCAGCAGGTGTGATCCCCGATTCAGCTACCGCCTTCAATCTCAGTTTCACCCCCGGTCATTTCAACTTAGCGATCGGTAACCTCAGTTTAGGCGGTCTCACGACACTTCCTTCCAGCACCATCATTGATAGTTTCCATCTTCTTTGGACGCCCACGACTCTTGGTAGTTCGGGCCCCAACGCCTTGATGATCACCAACCTCACCTTGGTCCCTGAGCCCTCGACCTCCTTGCTTCTCTGTTTGACCGGCCTCGGCTTCGCCGCCCGCCGTCGGCGCCCTTGATTCCTTCTTATAGATGCTTCCGCTCAAGGCCGCTCCTGGATCAGTCCTGAAGCGGTCTTTTGCTTGTGATAGGTCGTCTGCCCAATCACCCTCGTCGTTCATTACCCCCTTAGCGCCCATGGAGAGCGACTTGTCCTTCCCCTCGGAACCCGTTATCCCATCAATAAAACACATCGCGATGAAATACTCAATCGAATGGAACACCTGTTGGCGAATAGTTGGTGCCGTGCTCAGCTGTCATTGGCTAACCGTCCTGCCTGCTCCGGCTCTTGACGAGGAGAACCCTGCAACGCCGGGAACCCCGCCTGCTTCTCCCTTGGGCTCCCCGCCTCCGTCCTCTCCTAGCACGCCGTCCGCGCCTAGGGATACCTCGCTCGTCCCCAATGTCATCCCATCGGTCATTCCAAATGCGGACCTAGTTCCTAACACCGATACAACAGATCCCATCATCACTGACAAGCCCGACAAGCCAGATCCGTTGGATGTCTTGGATAAGAAGGATTCGTCCAATAAACCGGATCCATCCAACAAAACCACATCCGGCGATTTCGACAGTGCCTTCAGCGATTTGACCAGCTCACCCCTCGGCGGTGGCCTTCGCGATAGCTTGGTCGCTGGCTTCGAATTCACCCCCAGCCTCAGTGCCACCTACGACTCGAATGTCCTCAAGGGCCAGCCCCAAACGGGCAACCAGTCCAAGGGCGATGTCTTCATGGGCTACGGCGGTGAATTTTCCTACCTAACGAAACCGAGCGAGCTGACTTTGAAAGCCAACTACCGCGGCCACTACGACGAGTACTTGAACCGTACAGAGTTCAGTGGGTACAGCCAGGGAGGCGGGTTGCTCGGCCAGTACAAGGGCGGCCATTTCAGTCTCGCCGCCACCGCTGGTATCGACCAAAGTCGCGGCGGTACTCAGAATTACTCCTCAGCCAATACCTTCGGCGGCACCTCTAGCAGCTCCTTCAACCAGAATTACAACCAGAGCAACTTCGACCGACTGAACCGCAGCGCCAGCATCGTCGGCAATTTCGACGCCGCCCACTTCACGGCTTCCGCTAACTTCGGGTACGACCTCGACCACCAGAGCAACAACTACGCCGGAGCCGTATCCACTAACGCCATCGAGACCACGTCATTCCACTCAGGCCTGTCGGCCCGCTACGAGCTCAGCGCCAAAACATCGATCACCGGCAACTTCGGCCAGCGGTCATCCACCGCCGGCATTGGTAATTACAGCGATACAAGCAACTACACCGTCGGAACCGCCGCCCTCTGGAAATACTCGCCCTTCACCGAAATCGGCCCAGGCGTCCAATACAGCTACAATTCCAATACCTCATCCACCCTGAAAACCGGCCGCTCCTCAATCGGACCTACCCTCAACCTCAATTACAAGCTCGACGTCAAGGTCACGATGACGTCCCAAGTGGGACTCGACTTCTCCCGCTACGACACCGGCAAATCCGCCGATCCCACTCTCTCCGGCTCCCTTGGCCTCAACTACCAAGCGTCTCCCCTCTGGGGAATGAATCTCGCCTTGTCCAGAAATGTCCAGGCCGACCCAACATTCGTGGGCGCTTTCACCGAAAATGATTCGCTGCGCCTCGGCATCAATCGCACCCTCAAGCGCGTTACCTGGAGCCTGGGCACAACCTATCAAGCCAATAGTTCGCTCGTCCCCGCAGGGATCAAAGGCAGGCCCAACAGCGACATGTTGGGCGTCGATACCTCGATGGCCATGCAGGTGTTTGGCGATAAAGGCAGCGCCAGAATTTTTGTCCGCTACAACGACCAAAGCAACGGCGCCAACTCCGGCTATGGCTCCACCGGCAAGGCGTGGAACTCCTGCCAAACCGGCATGAGCCTCAGCTATCGCTTCTAACCCACCCTCCACCCTCAGCCCCCACGGTCTTTTCATTTGATTGATTTTCCGTTGATTAGGGACATTGCCGAGACTGTGGAGTGCGCGCATTGTTCGAAAATCCTGGGCCAGGAGAGGGTGACATCTTGCCTGAAGCGCACCGAGATGAGTGCCACCCGCAGG
>CAIKHZ010000112.1 GCA_903827375.1 Akkermansiaceae bacterium
ACCCGCCTAACTTGGTCATTTTAGGGCCAAAGTCTAGAAAAAGTTGAAAAATCCTTTTGAAATAAGCATCTGACGCTCTGCCAGGCGACCGCCCTGGGGGAACACTCAGCTCATCCACTTGCGGATTGACATCCGCGCGATTTCCTTGATTTTGGGGGTGCCTCCAAACAACCAGCCACGATATGAACCGCCAGGATTTCATCAAGACCACGACCGCCGCCGCCTTTGGTTTCCAATTTATTCCTCGCCGGGTTTTAGGCGATGGCGTGAGCACGCCGCCGAGTCGCAAGATTAATTTGGCGGCGATTGGTTGTGGTGGGCAAGCGGCTGGGGATTTGAGCAACATGGCCGATGAGAACATCGTTGCGTTGTGCGACGTGGATGAGCGCCGGGCAGCCGGCATGTTCAACAAATACCCGCAGGCGAAGCGCTACACGGACTTCCGCGTCATGCTGGAGGAGATGGGCGACAAGATCGATGCGGTGCTGGTGGGCACGCCAGATCACACCCATGCGGTGGCGGCGATGGCGGCGATGAAACATGGCAAGCACGTGTTTTGTGAGAAGCCGCTGGCGCATACGGTGGCCGAGGCGCGTGCCATGCGCAAGGAAGCTAACGAGCGCAAGCTCATCACCCAGATGGGCAATCAAGGTCACTCGTCGGAGACCATCCGGCTGTTCCGTGAATGGATCGAGGATGGGGCGATCGGCAAGGTTTCCGAGATTCACTGCGGCTGCGATGCGTTCAAGGACGTGTATTGCCAGGTTGGCAACCTTGCGAAAGTCCGCGGTGAACGTCCCGACGTCCCCAAAGAACTCGCTTGGGATCTGTGGTTAGGGCCGACCAAGGAACGTCCGTACAATCCGGCTTATCTGCCGTTCAACTGGCGCGGTTGGTCGCAGTTTGGCGGCGGTTGCATCGGTGACTGGGTCTGCCACGTCGTCGATCCCTCGTTCTGGGCGCTGGACCTTGACATGCCGACATCGATTCTCGCGGAAACTGAGGGCTACGATCCTGACAAGGATTTTGATACCTATCCAGCGGGCACGAAGATCACTTATGAATTTCCGGCCAAGGGCCAACGGGGTCCGGTGAAGATGATCTGGTTCGACGGCAAGTGCAGTATTCCGCGGCCAACCGAACTGCCGGAAGGCAAAAACGTCGTGGGTACCGGTGCGGTAATCATCGGCGACAAGGGGAAGATCATGCACGGTTCGCATGGTGCCGGAGAAGTGCGCTTGATCCCCGAAGCCGCCATGCAAGCCTACAAACGCCCCGATAAATCCCTGCCCCGTGTCAAGCCCGGCCACTATCGCGATTGGCTCGACGCCATCCGCGAAGGCCGCCAAGCCAGCTCGCCTTTCGACTATGGCGCTCGGCTGTCCGAGGTCGGTTTGTTGGGAATCGTCGCCATTCGAATGAGCGGCCAGAAGCTCAACTATGATGAAAAGGCGATGAGGTTTACGAATAACGAGGGCGCCAATAAATTCCTCTCGCCCCAGTTCCGCAATGGCTGGACCCTGTGATGGCGAAATGAGTCTGAGCTTCTGAACTCAGCAAACAACCCAGTGGCTATCTTGAGGTCCAACGCTGAGTTCAGTGCTTGTTTGCTGAGTTACGAATCTCACAGAACATGACCCTAACAAGAGGGTAACGGAAGGAAATTGCTTTCTGCAGACTGCCGAAGCAGACGAACTTCAAATTACGGAAAAAAAACATTTTTTTTCTTGCAACGACCTCCGGGTTGGGTATTTTCGGAAGCTGACAGTTGAATCAAACTTTTGAACCCATTGGCCCGAGGCAAATTCTTTAAGCCCATGAAGCGGCCATTTCCTGGCAAGATGAAACAATCCAATCCATCCAAACAACCACCATGAAACAGAAATTCCCATATCTTTTTCCTGCAGTTATGACCCTCGCCATATGTGGCGCTGGGCATCTGGATGCCGCCATAACGGCTTCCGAGGATTACAGCCTGATCCCCAACTACGGGGGGACCTACTTGGGTCAGGGCAACGCCGCCGTCAACGGCAGCCAGGCAGTGCTCAACAACTCCTGCGTCCCGACCTCCGTGGCTAACGGTTTGTCCTATATGCAAGCCTACGCCTACAGCACGGACACACCCAGTCCGTTCAGCAGCAATCCCAACCAATATGCCGCGGTGAATGCCCTGCAAACTGCCATGGGCACGACCGCATCGGGCACCTATCCCGGCCCCGCGCTCACCGGACTGCAATCCTATTTCACCACCGTCAACTCGGTGCCGACGTGCGTGAGATGGTCTGGCATGGAGATCGGCGCATGGCTCTGAGGGCAGAGCAGAGGGCCGAATAGGGTTTCCAGGAACTGCGCTAAGAATCCGATCAGGATGCCCGGACCACGGTGGCCCTAGCATCCTTGCCCGTTGCCACGCCATCAACCCATTGGAATTACTACTAGTTACAAATAAATCAGTAAACCATGCGTGCATCCAGTCTGCTTGATAACGTGGCTGTATTGAGGCCGATTGCTGAGCTGCGTTTAGGCTCGCCACCCCACCTGCGCAGACCAAGTTCGGGCACCCTCAGGGCGGTCTGGCAAGAAAAGAAAATTATTTCTCGGGTTTCGAAAATTTTTCTTGAAACCCCCGTTTTCGTGGTCCAGCTTCCGCCCTCCCTGATCTGGGAGGGCCAATCATTACCCGCGTTTTCACGGAGTTTTTGCAAGCATCGTGTGCGTTGGGGAGTGGCTGTGGCGGCCCGGAACTCGGAATTTGAGCGCATACAAACATCCCAAAAAACAAAATCAGAACAAAGCAGAATCGCAAACTCAGCCACTAAAACACCATGAAAAGCCTACAACTATTTAATCATGCGCGAGCTAGTCTCAAGCACCTTGCCTTCGCCACGGCGGTAGGTCTCGGGCTTGGGATGGGCAGCGCCCAAGCGGACGTCACCAATGGCAACTTTGCAACCGGGGATTTCACCGGCTGGGATGTCATTGACGTCGCTCCAGCCCCAGTGGTTGACACCACAACCGGGCATTCCGGAACTGACTCGGCTTATCTCGGAAGCACCGCCAATCCCGAAGGCGGGCCCTTCTCCTCCATCAGCCAATTGCTTACCAATGTGCCAACCGGAGCGAGTTTGGACTTCTGGGTCTTGCGCCAGACCACGGACGGTCTCCCATGGGATGAGCAAGATGCTTACATCACCGATGCGGCCGGCACGACGACTTTGGCTACCATTTTCCACGACTGCGTAAGCGACGCCGGTTGGACTCATATCACCGCCGACCTCTATGCCTATGCCGGCCAAGACGTCCGGATCAAATTCGTAGTGGGCCAAGACGGAAACCAGGGTGGGTCGGACCCCACATCCATGCGGGTAACTGACGTGTCTCTTTCTATCACGGCCGCCCCGGCAACCATCCTCGCTTTCGGTCCCGGAGGCGTGATTGACCAGGCCGCTAAATCCATCTCAGTCATTCTGCCGTACGGGACGGATTTGGCGTCCTACGCGCCGACCTTTACGATCATGTCCGGCACCTGCAACAAGACCAGTGGCACCGCGCCCACGCCGTCTTTCGCCGTCACCGATCCGGCCACCTACACCGTCACCGACGGGGCAACGGTCAACAGTTACACAGTGACGGTGACCGTCTTGCCGCCTCCACCGGCCGTTTTGACATATAACTTCAATGATGCCACGCTGCAAGGCTGGCACAACCGCGTCTGGGACCTCAGCGCCAATTCGAATGCCGGCGGCTGGGTGGACCTGGCTCCGAACATCTCGGTCATGCCCGGCACCATTAATAGTGGCGCCATCCAACCGGCGTCCAGCAATGACGGTTTGTTTGTTCCTGCCAACAATGTAGTCTGGGTGAGCGGCAACACGGACGCCCACTTGAACACGTTGTGGCTGCGTTCGCCTGAAGTCACCATCGCCGCTGGCGGCGATTTAACAGTGCAATTGGCCAAGGGATCCCCCCACGGCAGCGCTCCCGCAAATGAAAACTCCGTGCCGGAAGCCGCAGCCAACGGAGCTGCCTGGATGGGTGTGGCCTTGTGCCGCGCCAGCGACGGTGTCTTCGTGCTGAGCAAAGCCAGAGCCAATGGTGGCAACGACAACTGGGAAACGGTCACCTTCACGGCCGCCGAACTCGCTCCTTTCGCGGGCGTCGTCTGCACCTTGAACCTCATCAACATGGACAACGGCGGTTGGGGATGGATCACCATGGACAACGTCAGCATTCCCGGCACCCTCACGCCGCAGGCCAGCCTGCTCACGTTTGCCGTCTCCGGTGGTGGCGTCTCCATTTCCGGCACCAATGTCTCCGTCGCCGTGCCAGAAGGCACCCCACTTAGCTCCTTGGCTCCGACCTTCACCCTGTCCGAAGGTGCCACCTGCGATCACGTTTCCGGCGACGCTTATGACTTCACCAATCCGGTGAATTATGTCGTCACATCCTCGGACCCCTCCATCAGTAAAACCTACACCGTGACGGTAAGCTTCATTCAGCCCGACACCACGGTCGTTTGGAACATTTCCGGCGGCGGCACATGGGACACCAGTTCCTTTAACTGGCTCGGCCAACCATCAGGCACGGCAGCCATCTACACCGATGGTGAAAACGTCGTCTTCAACAAATCAGCCGGCGGCATCATCGCCGTCACAGCTGGTTTGGCACCTGCCTCCACCTTGGTGGGTGGTACGGGCACCTACACCTTCAGCGGCGGCCCGCTGGCTGGCACAGGCACGCTGACCAAAGCGGGCAGCGGCACGTTCATCCCCAACGCAGTCAACAGTTACACCGGCAAAACCAGTGTTCTGGGTGGCACCTTGCAACTGGGCAACAGCCTGACCAACGCCGGCGTCAGCGGCCCCCTGGGCGCACCCACCGGTGCGGATGCCACCATCGACCTCAACAATGGCGTCACCTTGCGCTATCAGTTGGGGCAAGGAGGTCCCTTCAACACGACTCGTCCCTTGAACCTTTCTGGCACGGGCTCCGGCACGGTTTCCGTGAGAGTCAATAACAACGACAACATCTTCGGTTTTGGTGCCGTGACGGCCACCGGAACGGGTGCCAAGACGCTTGCTGTTTATCTGGGCGACCAGGGCAATGGCGACCGCGAGGAAGTGGCCTTCAACGGAGCGATCAGCGATTCCTCCGATGGCAGCCCGACTTCGTTGCAGGCGCATTTCGCGACGCAATCGGGATCTTACAGTTTCCTGAACCTTCCTGCGGTCAACACCTTCACGGGTCCCATCACTTTGGTGAAGGGCAACAACGTGAACTTCGCCTATCTGACGGTCGGTGGTCGTGGCATTGGCAACAGTGGCAACCAGTATAACAGTGTTGCCGGATCGGGATCTCTCGGCGCCGGCAATTATCCGGGCAATATCTCCTTGGACACCAATACCATCCTCGACTATTGCAGCTCGGCGGACCA
>CAIKHZ010000113.1 GCA_903827375.1 Akkermansiaceae bacterium
AATCCACTATCCCCAATCCCCAATCCCCAATCACCAATCCCCAATCCCCAATCCCCAATCCCCAATCCCCAATCGGCTCGCCTACGAGCCACCCCGCAATTGCGTCGAAGGTTATGGCATTGTAGCGGTCCCGCGCCTGCGGGACCGCTACAATTCTTCCTCTCCCATGATTTTGCCTCATCATCATTTTACCAAACTCTTCCACCTGCGGGCAGCATGCGATAAAAAGAAGGCCACCGGGTGGAAGTAAGAGCATTCAGCGCAAATTCAATCACAGCCAATCCCAATGAAACATCCCGTCACCCGCCGCATCGCGGCCTGTCTGCTTGCCGCCGTCGCCATGCTGGCCTGCATCCCGGCCGCAACTGCCGCCAATCTAACTATCGGCGGTCTCACCATCGGTCGCACCTATCGGTTGCAAATCATCTGCAACGTGCCCCGCAACTGGGTGGTCGAAGTGGCGGGCGGAAAACATCGATTGTCTAACGGCGAGGTGAAAACGCCGGCGCTGCTAACCGCCACATGGGAAGCCTCCACTGGCACGCTCACAAAGCGCAGGATTGGCCAGAGATCTCCCGGCACTCCGGTGCATTTCTCCGCCTACGCCCTGCACGACCTGGGGTTGACCACTGTGGATGGAAAGTGCAATCAAAACAACAAACCATAGATGAAACGCACACTCATTGCATGCATGGCTCTGGCCACAACACTGGCGCTGGCCCGGGGCGAGGAACCCGCCGGACAACTCAAGAGCCTGCGCCTCGTCATCGAGGATCTAAGAGGCACCTTCGGCGCGCGCTACCCGCAGGGCAAGGCGTTCGCTGGGCGCTTGTCCGAGCTTGAAGGCCGGCTGGCAGCCACCGGGGTGAGCCAGGAATTCACCGACGCTTTGGCCAAGCTCCGCAGTGACGCCCTGCTGGCCAACCCGCTGCTGGATTTCGAGCGCCTGTTGCTCGTCGAGCGCGATGCCAACAGGCTCGGCCTGCCGCAAAACTGGGAGGGAAACTCGAGCCTCCCCAGGGATGGCTTCAACAATCGGATCGCCGTGCTCTCGCCGGTCCGGCCTAACGGCGAAGTGCGGCCATTGTTCAGGCCCGACGGCGGGCGCTTTGTCGGGGATGTCGATTTGGATTTCGACGCGCAGAGGTTGTTATTTTCGATGCCGGGTGACAACGGTTGTTGGCAGGTGTATGAGATGGGAGCCGACGGTGGCAAGCCCCAGCCCCTGCCGCTAATCAATGCGCCTGACGTGGGCAATTACGATGCCTGCTATCTGCCCGACGGTAATATCATCTTTGGTTCGACCGCGGCGTTCACCGGCGTGCCGTGTGTGCTGGGAACCTCGCACGTGGCCAATCTCTATCGACTTGAGCGCAAAACCGGGGCGATCCGCCGCCTGACGTTCGATCAGGACCACAACTGGTGCCCGACGGTTATGAACGACGGACGTTTGCTCTATCTGCGTTGGGAATACACGGATCTGCCGCACGCCTTTGCACGTATTCTCTTTCACATGAATCCCGACGGCACGGACCAGAAGGAATATTACGGCAGCGGCTCCTACTGGCCCAACGCCATGTTCTACGCGCGGCCGATCCCAGGTTCGGCAACCAAGTTTATTGCCGTGGTCGGCGGCCATCACGGTGAGGCCCGCAGCGGTGAACTGGTGCTCTTCGACACCGCCCAAGGCCGTTTCGAAGCCGAGGGAGCGATCCAACGCATTCCCGGCCGCGGCAAGAAAGTCGAGCCAAT
>CAIKHZ010000114.1 GCA_903827375.1 Akkermansiaceae bacterium
ATTTTAATATCCATGTCAAGTTTTTTCTCAAATTTATTTGATTTAACATGCCTACATCTCCAGGCCAAAAAAATCAGGCGCAATCCTTGGTGGATATGGGGCGCAGCACGAAACCGTCCTCCGAAACTCTGGAAGTTCCGTTTTGATGATACAGACAGGTCAATTTTGTCTGTTTCGTGGGTTTCGTTCTGCGGATCATGGCGGCGGGGGGGGCTGTTTGAATGCGTTTTTTCGGTTCATGGGCGTTGCGGCGGGACGCCGGCGCTCCCCAGCACACATGTCAGCAGCGCATTTGGGGGGGAGCGCCGCCATCTTGGCGGCAACATGCGGCATCCTGCCGAATGGGCATAAGGAACGCGCCTGAAATGGCCAAATCCTGCGCTGCGAAATGGGTGCCGATGGAGCGATCGGCTATCTCATCGGCGGTCACAGACACACCTCTATCGGACGGAGGGCAAGTTGCAGCACAATATTTTATGGACCGCTGCCTAGCCAAACTCCAGGCAGCGGCTGAAAGCTGCAGTTACGGCTGCACGACTTTTCCGCGGATGAAGTCGTGCGGGTGGCTGCCATCGGTGACGGTGCCGGGGGTGCGGAAGGTGCGATAGGTCCAGTCTGCCACCGAGTCGCCGTTGATATCGGAAAGCGCGGGCAACCCGGCCTGGATCGCAGCCACATCGGCTGGGTTGGTGATTTCCGTGATGACCAAGGTCCACGAGTCCGGATCCAGGGTGGCACTGCCCTGGATGGTGTAAATCAGCCCGTCGATGAGCGCGGAAACTTGTTCGGTGGCACCGCTGAAGGTGGCACCATTGCGCACTGGTAGGGTGAGGGTGAGCACCTTGCTGCCATCGGACGGCAGCGTTGCGACCTTGCTAACCACCTTGCCGTCGTTGAGGCCGCTGCGTGGGTCGCCGTCGAAGGCAAACTCGGCGAGGTTGCTACGGCCGTGATGATCGGGGTCGGCCCCGGCGGCGGTGTTGGCAAGCGGCGGATTGGTGAATGAGTTGGCCCACGTGTTGAAGGCGGAGATGCCGGTATAAACCAAGGCGATTTGGGTTCCGCTGTTATAGGAGTAGTCAATGGAATAGCCGAGCGGCGGGGCCACTGAGGCGAAGGTGCCGCCGATGAGCGAGGTATAGTCCGCCAGCACATAGGCGGCGTCATCCAGCGGGTTATCAACGCTGAGAACCACGATGGCGTTAGAGATATTCAAAGCTGCGGCATGGAGCCGCCCGCTAGAGCCAGAGGCGGTGCCATCGAGATGAATGGTGAAGGTTTGCGAAGCGGACATGGCAAAGGATGCGATGGCTGAAGTGTCCAGAAGCGCGGCGGCCGCGAGGTTGACGCCAGAGCTATCTGCGATGGATCCCGTCGCGCCGAGAGCCAAGGTTCCGGCGGTCACGGTGGTGGCACCGGTGTAGCTGTTAGATCCTGATAGAACCTGTGTGCCGAGCCCGGTCTTGACCAGGTTGATCCGGTTCGCCGAGGCACCTGTTAGGGTGCCGCTGAAATTCGCAGTGGGTGTTGCCGCGTCAATATTGAGCGTCAGCGTGCTGTCTCTCGGCCCGCTGTTAGTCACGGTGCCGGAGCCCGTCAGGGAGGCCAGTTGTTGGTTCACGCCGCCGAGATCCAGCGTTGAGAGGTCCGCGACTGTCAGCGCCGTGATGACGGGCAGGAGGTTGTTGCCGCCGGCGCCCATTCCGGAAATCCCGAGTGCCCACTTGCCGTTCAGATAGGCATCCACCGCCTGCCGATCGGCATCACTGAGCGCGGCATTGTACACGAGGATCTCACCGATGTCGCCGTTGAAGTAGTTATTAGGAAAGCTTTGGCCCTGTTGGATATAGACTCTGCCGAGCGTGCCGCTATTGGAACTGCTCAACGCTGTGGTGTTCGCGTTGCTGGCGATTTGGGCGTCGTTATAGTAAAGATGGTGCCCAGTGCTCTTGTCGAGTTTCCCGCCGTAGAGTGAGGCAAGTTCCGAACCGGTAAACGCGGGGCCATTCCCATCCAGGTCGTTGTTATACTGCGCCAGCCGAAGTGTCGTGTCGCCTCTCCAGCCACATTGCAGGGCGCTATTTCCCGAGTTGCTGCCGGTGCTATTGCCCAGGAAATACGCCGGGGTGCTTGAGCTATTCTTGGCGGTGACCGCAAAGATCGTGTAGGCACTGCCCGCCAGAAACGCCAGATCGACATTCATATACTGACTGCTGCCATTGAAATTGACCGTGGGCAGATTGTTGAATGCCGGGTTGGACGCCACCAGGCTCGGCGAGGTGCCACCGGTGGCATTTTTACCATTGCCGCTCTGGTCGGCCCAACTGGTGACCGCAGTGCCGCTGGTGGTGATTCCTTTGTCGGCATCCAGCCACAGCATAAGATTAGCAGGTAGTGGGCTGATAGGCACCCCTTGCAGCTTGAGCGTGCCGCCGCCGGTAATGAGCGTGAAGCCGTCGTAGCCTTGCGCGGCGGTTAGCGTCAGGGTGCCGCTGCCCTGCTTGACCAGGCTGCCAGTGCCGCTGATCGTGCCGGAGTAGGTTGTGATGTTCGTGTCACCGACGCACAGCGTGCCGCCGCCGAGAGTCACGCCACCGCCTGCGGCACCGCCGCCGGCGAGCGAGCCGATGGTTTGGTTGTAGCCACTGAGGTCCAATGCTGTTCCGGGGGTGTTGGACAGGCTTAGGGCCGTGGTCGTGGGCAGGGCGTCGGCGATGCCAAGTTGCAAGATGCCGTTGCTGATCGCGGTCGGGCCGCCGTAGCTGCTGTTGCCGGATAGAGTCACAATACCGGTCGTGCTCTTAGTTAGGCCGGCGCTGCCGCCAAGGGTTGCGCTCACCGTGCCGCTTTGCAGATCGAAGGCGCTGGTGTCGCAGCTAAGCACGCCGGTGCCGCCGCTGATCGAACCGCCGACCAACTGCACTGCGCCTAACGTATTGCTAGAACTGCCGAGGTTCAGCGAACCGGAAGAGATGCTGAGGGTCTTGGTGGAGTCGATCTGGTTGCTCTGCAGAAATTCCACGGTGCCGCCGGCCACCACGAGGTTGCCGCTGAGCGCCGTGGCCGCACTGTTGAGACGCAGGGTGCCCTCACTGACGGTGGTCGTGCCGGTGAAGGTGTTGCTGCCGCCAAGTGTTAGCACCGATGAGCCTAGCAGGGTTAACCCATTGCTGCCGCCACCGATATTACCGTTGAGAGTCACCGGACTGCTGACGGTGAGTTGCAGGGTGCTGACGCCAAGTGTGACGGGACCGCTGAAAGTGAGCGGGCCATTGTTGGTGGCATCGCCCAGCGGCAGATTGGAGGCGAAAATGAGCGCATTGGCCAGTGCAAAGCTGCCGCTACCGCCGGCGCTGAGCGCCCCGGCATTGAAGGTGAGCGGGCCGCTGCCCAGCGCGCCGTCGTGGTTCACCTGCAACGTTCCGCCGTTGAGAATCGTGCCGCCGCCGTATGAGTTGCTGGCAGTGAGGGCCAATGTGCCGGTGCCAGTCTTGATGATTTCACCATCGCTGATGGTCCCGCTGAGCACAATGTTGCCGGGGCTTGCATCGATGGCTCGGGTGCCGCCGCCGAGCCCGATATTCATGCCGAGGGTTTGGGTGGCAGCGCTATTATTGGTTAGATCGCCACTGAGGATCATCGCGTTGCCAGCGAGGCTGAATGGACCGGCCGAAGCGATGAATGCCAAGCCCGCGACGTTGAGGAGACTGGGACTGTTGTTGTTGCTGTTCAGGCCCACGTTGCCCCCGAAGGTGATTGGTTTACCGTTGGTGGGGGCGACACCACTGTTCCAGTTGGCGTTGGTGCTCCAGTTAAAGTTGGGATTTCCGCCACCGGTCCATATTTGATCCAGCGAGACGATCTTGAGTGTGATGGCGCTACCTGTGGCGGCAAAGGTATAACTCCGGTTGGCATCGGGATTGAGTACCGACAGATTGGTTTCCGCACCGGACAACGTGCCGGTATAGCTCATCAGCGTGTAGGTGCCCGGCATCGTGAATGGGGTCACTCCGTCGGCCTGATAGATATAGAGTCCGCCTCCGGCCAGGTTGAGACCGCCACTGGTGGTGACGCTGATTTGGTCATTGGTGCCGCTGCCAAAGTCATATTTCAGCACGCTGCCTGGTTCGATAGTCAAACTGCCGACGCTGAGGGTCCCCATGCCGCCGGGACCACCTGGCAACACGCTGGCACCGCCGTCCACCGTCATGGTGCCGGCTACGCTGAAGTTGCCGGTGCCGGTCAGGGTCTGGCCGCTCAGCAAGTGGTAGCCCGTGCCCATGGCCGACACATCAAGGGTGTCTCCACTTCCGACAAAAATCGTCGGACTGGAGGCAATGGAGCCGCTACCGCTCAGTGCGAGCGTGCCCGAGGAAATAGTGGTCGGGCCGCTGTAGCTGTTGGCGGCCGTCAGGGTCAGTTTGCCGCCGCCGTACTTGGTCAGGCCGCCACTGCCATCGATTGTGCCGGCGAAACTGGTGCTGGTGGCATTGCCGACGCCAAGCGTGCCGCTGCCCAGTGCGACGTTTCCGCCGCTGGTGCCGCCACCGGCCAGCGAGCCGATCGTTTGGTTATTGTTGCTCAAATCCAGGGTGGCACCGGCGACATTGGCCAAGGTGACGGCCGTGCCGACGGGCAGACGATCCGCGCCGTTGATTCGCAGCGTGCCGCCGTTGATCGCTGTGGTGCCGGTGTATGTGTTTGCGCCGGAAAGAATCTGCGTGCCCGTGCCATTCATCACCAAATTGACGGTGCCAAGCCCACCGCCGCCGGCCATCACGCCGGGGAAAGTTTGGGTACCGCCGTCGCCCGGGCTCAGAGTCAGCGTTGATACAAAGGAGGTGCTGGTGTTTTCCACCGTGCCCGTGCCGCCACCCAACCCGGCCAGCGTCTGGTTGCTGCTATTCAGGTCGAGGAACGCGCCAGTGGCTACACTCAGTGCGGTGCCGGTGGGCAGGCGATTGTCACCGCCGGCGAGCGGCAGTCCGCTAAGCCCAAGCCCCCACTTGCTGTTCAGATAGGCGTCCACGCTCTGCCGTTGGGCGTTGGTCAGCGCGGCGTTGTAAACGAGAATCTCGCCAATGTCCCCATTGAAATAGTTCTGTTTTACGGTGCCGCCCTGAATGATCGAGACTTTGCCGATTGTTCCGCTATTAGAAGATGTCAAGCCGGACGTGTTCGTGTTACTGTTGATCTGGGCATCATTGTAGTAGAGGTAATGGCCGGCGGTGCCGGTGCTGCCGGTCTTGTCGAACTTGCCGCCATACAGGCAAGCCACCTCGGAACCGGTATAAACGGGGACCGTTCCCTGTATGTCATTGCCATACTGGGCAAGATTGAGGCTGTTGTCGCCTTTCCAGCCACATTGCAGACTGATGCCGTTCGAGGAGCTGTTGGTGCTGTTGCCCAGGAAGTAGGCCGGTGCCGTCGCACTGGTCCTGCCAACGGCACCGACTATCGTGTAAGGCGTGCTAGTACCCGCCAGGAAGGTTAAAACCACGCTCATGTATTGGCTGCTGCCATTGAAATGCACCGTCGGACGACTATTGAATGCCGGGTTCGAGGCCACATAGGTCGGCGACGTGCCCCCCGTGGCATTCCTGTTATTGCCGCTTTGGTCGGCCCAGGCAGTGACAGTGCTGCCGCTCAGGGTGACGCCTGTTGTGGCATCCAACCGCAGTTGGAGCCCTGAAATGGCAGGAAACGGGTTTCCCAAGAGCGTCAGCGTGCCCTCGCTGATGGTAGTGGGGCCGACATAACTGCTGGCACCGGCGAGGGTGATGGTGCCGGCACCGGTCTTGGTGAGTCCGTCAGCGCCAGCCAGCGGCGCGCCGATGGTGGCCGCAATGCCGGGGCCTGCGTTGAGGCTCGGCGTGGTGCCGTTGAGTGTGAGCGTGGTGCCGGCAAGTGTGTAGCCGGTGGTGTTGAAGGTGATGTCATTGGCGGTGACACCGGAGACACTCACGGCACCGCCAGCCGCGCCGCCGAAAATGGCGTCATTGCCGGTGCCGGATGCGGGCCAGACAAGGTCCGCCGAAGTTGCGGCGTCCCACCAGTCGGCGGTGGCAGACATATCCCAAGTCCCGCTCCCGCCTTGGGCCCCGGGGGTGAGGACGTCCGAGCCATCCCACTCAAGAGAGGCTGCGCGGACGTGAGACGCGGCGAGCAGCGCGGCAATGGCCACGGCAAGGAGACCAGCCGCACAGGTGCAGCTACGAACGAGACCATCATAGGGTGGAATTTTCATGGGTAGGGTTTATGAAGTTTTGACGCACAAGCTTGACTTGCGCCTAACTTGAGGCGAAGCATGCGAATCCCCCCCCTTATGGCAAGTAAAAAAATCATTTCGGCAAGGTGGATTTTTTGCACGGAGCCTGGATGATGGGACCGCCAAGTCCCAAAAGGATTGCGCCGTTTTACCGGCCATCCGGAAGAATGATGGATTATGGATTGGTGATTGGAAGAGAGCTGAGCGTGGTCCGCTGGAAAGGCGAGCGTCGAGCATCCAACATTGAACCGAAAAGAATCATGCTGTTCAGGGAGTTGCGGCAGGCACGGCGGACAGTAGGGGGCCTGTGTGCAAGCCTGTAAAGGGGTTGCCTCCGCTTGACGTAGCGATGGTAGTCCACGGCTCGGCAAGATTAGGGAGCTCGTTATCCCGCAGCCATGATCCCGAAATCTTCCGCCGAATTATTGGTGTGCGTTTAAGGAATCCTGGAAAATTGAGCACGATTTATTGTCAGCCTTTGACACGATGTTTATTGGCAATGGAGCCACTGGACTAGGTATCCGATTATTGACATTCAGGCCTCCGAGCCTCCAATTTCTCGAAATTATCCAGATTTTCCTCAACTGCGAGCGAATTCTCACAAACAATCACGATGCCGTAGCGCCATGAGATCTTATTGGCCGTGTCCATTGTAATTGAATCGCTGCCCTTTGCGAATATTTCCAAGCCTATTAGATCCCTCAGAATTGTGTATGATTTGATTCTAAGTAATTCGGCAAGTTCTGTAATGCGAATCGCATCACCCTCAAAACGGATCTCTATGCATGACGGATTCTCTGCGGGCACAACATCGATCTTCTGGATTGGCGACAACCCCTCCAATATTTCATCCTCAGCAAAACTCTCCGCCAGAAACGGTTCCCCAGTCTTTTCAATCAACATATCTGTGTGACCTTGAGCCTCATAAGTCACATACAGATCTTCCTCGGTCATCTCAGCGGCTTTGGCAGGCACCAAGACGCCCGCTGCGAGCCCCTCGCTTCCCTGAGTTCGCTCGGGAAATTCGCTCTCTTGCGTGGAAAGTGACTCTTGCTGGATCGCGGGTGCAAGAAAAAACAATGGGCTCCTTACAATGCGATCTCCAGGAACACGAGCCCCTAATGGAGGCGGAGGTATGGGTTTCGAGGCGGTCCTAATCACTCCCGGTGTCAGCCTGTAAACCAGTGGAGGCAAGCGTAGCGCAGACGGTGGACATGGAATATGAAATGGCAATTTGCCCGTCAAAGAAGTTGTATCGTCGGGAGGCATATCCGTATTCCTGTCCTTTGCTACTGGGTTTTATTGCCATCGGTGACTCTTCCGAGGCGCGTCAACCTCATTTCGATTCGACGTGCGCGGTCATTTTTACGGCGGAAGGAATCTGGCGTGGGCTTAGATTCCGGAACCGGAAGGATCGTTTGCCCTGCTGAATAGCAGCGAAGATTGATTCGCTGAAGAACTTCACGGTCCCTGATTGGCCCAAATGAATCAACATACGCAAGCCATTCCTGCTTTAGAGCCAGAGCGCGCAAAAGCCCGAGGTCATTGTTGGAACCGGCGCTCAGACGCCGGGAATCTCCAAGTTCTCCGGCCAAAAGATCCGGCAGTCGTTGATCAAGATTGCCTGTAGTTGAAAGCGGAACTCCATCGGTATGCCCTATCAGTTCCAGCGTATCCACTCGATTCTGACGTTTGATGATTTCAGCCGCAATGCGAGGAAACGGAGGCTCGTTAAATCCGCCGCTTTCGTTAGGAACCCTGTCTCGCAGTGCCTTAGAGAATGTGGGACTGATAATCGGACTTCCGGGATCGAATCTGAATTCCGACCGCTCTTCATTGATTACGATATTCGTATTTTCCCTCTTGAGCTCTTGATTTTCATTTTCGAGTTGTTCGATTTTTCGCCTCAGTTCGACCAAGTCTTCCTTTTCTGGTGTCGCCTTTACCTGTTCCTGAAGCTTTCTGAGTAGCTCCTCCAACTCCTTGATCTTCGCCTTTAGTGATCTGATTTCATCAGCCATTCCGGTGGGGTCGTTTTTTTTCAGAACTTGAATACGCTCCACCGCCACAGTGCAGGTTACTTTTAGATCTTTAATTACCTGCTCGGCCCCTTGGTATCTAATTGGTTGGAGACCAAGCTCTGCTCGTAGAAGATTTGTTGGCTCTATTACTCTTACAAAGTCTCTGCCGACAGCAGTTATGACCCTCTCCTTTGCAGCGATGTTATTTTTTGGAAGCAGAACATAAAATACCGCTCCCAGCATGACGATCGAGATGATGAAAAGCGTGATGAACAAATCAGTCACACTTGGCCAATAGCCGCCCGTGGGAGTTTCATCGTCATGGTTAAACATTCCGTTCGTAAATTAGCTCTTCTTTTTTGAGAATGGATTTCTCAGGTGCCACCACTTCTTTGCATGTCTGTGGGAGAGGTCAGCGGCAGTAGAAAAAGGGACTCGTTTAACCTCCGAGGGGCGTTCTAAGAGAGCGGGTGCGGACACAATTGGTCGGGGCTCAGGGACTCGTTGATCCAGTTTGCGACTTTCCGTTAAGTTGCCATCATTTCCGGGCCGCCTCCCAAATGGATTGGTGCCCCCAAATTGGTTGTTTTTCTCTGTATCCTTTTGAAGTTGGATCAATCTATCAACACCAGCCCCGACTTTCTCAGCTTCTCTTGTGAGTTTGTCAGCCGCCGCGGCAACGTTCGATTTCGTGGCATCTCCAATCTGTGAGATTTGCGCCTTTCCAGCATCAGTCAAATCTTGAAACGCAGCACTTGCGTCCGTTTTGATCTTCCCGAGATCGGACACTGCGGTTGCAATTCTTTTGGATTCGGTCGCTAGATCTTGTCCTGCCTTAGTCACCCCCGCGAGACCGTCAGCAGTTACGATTTTGAATTCCTCAGCCGAGTCGGAATGCCATTTCTTCTGCTCAGCATTCAACTGGGCAATGGTCGACTTGACGACATTCATGCCGGCGGCGACTGCATGCTCGCTCGTGCTTTTGATGACTTCCGGAATCCCGGCCATGCTG
>CAIKHZ010000115.1 GCA_903827375.1 Akkermansiaceae bacterium
GCAATGCGCACGCTGCTTTTGAAACTCAGTGGATCGGCCGGCTCCCAACCCGCCGCATGCAGGGCGCGAATGACATCTTCCTCGCTACCGACCACAGTGATGTTGAGAGGGTCGCCGGGAATGCCGCTGCTGGTCTGCGTGATGTGCTCTCCATCCACTAGATCCGGATGCCGACTGGCGTTCCAGTGATCGAGTCGCGGCATGACAAGATAGGCGATGAGCAGATAGGTCATGAACCCAACCGCAACCGCCCTGCCCGAACGGAAATGCCTTCGTAGCTGTTGCCCATCGGCGGCACTCATCATTTCGAGTGTTCTTTGCTTCATATACGGGTTCGTCTGCCTCGGAAACGAATGCACAGGGCGGGGTGCTGGGTCAAATTGAAAGTGGGGCGACGCGGGGTTGACGGGAAATGGTTTCGGGATTCTAATCAGGCACCATGAAATCGTTCAGCACCCTGCTTTTCTCCGCATTCCTCGTCACCGGTACCTATGCCGAACTGGTGGAAAAAGCCGTCACCTATAAGCAAGGGGGGGCGACCCTGGAAGGCTTCCATGTTTACGATGACGCGGTGACCGGCAAGCGCCCCGCCATCCTCGTCGTCCACCAATGGACTGGACTCGGAGAATATGAGAAGGGCCGCAGTCGCTCGCTTGCAGGGCTCGGCTACAATGTTTTCGCCGCTGACATTTACGGCCAAGACATCCGACCACAGCCCCCGGAGGCTGGCAAGGAGGCCGGCAAGTACAAGAGTGACCGGGCGCTCTACCGGGCGCGGCTTGCTGCGGCGCTGGATTGGCTGAAGGCCGACGTGCGCACGGAAGCGTCGAAGGTGGCAGCCATCGGTTATTGCTTCGGCGGCACTGGCGTGCTCGAACTGGCGCGGGCAGGAGCAGACATCTCGGGCGTGGTTTCGTTCCATGGTGGCTTGGATGCAGCACCGAGTTTTGAAGCGGCAACGGGGAAGATTAAGCCTAAGGTTTTGGTGCTTCACGGCGCGGATGATCCATTTGCACCTGCGGAACAAGTCGCCGCGTTTGAAAAGGAATTCACGGCAGCCAAGGCGGATTGGCAGATGATCCTCTACGGTGGGGCTGTCCACTCATTCACCCAGAGGGAGGCGGGCAACGACAATAGCAAGGGCGCGGCTTACAACGAGTCCGCCGACCGCAGATCGTGGGTGGCGGCCCAGGCGTTTTTCTCGGAGTTATTCAAGTGAGACGGGGTTCGGCTTGATTTGCTGTATTGCGTCGAGGATCTGAGTTTTGGAATACTTGTCTTTGATGGATTCTTGCTTGGTGGCCATGCCCGGAGGTCACAGGAGCAGCGGGGCAATGTCAAGGCGATCAATCCCTCAATCCCCCTTCCAGCCCCGTATCCGGGATGTGGGTGAAGGCGATGCAAATGCCCCCTACCGCAACCTCACCTTGTCCGCGATCCGGTATTCGTGGCCGACAAACACGGTGCCGCGGATTTCCAGAGTCAGGATTCCATGCTCGCTGCGTGTGACGACCTTGATGGTGGAATTCACGGGAATGACGACCTCCTTGCCACCCGGTTCCAATAGGCTGAGCGGGGCGATTGACGTCACGGTTGTCGGTAACTGCAGACCCTCCAGAGATTTGAGAAGCAGAGGATCGGGCGCGGGGTCCTTTGTTTTGAAGGGGTCGCGCGAGGCTGGTGATTGGCCTTCACTTGCGTCATCAGCCTTTGGGGTGTCAGCCTTTGGGGTGTCAGCCTTGTCGGGCACTTGCGCTTGACCGGATGCTGGCCCGGCTACCGGAGTTTGGCCGGAGGCGGTGCTGCTACTATATGCTGGCGGATTTGTTGCTGGACTGAAAATGGCGCTGCATCCCTTCCAACCGGTACACAGCACGAC
>CAIKHZ010000116.1 GCA_903827375.1 Akkermansiaceae bacterium
CCACCCGCGAGATACAGTGGTAAATCACAGGCTTCGTCGCCGAACCCTTCCAACCCGCCAGCCATCTTGACCTGCGCATCTCTCCACCATACCACCGAAATCCTCACAACCAAGCTAATTCTCTACATTTTATCTGTCACCTTGTAATGTTCTCCGCAGACGCACCGAATATTTACGGATTGTCTATCGTGCCTGGCGTGGGAACCAAGACGCCTTGGCACGCGTTACAGATGGAATGATTCCCATTCCCGGGCAAAGTGTCGAGCCCCTCATTTTGGGGGATTGGATCCGGATGGTTTGGCGGTGACGACCAGGTTCTCGATGGTTAGATTGGTGGCGTTGTTGTGGAGGTTCTGCATCATGGGTACGAAGAGCAGTTCGTGGCCGGCGGTGAGTTCGACTTCGGCGGAGATCGGGACTGACGTGCCATCGCGAGGGATTTGCAGGGTGGTGATTTCGGCGGCGCGCTGGCTGTCCATTTTGCGCAGCGACAGCGGGCAGGTTTGGGCGTTGCCTTCCCATGGTTTGCTGCTGGCGCTGCCGCTCACTTGATAGATGCCGCTCTTCGGTGCGATGAAGGCGAGGACCGGGATTTTCGCGTATTTGGCGTCGGTGCCACCCCACGGGCCGAGCGTGCCGAAGCTAATTTTGCCATCGGCGATGCGGGCGCTCGGGTGGCCGCCCTGCGAGTGGTCTGGGGCGATCCACTCGTTATTGCCCCAGACCAGAGGCGAATAGTTTGCGGTGATGATGGCGTCGTCTGGATAGAGGCGGCAGAGTTTCCAGATGGGTTTGCCATTGGCGAGCGCGACGCTGCCATCGCTCTGGCCCTTGGTTGAGCCCTCCCATGTTGGGGGCAATTGATAGGTTGGAGTGGCACCTGGGGCCATTTTAACAAAGCCGGTGTTCTTGCGATCGAGCGGGGTTAGAGCGGCGAGGAAGGTCTTTCCCGGCGTTTTTTCAGATGTATAAAGGATCACGGGCCGACCGGTCTTGGATAGCACCAGGGTGCGTGATGCCTTTGCCACATTGCCCATGATATCCTCGGCGAGGAGCGGTGCGCCGAAGTCGGACAGCTCCACCGTCACGTCGCTCTTGGATTCGCGATCGGCATAGGCGATCATTATGCCTTTGCCATTGCGCAGGTCCTGGAAGATCGTGAAGTTTGCGCCCGGCGGACGCACAAAACCGACGACATCACTGATCCCGATGTGATGGTTGAGAACATTCCACATCGCAACCAAGGGAAGCGGATACTTATACCAATCCCACAGCAATGTTCCCGGTCCGCTATAGTCCCAGAAACTCTGGCCATGGTCCTCGTAGCCAGTGTGGAAAAGGATGGTCTTCTCCTGCCCCGCGACCGTCATCTCCGCGACGCTTGCCGCTTGGGCGTTGGTGCTTTCGGCGGATGTTAGATTGGTGCAGGCGATGGGTTCATCAACCGCGGTGTTGGTGTAGGCCCAGCCTTCGTTGAACCAGATTTCGACGTGCTTGCCGCCCGCTTCGTCCATGCGTTGTTTCATCCGCTTGATCCCCTGTGCGTCGGTCAGCCAACCGGAGTGGTAATCGTGCCACGAGACGACATCGATATATTTCAAGCCTCCGGCATCGAAGAAAGCGGCATTCAACGGACTCGGGATCCCATAGACATTGTTGAGCATGATCTTCGCCTTAGGATCGGTTGCCCGGATGAGCTTGGCGGTTCGGATAGTGAACTTCGCATATTCAGGGAAGAACTTGTCCCATTTATCGAATTCCGGCTCATTCGACAACTCGAAGATAATCGACTGGCCTTTGAAATGAGCCGCCGCCGCCTTGACGAACTTGTCCCACGCGGTCTCAATCGTGAGATCATCCCAGCGCGGGTCGCTCGCTTGCCATTTCATGTCGAGGGGCAACGGTTGGCGATTGGGTTGACTGTGGTCCGTATCCATCAGGCCCTTGGGCCAGCCGTAGAGAACGACATGCTGGGAAACCCCGTAAGACGAGGCGAGTGCGAAATCCTCGTCATGCCAGTTGAATGGATCACCGGCTTTCGGTTGGAAAAACTGCCACTTCGTTTCGGGAAACCAACGCGTCCAGCCGAAGCCGAGCCGCTGGAATTTTTTTAGCATTTCTTCGCGACCCGCGAATGAGCCGCCGAAGCGTTCGCGATAGTCGGGCTTGGTGGCTTTTTTCGGATAGGGAATCGATGTCAGCGGGAAGTCGGACTTGTCGATGACCGTAGCGCCATCCTTCGAGTCCAACACACTGAGCCGCGCGAAGACGAAACCGTTGCGTGTCAGCGGAACCGGCGTGGTCGCCGTATAGGTCTTGCCCGCGGGAATCATCACCGTGTTATCGGCGGGTGGGGAAATCAATATCTCGCCCTCGTAGTCCACGAGTTGCCAGCGGACGATGACCTCGCGGGGTTCTTTGCCGGGGTTGGAAACATGTGCAACCATCTGCGCCGTCGCCCCTTTGACAAAGGCATTTCCCGCCGCTCCGTCCCAACCGGGGAGGTTCGCGCAGTCCGCCACTGCCTCGATCGGGCACCGCGGCACATAGGCGGGAGTGCCCAGCCTGCCCTCGGTCACGGTCACTCCATCGACGAAAAGCGCATGGCCTTTTTCGCCGCTGATCTGCACAAGGTAGTGCGGGTTGGGCCAGAAGCCATCCGCCGGAACATCGGCCGCCCAGGTGAACGACAGGCGCCGCCACTCGGTCGTGATCTCCGCGCTTTTCCCCGCGCCTGCAACCCACAAGCGCCCGGATTTCTGCCCAACCTCACGTGCGCTCGGAGGCATCGAAACGTCCACGCGGCCTGGCTTTTCGCCCTTAGCGAAGAAGCTGACCGTGTAGGATTCCACGCGTTTGGCAACAAATGGCGCGCTCATGATGAAGCTGGATTTCAGTTGGAGGGCGAACTCGCCGGCCGGGGCGTTGGCGTCCCTGACGAGTTCGAAATCCTTGGGCTCAAGGTTATGCCAATACAGCAATGAACCTTCAAACGAACCATTTCGCAGCAGATTGGTCTCTGCAGACGCAGATACGAAGGTATTGAAAATCGTTAGAGCGAGGGCAGTGAAGCGTGTTTTCATAGGGCTGTAAGAAGAAACAAACGGGCGTCTCGAGCGCTGCAGCAAGGGAATGCAGTGGGTGACACCAGGCAAGTATCCTCATTGCGGGGCGGATTGTCTATCCCGCGCATCACCAACTCCCTCAAACACTCCGCCCCGACGGCCATTCACATCGACGTGGACGATGAGCCGGCTAGAGTCACTCTAACCGTCAATAACGACGGCTTCGGCTTCGGTATCGATAAGGCCAAGGGGCCTCACCAAGGGCGTCTCGGGTTCTGCAAGCCGCCTTGAGCGAGGCAGCTGCGGAATGCCTTATCTGCCGGCACTGGCAAGTCATTGCCAGTGACCGGTTGGGCGCTGCCCAATGGCACCGACCGCGATCAGGGCGGTGCTAAATCCACCCATCTGGCGGTCCCGGCCGGCTCGATCTATTACTTCGAATGCGATTCTGCTGAAGCCGCCACCACCTTCGCCGCCGCCCTCAACTGGCACGGCACCAGTCCGGGCACAGACATTCAAAACCGCCGCTCCACCCTCATGGGTGAAAAGGGCTTCGGCCTCGGCGTCTGCGGCACTTGGAAATTCCATCCCTGCAGCGCACCGTGACGGTCGCACAGCCCCCCCACCTTGACATGCCGCCGGACCTTAGCTAACCTAGCTCACCATGATCACTGCCAACATGCACGAAGCCAAAAGCCGCCTTTCCGCCCTGGTCAAGGCGGTCGAGGAAGACGGCGAAACCGTCATCCTTTGCCGCAACGGCAAGGAGGTTGCCGCAATCCAGCCATGGCCCACTGCCACACAGAAGGTCAAACGCCTGCCTCAGGCAGCCAGTTGGGCGTTGAAGAGTTTCATCGAATTCTTGCGGAGGAATTTCGCGCCTTTGGTCAACAACCCCGCCGCGCCAGGCATGGCCGCTTTCTCGGCAACCCTCGCCCCCTTTTTCAACACCTTCGCCGTGCCACGCATGCCGCGGAACCCCGCGGTTTTGGCGGCTTCCGTGGCACTGGCGGCGTAGGGTTTGACCGCCGTTTTGGCGGCGGCGATGCCGGAATCCACACCAGCCTTGGCGCTTTGATAGCCCGCCTTGTTCTTGTCCTTGTTCTGGGCGATGGCCACGCCCCCGGCCACGCCCCCCCCGGCCAACCCGGCACGGATATAGGGGTTGCGTTGCCTCCGCTCTGCGTCCGCCTGGGCGGCATAGGCATCTGCTTGCGCGGCGTATTCGACATCATCTTCATTCGGTTGCCCTGCGAATTGGTGCAAATGGGCTTCGATGCGGGCGGACAGGTGGTGGATTCTGGAAATCGGTTTCTTGGCCATGTCTCACGCGGCCGTGTCAACGGGCGAAAGACGGAAAACCTCAGGACACAAGGCAGGGGAAAAATTGATACCGCTCCGCATTCGCACCAAGCCTAATGAGGACGACATTCAAGCTGATGAAATCACGAACGTAGTGGAAGCACACGGCATATTCAATATCTCGTTAGGGTGTTGTCAAGTCCTCGTCGACCCGAGTCCACTCCCAGTCACCGGACTTTACCTTTCCCTTGTGGGAAAACCCGATCCACTTGCCCACCATTTTGTTCGGGATCGGAAAGATTCGAAGCTGCAATGCTCCGAAGTATGTAGTGCCACGTTCTCGATCATACCAGCGACCTGTCAGCATGTCACCCCGTTCGATCTCCCCCTCGATCATAAACTGCCTATTGTCGCTTTCTGTGGTCCCGACAATACTGGAGCCCATCTGACGTAGCTCAGCGATCCCCGCATTTTCCTTTTTATGGTTCGAGCTCTTGACATGCCATATCTGATGCCATCTGCCCGACAATGAAACTTGGGTTCGATCACCAAAAACCAGCCGTCGAAACGTCTGCTTTAACTCTGACACAGGTCCAGTGAGCGCAGCTTTTGGTTCTTTCTCAAAGCGCACGTCGTCGTAGATCAGAGGGGTGATGCCAGTCAGGTCCGAAGGGATCCGAATATCAGCCGCCGAGCGCGGAAGCAAGAAAAAGCAGCGTTCTCGACCAAGCCGGGACATGAAAAGCCCGAGCTCGAATACGACGTTGTCACGTGTGATCGAATACTTACGTTCTCGAATTAGCGCGACATCATCTCGATGGAAGACGAATACAGCCAGATCGGACCGTTTTACCTCTGCGAGGAGTCCCTCGATGGTAAAGGAACCCGGCGCGAAAACATCCGCAGACCATGGAACAGGATCGAAGTCGTGATCGAGCAGTCCAGTCAGTGTCTCAACGATTGGGACAGCTTCCCGTGACGATCCGAGAAACACGCGTGTTTTGAGCGCTATCATGTTTTCTGTGTTAGGCTGGCATCTAATTTATCTATTATGTGTTTAATATGATCAAACACATAATTGAGGTGGTCCCCGGGCTTCGGCCATAGAGTAGCTAAACTAAGCTATGGTGGTTAGGGGCGGGGAAGTTGTAGTAGTGCATGGGGGCAGAGTCAATGACTTTTTGGAAGGACGGCGGCAAAAGGTTCCGAAATTGGGCAGACGGAACGTAGGCGAAGCACGCCACGGAGCGTAGCGGAGTGGCGTGCTTCGCCGAAGTGGAGGCTGCCCAATTTCGGTCGGCCGGGGGGCGGGGCGCTGGTTTCCGACTCTAGCAGAGGGTTGTTCACAGGCTGCGGGTGCCGAGAATGGGAACAAAACTCGTCGGAGGCACCTAGGGCCTGTGAACAACCCGGTCTGCGTTATCCGCGTTTCTTGATAGGCTCGCTAGGATCGATTGTGGGGCTCTCAGTGCCTGATTGGTAGATGACGGCCGGAGTGAGATTGCCATGCGTCTCGTGAGGTCTCCAGTCGTTGTAGCGGCTGAACCAGTCCTCAAGTCCCGCGTGCAATACCGGTATGGTGGCGTGCTCCTTGAGATAGATCTCTTCGTATTTCACACTGCGCCAATGTCGCTCGATGAACACGTTGCCATAATGCACGTCAGAAAGAACTAGAAATGTCAGATCTTTTGTTTCGGCTGTCATTAGGTTTCGTGGTTTCAGGGGCAAATTACATTTCGGCATTTTCAATAACATCATGCGGGTTTGCTTTTTTCGTGGAGCGCAAGAATTCGCATGATGCTCTCGTCGAAGGCTTTTTTGAAGTCGGGATCGCCGGCGTAAACTTTGTAGAGATCCAGATCCTTTTTGCGCTCCTTGTTCACTGCTTGGGTGATGAGGCTTTCCAGCGCGATGCGGCGGTTTTGTTCGTCGGGATTGTCCACGACCTGCGCCTTGTAGGCCGCGCTTTCCTGGACGTGTTCCATGATCTTGATCAGCTTCACCCTCTGCTCTTCTGGGGTGGCATCCCATGCTGAGAAGAAGCGCTCGTTGAAATGACGGATAATTTCGTCGAGCGGTGATTCCTCGCCTTCTGGATCGTGGAAGCCGCGGACGTTGGGATTTTCGGGTTCGAGTTCCGTTGCGGTGCTGTCCAGTTCGATGTGTTGGTTCAGGCGGACGCGTTCTAGGCCGTAGGTGGATAGATCGACGCTTTCCAAGAGCGCGTCGAGTTGGTCTGTTCCATTTTCCCTCACCTTGAGTTTGGGGATGAGGAATTTGAGAAACCAGTGGAGTTTTTCCCATGTGGGATTCGCAAATGGCATGATGCATGCGAGCTGGCCGTAGAGTTTGACGAATTGCTTGGCCTTGATTTTGAAGTCGATCTTGTCCGGTTCGCTATCTATCAGGTCAAAGCGGACCACCGTTTCGTCAATGATCGGGTGGAGTTTTTCGGCGTCCTCGCCGTTGAAGAAGAGTTTGTTAAATTTCTCAATGTCTTCCTCACTATACAATTCCGCATCGTCGAGGGCGTCCTTGAGATCGTGGAGAACGTTGATGTCGGTCGGTTCGGTGAGAGAGGTCGCGGTGTAGAAATCGTCGAATGCTTCTTTGATTTCGGTGGCGGTGTTGTAGAAATCGAGGATGAAGGTGTCCTGCTTCTGCATTTTGGCATTGCAGCGGTTCAGGCGGGATAGGGCTTGGACGGCGAGCACGCCTTGGAGGCGTTTGTCCACATACATCGTGTGCAGCAGAGGTTCGTCAAAGCCGGTTAGGTATTTGTTGGCCACTACCAGCAGGCGGTAATTGGTTTCGCCGATCTTGATGTTCCCGGCGAGTTTGTCCGGGATGTCCTTAGACGGGAACCCATTGAGCGATTCTTCGGTGTATTCGATGCCATCGACCATCTTCTTGCCCGAGAAGGCGACGATGGCTTGGAACGGGGCATTGGCGGCTTTGAGTTCTTTTTGAACTGCCTGATAGTAGCGGATGGCGCTTTCGATGTTGCGGGTGATGACCATGCCACGCGCCTGACCGCGAAGCTTCTTGGTGGCGACAACCTGGCTGAGGAAATGATCCACCATCAGCGCGGCTTTGGTGCCGATGGTTTGCTGGTGGCTCTCGACATAGGCGCGGAGTTTTTTCTGTGCCTTGATGGTGTCGAACTCCGGGTTTTCTTCGATGGACTTCTGGACCTCGTAATAGCTTTTGTAGGTCGTGTAGTTGGCGAGCACGTCGAGGATGAAGTCCTCTTCGATGGCCTGCTTCATGGAATAAAGGTGGAAAGGATCGAAACCACCCTTGGCATTGCGGGTGCCGAATTTTTCGAGGGTGGCTTTCTTGGGCGTCGCGGTGAAGGCGAAGTAGGAGGCGTTGTTGCCCATCTTGCGGCGCTCCATCGCTTGCAGGATCTTGTCCTGATAGTCTTCGGGTTCTTCCTCTTCGGTGGAGCCAAGCACTGCGGTTGCGGAATCGGCGGCGCTGCCGCTTTGGGAAGAATGAGCCTCGTCGATGATCACGGCGAATTTCTTGCCGCTCATGTCGGCAATGCCATCGACGATGAAGGGGAACTTCTGGATGGTGGTGGTGATGAGTTTTTTGCCTGCCTCCAGGTGGGCGCGGAGTTCGGCGGCGCTGTTGGCGTGGGCCAGCAGGTTCTTCACCTCGGCGAACTGCCGGATGTTCTTGTCGATCTGGCGGTCGAGCACGCGGCGGTCGGTGACGACGATCACCGAGTCGAACAAATTCTCCTGCCCGGTCTTGTCGTAGAGTTCCACGAGCTGATAGCCGAGCCAAGTGATGGAGTGGGATTTTCCCGATCCGGCGGAGTGCTGGATGAGGTAGCGCAGGCCGATGCCGTGGAATTGCACGTCGGCGAGCAACAGGCGCACGACCTGGAGTTGTTGGTAGCGCGGGAAATAGAGCGTTTCCCGTTGCTTGCCGGCCTTGTCCTTCTCCAAAGTGAGTTTGGCGTAGTGCTCGATGATGTTGCTGAGGCTGTGACGGGTGAGGATTTCCTGCCAGAGGTAGGCGCTCTTGTGGCCATTCGGATTAACCGGGTTGCCCTTGCCTTGGCCGTTATGTAAGCCTTTGTTGAAGGGCAGAAAATAGGTGCTCTTGCCATCGACCTTGGTCGTCATCCACACCTCGTCGGGATCGACGGCGAAATGGACAAGGCAGCGGCGGAATTGGAACAGCGTTTCCTTCGGGTCGCGGTCGTCGCGGTATTGTTTTTTGGCGTGGTTGACGTTTTGGCCTGTCCACGGGTTTTTGAGCTCCATGGTGGCGATTGGCAGACCATTGAGAAAAATCACCATGTCCACCGACTTGTGATCGACGCTGGAGAAATACACCTGCCGGGTGACCGAGAAGATGTTGGACTCAAACTTGGCGGTGACATCCGGGTTGAGGTCGTTGTACGGCAACCGAAAAAGCAACGTAAGGTGGGCGTTGTCCACATCCAGCCCCTTCTTCAGCACGGCGAGAATGCCATCCTTTTTCAGCTTGCGATGCAGCCGTTCAAGCACCTGCCGCTTCCAGTCTGCCTTGTAGTGGAGCTTAGCGAGTTCCGCTGCCTGGGTGGATTCAAGGAATTGCCAGAATTTTTGTTCGTCGATGGCGAACTCGGTGTTGAAATCCGTGGCCTTGCCGCGCAGGTAGCCCGCGCCCTTGCTGGTTTGATAAACACCTACATCGTCCGTCAACGGTGTTCCTGTGGGAGGCATCACACTCACGCCGCCGGTGAGGTAGCGCTCGATGCAGGCTTCAAGGGCAGATTCTTTGGTGTTGGTAGGCATCGCGTTAAAGTTCTTTCATTCGGTCGATGCTCCAAATGTGGTTGATCAAGGCCGTGTATAGTCCGCGCCGTTCCATTTGCTCCATCTTCCCGAATGTCGGACACGACTTAAAGTCAAAGCCGTTGGACTCCCTAAAAGTCTTGAATCGTGGCATGTGTGAGTATGGCAGTTCCGTGAGTGATGACGCCAGCAGGTTTTCGTCGCTGTAGTGAGCCCGCTTATCGGCGTACGCCTTGTCGTTGAGGCTCGCATTTTTGCTTTTTGGAAGAAGCACCAAACTGCCGAGATGGTTGCGCCATTGGTTGAACTCCTGCTCTGTAGGGAATTCACTGGCAAGATCATCGTACCTGTTTGGCCAGAGATGTTCCACCTCGAAGGGGTTCTTCTTGCTGTCCGGCAGGCGGTTCACATAGGCAGGAAAACGGTCCCCTCTGTTGTAGCGCGTAGCACTAATCACGGGGGATCTGAGCGAGATAAACTGTGGAGATTAGATGTTATTTTGTGCGCTCAGGAGGTGGATTTTCGATTTGGTAGCGGGAGGAGTGTGCCAAAAAGAGGGCTCCGCAGAAGG
>CAIKHZ010000117.1 GCA_903827375.1 Akkermansiaceae bacterium
GGCATTGGCGGTTCTCTGAGTCCGTCGGGCAGCGTGAGCGTGGCCAATGGCGGCAGCGCAACGTTTGTCGCCCGACCCGCCACCGGCTTCGCCATATCTCAACTCACCGTGGACGGTGTGAACCAAGGGCCGCTATCCAGTTATACTTTCAGCGACGTGGCTGCAAACCACACGATCTCGGCGAGTTTCAGCAGCGTGCCGACGTACGTGATATCAGCAACCGCAGGTACTAACGGATCTATCAATCCCTCCGGCACGCTGGTGGTGAATGCCGGAAGCAACCAGACCATCGCCATCACACCGGGCACCGGCTATCAAGTGGCCGACGTTGTGGTGGACGGCGTTTCGCAAGGTGCCATCGCCAGTTACACGTTCACCAATGTGCAGGCGGCCCACACGCTATCGGCCACCTTTGGCCTGCGTGTATGTGCCATCACGGCATCGGCGGCCGCCGGGGGGACGATCAGTCCGGGAGGCACGACGAATGTGAGTTTTGGATCGAATCAGACATTTGCGATCACTCCAAACACAAACTATGCCATTTCCAGCGTGCTGGTGGACGGCGTGGACATCGGTGCTCCGGCCAGTTATACTTTTAATTCGGTGATCGCCAACCACACGATTGCCGCAGTATTTATAGCCGGGGCCCGAAAAATCCCAGCAGCCGACCAGTTATTTGTGGCCCTTGATACCAAGGATATCGTTGGCACCAGCTCGATCACCTCCTGGCCGTGGCTGTGGCCGACTGGCAAATCCCTGACGAATATCGCCAGCCCCACAGTTCAAACCATCAACAGTACCAAATGGGAATGGAACATGCGAAGCGATAGTGACGGCCTGCGCGTCGGCCAGTACACCTCCACCATTCCAGTCACCGGTGGCACCATCATCTGTGCCATCAAACCCACCCGCAATGCCACCGCTGATGGCTGGAACTCGGTCGTGGACGTGATGTATGGCGAAATGGTCCTCGGTGTGAACAATGCCACAGGCTTGCCCCAACTGCGGCTCAAGAAGGCCATGACCACCGGCAGCACGGCCATTCCCGACGGCCAGAAAACCATTCTCACTCTGGTGGTCCAACCTGCTGGCAACTACACGGTCTATGCGAACGGTGTAGTGGTGTTGAGCGGCAGTGGTGCGGCGATGAATGAGTGGCTGCCCGGCAACACCACCGGCAATTCCAGCGCTTACGACAGTTATATTGACATCGGACGCAGCGACCCCGACGGTTGGTCCGCGTTTAACGGAAATATAGGCGACGTGTTTCTGTACAAGACGGCCCTAACTGATTCGCAGCGCCAGCGTCTCGAGGCGGATATGATGAGCAAGTTCGGCATCAGCGGCGGCAGCGGTGGCAGTTACTCGATCAGTGCCTCGGCGGCCACAGGGGGGACGATCAGTCCAGCGGGTTCAACCTTGGTGAGTTCCTCCGCCAACCAAACATACATCATCACCCCGAGCGGCGGCTATACCATTGCTGACGTGCAAATTGATGGCATCTCGGTGGGGGTGGCCGGAAGTTATACATTCAACAATGTGCTTGCCAACCATACCATCAACGCCACATTCGCCGCCGCCACATCGTTCGCTATCAGTGCTTCGGCAGGCAGCGGCGGTTCGATCAGTCCGAGCGGCTCGGTGATTGTCAATGCCGGTGCCAGCCAGACGTTTGGCATCACACCGGACGCGGGCTTTGGCATTTCACAGGTCACGGTTGACGGGGTCTTGGTTGGCTCGCCTGCCAGTTATACTTTCAGCAATGTGCTCATTGGCCACTCCATCTCAGCCACCTTCGCGGCCCTGCCGTCTCCTGGCGTCACGCTGGCCCGCCACTCGGGGACCGGCACGTCATCCATCTATGGCGACGCGTTGAGCTTCGACGTGAGCGTGAGTGGTTCGCCGGTGCCATCTGGCATCGTGGTTCTGAAGGATGGTGGTTCTAACGGGACAATCGTCGCCAATGGAACTCTCACCGGTGGCAGCTGCATCCTCACTCCCTCCGTGGACGCGCTTGCGGCCGGCTCTCATGCCAACCTGGTGGCCGTTTATGCCGGGGATGGCAACTTCGCCCCGGCCACATCCAGTGCTCTGCCCGCACAAATTGTCAGTCCGAAACTGCTGACTGTTTCTGGGGCGTCCGTCACCAGCAAGCCCTATGATGGCACCACCGCCGCCACTCTGACCGGTGCCACCTTGCTCGGCCTCGTTGCCAGTGATGCGCCCAGCCTCGACAATGCCAGCGTCGGTACTTTCAGCAGCAAAGACGCTGGTAGCGGCAAGGTTGTTGCCACGGCAATGGCCCTTTCCGGCACTTCCGCGTCGAATTATTCCCTGGCGCAACCGGCGCTAACCGGCACAATCACTCCCAAGGCACTGACGGTGACAGGCACCCAGGTGGCCAGCAAACCCTATGACGGCAACACCGTTGCCACACTAACCGGTTCGACCTTGAACGGCACCATCAGCGGCGACGCGCTCACCCTCAATGCCAGCGGCACGTTCAATACCAAAGACGTTGGAAGCGGCAAACCGGTGACCTCTACTTCCACTCTAGCCGGAGCTCAGTCTGGCAATTATTCCCTCACCCAACCCACCGGCTTGACGGGCAATATCACGGCCAGAGTGGTTGGCCTAACCGGCAACCGGGCGTATGACGGCACAGCGGTGGCTGCCGCCGCCGACTTGATTATTTCTAATAACCTGGACGCCGCCAATCTCGGTCTGACCGGTAGTGCCAATCTTGCGGGCAAGGACGTCGGCACCCAAGCGCTGGTCACCAGTTATGTGACGCCGGCCCGGGTGGGCAGTCCGGCCACCGGCAGCACTGGGGCCAGCGCAGCGAGTTCGTTTGTGGTGAGCGTAACCGCCCCGACGCCCGGCAACACGCTCGTCGCGGCGATCTCCACCCGAAGCGCGAGTGCCGGTGCGGTCACAGGGATATCTAGCAGTGGAACGTCCTTGGCCTGGACGCGTGCTGCGCAGTCCACTCCATCGATCTCCACGACCAGCGAAATCTGGTATGCGCCGGTGCTTGCGGGTGCGGGAACCAGCGTGACGATCAGCTTGTCCGCCGGGGTCTTCGCCGCTGCTGTGATTGTGGAGTATTCCGGGGTTTTGAGTGCCAGCCCGCTGGATGCCACGGCTAACAATAGCAACGCTTCCAACAGCACAGCAGCCAGCACCGGCACCACCGCCATTACCGCCCAGGCTAACGAGCTGGCGGTCGGCTGCATCGGCCTGAGGTCCAGCGGATACACGTTAGGCGCTCCGACCAATGCGTTTGTCGCAATCACCAATGCCGCCTCCAGTGGATCGGCTACCTCCAACGCGAAGGTCTATGCGTTTGATAAGGTTCTAACCGCCACCGGGGCTGTTACCTCAGGCGGCACGGTGAGCACCTCGTCGCGCTGGTCTGGTGCCATCGCCACCTTCCGGGCCGCCAGTTCTGCCAGTTTGGCGCTCACGGGTCCTGCGGCTTCCAACTATACCTTGGCTGCTGCCAGCGGTGCGGTGACAGTTGCTCCCAAACCGTTGGTGGTCAGCGGCTTGAGTGCCAGCGGCAGGCTTTACGACGGCACCAGTGCAGCAGTCCTAACGGGAACTGCGGCACTGCTTCCGGCGGAGGTCGGCGCTACGGGCAGCAGCGCTGATGGCAAGCCGTACAGCGGCGATGCGCTGACGTTGGCTGGGACGCCAGCAGGCACATTTGCAGACAAGCACATCAATAACAGCAAACCTGTGAGTGTAAGCGGGTTGACCCTTGGTGGTGCCCAGGCTGGCAATTACACGCTCAGCCAGCCAAGTGGCCTGAGTGCCGGGATCACGCCGCGCCCGGTGGCGGTGACGGCCGTGACTGCCACCAAGACCTACGACGGAACGACGGTTGCAGCAGGCATTCCGACGCTATCTCCGCCGCTGGCAGCAGGCGACACTGCCATTGTTCTTACGCAATCATTCCAAGACGGGAACGCAGGGGAGGGGATCAAGGTGCTCATCCCCAACATTACCATCAGTGACGGCAATGGAGGCACCAACTATGCCGTGACTCTGGCAAACTTTTTCGCCGGTACCATCACCAAGGCACCAGCTACAATCACTCTCAGTGGTTTGGCGGAAATTTACGACGGCACTCCAAAACCCGCCTCGGCAATCAGCGATCCGCCTAGCTTGGCGGTTGTCCTAACCTACGACGGATCATCCGTCGTACCTAGCTCTCCTGGCAGCTACACGGTGGCGGCAACCCTCAACGAGGCGAATTACGCGGCAAATGCCAGCGGCGTGTTAGTTATTGTGGCGGATGCGCTCAGCGCCTGGCGCCACAGCCATTTCACATCAGCACAAATTGCCGCCGGGCTTGCGGCAGATGCTGCGGATCCTGACGGTGACGGTCTGAGCAACCTCTCAGAATTCACGCTAGGCACCGATCCCAATGCCTTCACCCCCCAACCGCTTGTGCCAACGTGTGATGCAACTGGCAAGATTGTCGGGCTGACGTTTTTGGCCCGAGCAGCCAGCGGTGGTGATTACACGGGACTGACGAGGCATTACACGGTGGAAACGAGCCCGGACCTGGCCCAGCCCGCCTCGTGGCAGGCGCTGGACGGATTTTCCGACGTGATTGGTGGCGACCAGACGGTTGTGGTGACGTTGCCGGCAGCGGGAGCACGCCAGTTCTATCGGCTCAACGTGCGCTTGGAATAGCAGGGGCGGGAAAGGCCGGGCTGGTGGCCTGGTTGAGGGCGTGAACCGAGCCGCCGCCGGGGGAATGGAAGATATACGAATGGCGCAGCGTGTTGCCCAGATAGTCTTTAGCGGCGGCCACAGCAGCCGGCAGGCACTCGCCCAGGGCCAGTCCCGCAGTGACGGCGGCCGAGAGCGTGCATCCTGTGCCGTGCGAACCCGCCACTGACAACCGGGGCGCGCAAAATGGATGGACCTCGCCGTCGGCCACCAATACATCGAGGCAATCCGGGCCGTCTAGGTGGCCACCCTTTAATAAAACGCCCGTTTTAAACATCTCTGCCAGGCGAAGTGCTGCGGGAATGAGGGCGGCTTTGTTGGGGATGGAGTCGTTGAGCAGGGCCTCGGCCTCGGGCAGGTTCGGGGTGATTAGGCGGGCGAGCGGCAGCAGCAACTCACGATAGGCCCGCATCGCCGCAGGCTCTAGCAGCGGGGTTCCGGTCGAGGCGATCATCACTGGATCGACGACCAGCGGGAGCCGTGGACGCGCCGCGAGTAGCTCGGCGACCGCCGCCACGTGGGCCGCAGAAACCAGCATGCCGGTTTTCACCGCCGCGACTGGAAACGCGTCGAGCATCAGCGCCAGTTGTTTGCGCAGCAGGTCCACAGGCACGGGATGGACGGCCCGCACGACGTTGGCGGATTCCGCGACGACGCAGGTGAGCACGGTGAGACCGTGCACGCCGAAGTGCTGGAAGGTTTTCAAATCGGCCTGGATGCCCGCGCCTGCGGAGCAATCCGAGCCTGCAATCGTCATTGCCACGGGCGGAGGACTGGTCACGGTTTATTCATAGCGCGACGGCGCAGCGGCACCAGTGAATTTTCGTGCTTGGCAGAGGCGGCCTCAGACGGAACCATGCCGGCCATGGCAGGACCGCTCCGCGAATTCGAAGACCTTCACGTCAGCGTGGACGATGTGATCTACATGCCCGGGCTGGATGCCAGCGCGGAAAAGCCGAATCCATTCGTCTATTTCATCTCAATTCACAACGATTCACCCGTCCCGGTGACGATCCGCGGCCGCAAGTGGGTCGTGCATGAGGATGGCGGCGAGGTCACCGTCGTCGAAGGCGCCGGGGTCGTCGGCCAAAACCCCACCATCAGCCCAGGCGAGCATTTTTCCTACAATAGTTACCACATCGTTGCAAATTCGGCACTCGTGAGCGGGGCGTTTTTCGGTGAGACCGCCGACGGTGAGTGGATATTCGCCCGCATTCCGGAATTCCGGATGGAGGTGCCCAAGGGGCTCTAGCAACCCTCTAGCAAGCGTCCGCGTCTAACCCTGAGTTATTTCCAATTATAGATCATGAAACACACACAACCCTTGTTTATTTTTGCTATGCTGGGCCTTGCGTCCATGGCACAGCTGGTCGGCGCCGCCCCTTCCGCCGCAGCCGCCCGCCGGCCTAACATCATTTTTCTGATGGACGACGAGCACCGCTGGGATTATCTCGGCAGCTTGGATCCAACGGTGAAAACGCCGACATTGGATCGGCTGGCGAAGGAGGGCATTTTGTTTGATCAGGCGGTCTGTCAGGCCCCCATGTGCATCCCGAGTCGCCACTCGATGATGCTGGGACTTTATCCCCATCAGATTGGGATTTTAAGCAATGGGCCGGGGCTCAATGATTCGCAGTTGCCCTGTGATCCGTTGCCGGAGTTATTGCGCAAGGCGGGCTATCAGACTGCGGGTTTTGGCAAGACCCATTGGCTGGCCAGCCAGTGTTCCACCCGCGGTTTTGAGATACGCTATTCCTCGACCGACCGTGAGAAGGGTTCGATTATGATGGGGAAGGACAATCCCGACGGTTTGAAGCGCTACGACGCGGAGGTGAAGGATTACGGTGATGGCGAAGAGTTTCCGGCAGGCTACATCGGCCGCACCAGCGCGGTGCCCGAGGAGGATCACCGCGATGGATGGTCCCTGAAGCATTGCTTGGAATTTCTCGACCAAGGCCGGGATGAAAAACGCCCTTTGTTCCTCTATCTGTCATTCTTGAAACCCCACGCCGGTGCCAATGTGCCTCCCGGCTATGAGGACCTCTATGACCTGGCATCCATGCCAGTGCCCGCACAACCCACGCTGGCTCAAGTCGAACCCTGCCACGCCACCGGCAACGACCGCCAGGATATGTATCGCGAATTTTGGAGCAACGCCACCAAACAGCAATGGCAGCAAATGGTCCTGCGCTACCGGGCCAATTGCTCGTGGATAGATAACATGTTCGGCCGCGTCATGGATAAGCTGCGTGCCAAAGGATTGTTGGAAAATTGTCTCATCATCTATGTCTCTGATCATGGGGAAATGTTAGGCGAACGCTACTACCGCTTTAACAAATACTGCCTTTACGACGCCAGCGCCCGCGTCCCGTTGATCCTCTCCGGCACCGCCGTGCCGACCGCCAAACGCGGTTCGCTGGACCACCGCATGGCTGAGGAAGTTGATATCTATCCGACCATCGCGGCCCTCGCCGGCATCCCCCTCACCGGCAAACCCGGCGAAAACCTGCTGGATACCAGCAACAGAAAAGCCGGATTTTGCGAGTACAGCGACCGCCCCCAGGCGGTGGCCTTCATGTGGCGCACCAGCACTAGCAAGTTAATCTTGTCATTTCCGAAGGGTCCGGTCGGCCAAGGCCACGTTGAACTGACCGACGCGGTGGCCGGCGAACTTTATGACCTCCAGGCAGATCCCAAGGAGTGGCACAACCTTTACGCGGCTCCAGAGGCCGCCGCCCTCCGCGAATCCATGTGCCACGAATTGCTCGACCACCTCAACCACGTCGCCCTCAAACCGGCAAAGTAGAGAGATCTGGAAATTTTGGGATCTGCTGATATATCTGTCCCAACAGTCGTGCCTTTACGTTGCGCCAGCATTGTTGTCGTGGCAATCGTAACTGCCTGTAATTGCAATGAATGACAAGATTCAGCCGATGGGTGGCTCGATTCCCAGGCTGGCAAAGAGGCCGATGAGAAAGCGTCGCCCCTCGGGGGTTCCTTCGCAGGGTGCCCAAGGTGCGGAACTTCCTTCAGTATGCGGAACAAACGGACCTTCTTTGATTTCATAAACCACCGAGCCGGATTCAAGAGAGGTGAGCATATGAAAGGCATTCTCTTCGAATTCCAGCCCGAGGTTGCCGCAGCTTGCATTCAGGATGCAATGGTCACGGATTGAGCCGTCATCGTTGAAGACCACCGCCAGCACCGTTCCACGCAGCAGCACGAAGCATTCCTCTTTGGTGGTGTGCTTGTGTGGCCGGATGTATGTCCACGGCTCCAGTGCATTGAGCAGGCGCTGCACGGGGTCAGACAATTCCGGATGGAAATTGTGGTTCATCCGAAGCCGCGGCGAGAGCTTCGCCTTGCCAGTGACTTCATCGAGGAGCTGACTGGTGATCTTGATCATTGTCCAATTGTGATGTGATGAAGGGCACGGGCGGCCCACCCGTGCCCCTCTTATCATCGTCGATCAATAGCGGTAGTGGTCGGCCTTGTACGGGCCTTCCACCGGCACGCCGATGTAGTCTGCCTGCTCGGGGGTGAGCTGGGTGAGTTTTGCACCAATTTTGGCGAGGTGGAGGCGTGCGACTTCCTCGTCGAGGACTTTGGATAGAACCATCACCTGGCCGGCTTGATAGACGTCCTTATTTTTCCAGAGGTCGATTTGGGCGAGTGTCTGGTTGGTGAAGCTGTTGGACATAACAAAGCTCGGGTGGCCGGTGGCGCAGCCGAGGTTGACGAGACGGCCCTCAGCCAACATATAGAGACTGTTGCCGGTGGGGAATGTGTACTTATCGACCTGTGGCTTGATGTTTTTGCGAACCACGCCTGGGGCGTTGTTGAGCTTGTCAATTTGGATTTCGTTGTCGAAGTGGCCGATATTGCAGACGATCGCCTGGTCCTTCATTTTTTCCATGTGCTCGAGGCGGATGATATCTTTGTTGCCGGTGGTGGTAACATAAATATCGCCCCAGCCAAGGGTGTCCTCGACGGGCAACACGCGGAATCCTTCCATGGCGGCTTGCAGCGCGCAGATGGGATCCACTTCGGTCACCACCACTTGTGCACCTTGGCCGCGCAGCGCTTGGGCGCAGCCTTTGCCGACGTCGCCGTAGCCACATACCACACCGACTTTGCCGGAGATCATCACATCGGTGGCGCGTTTGATGCCATCGACGAGCGACTCGCGGCAACCGTAGAGGTTGTCGAATTTTGACTTGGTGACCGAGTCGTTGACGTTGATGGCTGGCACCAGCAGGGTGCCGGCCTTGGCCATTTGATAGAGGCGGTGAACGCCGGTGGTGGTCTCTTCGGACACGCCTTTCCAGTCGGCGACGAAGCGGTGGAAAATGCCGGGTTGTTCGACCTGGATTTTTTTGAGCAGGTCTTTGATGACTTGCTCCTCGTGACTGCCGGAGGCGGTGGTGATCCAATCGGAACCGTTTTCCATTTCAAACCCCTTGTGGATGAGCAGGGTGGCATCACCGCCGTCATCGACGATGAGTTGAGGGCCGAGGCCAGCTGGGTTGACCAGGGCCTTCCAGGTGCACCACCAATATTCTTCGAGGGTTTCGCCCTTCCATGCGAACACGGGGATACCAGTGGCGGCCACTGCGGCTGCGGCGTGGTCTTGGGTCGAGAAGATGTTGCAGGACACCCAGCGCACTTCCGCTCCGAGGTCCACTAACGTCTCAATGAGGACTGCGGTTTGGATAGTCATGTGCAGTGAGCCCATGATGCGGACGCCTTGCAGCGGTTTCTCGGGACCATACTTGGCGCGGGTGGCCATCAGACCGGGCATCTCGTGCTCGGCAATTTCAATTTCCTTGCGGCCGAATTCGGCCAGGGTGATATCACGGACTTTATAATCAATTAGACTCATGGTAGAGGGGGATCGTTTGTGGTGTGTTAGATTTGAGAATTTAGACAGAAGACTTTGAGACAGAAGACAGAAGACAGGAAATTAGAAGAACCAGCCGAAAATGGCGTTGAACAATTTGGGGCGGAGGTGTTTGCGGAGACCTTCAATCATTGACGAGAGTTCCTTGACTTCCGCAATGAGTGGGCGGGCTTGCGCTTCATCGAAGACATCAGCTCGAATACCGATGTAAAGCTGGTTGCGGAGTTCGCCTGCGGAGCCTTTCGAAAAAGATAGGAAGCGGCGGAATTCGCGATCCCTGTCGCGGTCCGCACCTTCCGCTATGTTTGATGGAATCGAGATGCATGAGCGAATCATTTGATCTTTCAAGCCAAAGAGCCGGATCGGTTCAACCAAGTGGATGATCGAAACTGCAAGTTGCGAAGAACGCTTCCATACCTCCAGCTCTTCAAAGTTGTGCAGCGGCATAGCGAAATCTTCTCTATCTTCTCTTTCTTATCTTGTGTCTCGCAGTCTTCTGTCTGGTCGGTGCTAGCCGACCGCTTTCTTGAGTGCGGCAGCCTTGTCGGTGGCTTCCCAAGTTAGGTCGGCGTCGGTTTTGCCGAAGTGACCGTAGTTGGTGGTTTGCGAGTAGATTGGGCGCAGGAGTTTGAGTTGTTTGACGATGTCGGCCGGCTTGAACGAGAACACCTTGAGGATGCCAGCGAGGATGGCTTCATCGCTGGCGGTGCCGGTGCCGAAGGTATCGACGTGGACGCTGACGGGTTGGGGGTGGCCGATGGCGTAGGCGAACTGGACTTCGCACTTGGTGGCGAGACCCGCGGCCACCACATTCTTGGCAACCCAGCGGCCCATGTAGGCAGCTGAGCGGTCCACTTTGGAGGGGTCCTTGCCGGAGAAGGCACCACCACCGTGGCGGCCGGTGCCACCGTAGGTATCGACGATGATTTTGCGGCCGGTCAGGCCGCTGTCACCTTGGGGGCCGCCGACCACGAATTTGCCGGTGGGATTGATGAGGTACTCCGTGTCCTTGGTGAGCATCTCCTTGGGTAGGACCTTTTTGATGACTTGCTCGATGCAGAATTTTTCAATTTCGGCGTGTGACACGTCGGCCGCGTGTTGGGTAGAGATGACGACGTTGATGATGCGGGTCGGTTTGCCATCGACGTACTCGACGGACACCTGGCTTTTGGCATCGGGGCGCAGCCACTTGGCGAGTTTGCCGGCCTTGCGGATGCGGGTGAGTTCGCGGCCGAGGCGGTGGGCATACATGATGGGAGCGGGCATGAGTTCGGGCGTTTCGTTGCAGGCGTAGCCAAACATGATGCCTTGGTCGCCGGCTCCTTGTTCCTGAGTTTTCTTGCCTTCTGCAGCCTTGGCGTCAACGCCCTGGGCGATGTCCGGTGACTGCGTGGTGAGGTAGTTGTTGATGAAAATCCGGTCGGCGTGGAAAACATCGTCGTCGTTGGTGTAGCCGATGCCGCGAACCGCATCACGGATCACTTTTTCGACGTTGATGACCGAGCCAATCGGCTTTTGGCCGATTTTTGGGATGGTGATTTCGCCGCCGACGACCACGATGTTGCTTTTGACAAAGGTCTCGCAGGCGACTCGGCTCTTGGGGTCCACCGCGAGGCAAGCATCAAGGATGGCGTCGGAAATTGTGTCAGCTACCTTGTCTGGATGGCCTTCACCAACGGATTCTGAGGAAAAAATATAGGTGCTCATTTGTTTTTTGTTTTACGTATCGTCAAATCGTGATTTGATGATGCATGCTCCTGCCCATGTCGTCAATGCTAAAATCGCTAAAACTTTTATCGGATCCGACGCATTTGCGGATTTTGATGTTATTGGGGCAGGAGTCGCTGTCGGTAGCGGAGTTGCAGGAGGTGTTGGGGATGGGGCAGAGCCGGATATCGACGCAGCTCTCGCAGTTGAAAGCGGCGGGTTTGGTGGTTGATGAACGCAGTGGGAAGAACAACATTTACCGGGGATCGGCCACGGCAGATCTGGCGGATGTGCTGCGTTTGGCCGCTGCGGAATTGCCCGAGGTGGCGGACGATGAGGCGGCGCTGCGGCATTTATTGCGCAAGCGGAAGGACACGGCGCGGGCGTATTTTGATGAATTGGCGGGGCGATTTGGCAAGGATTACGTGCCTGGGCGATCATGGAAGGCGCTGGCCGAGGCACTCATCAAGGTGCTCAACTACCGGGTGGTGGCGGATTTAGGGGCCGGGGAGGGGACATTGGCGCAACTTTTGGCGCAGCGCGCTGAAAAAGTCATCGCCGTGGATATTTCGCCGAAAATGGTCGCCTTCGGCCAGGAGCTCGCCACCAAAAACGGCCTCTCAAACTTGGAATTCCGGATCGGTGATATTGAGGAGCCACCGATCGAGGACGGTTCGCTGGACCTCGCAGTGCTCAGCCAGGCGTTGCACCATGCGGCCCGTCCGCAGCGGGCCATCGACGCCGCATTCCGCATTCTCAAGCCGGGCGGGCGCCTCATCGTATTGGATTTATTGCTGCATTCCTTTGAGGAAGCCCGAGAACTCTACGCCGACCGCTGGCTCGGATTCTCCGAATGCGATCTGGCTGCCATGCTCGAACGCGCCGGTTTCATCGCCATCGAAACCGTCGTCGCCGACCGCGAAACCCCCGCCCCGGGATTCCAGACGTTGTTAGGCATTGGCGTCCGCCCGGCTTGAAAACACGGGGGAACGGCACTTGGATGTTCCAGGAACTTTTTCAGACTTCGCCCGCCGCAGCCAAACAGGCGGCGACCCATTTCGGACCGGGGAAATATCCTGCCTGGATCATGCCCTCAGACCCAGGACGGCAAGACCCAAGACGGCAAGAAGCAAGAGCAGAGGAAGATGCGACATGGAATATCGGGGGGCGCATTTCTGATAACCCATCACTGAATGAAGAAATGTGAGGAGTCTTGTATCGGCGCATCTGTGACCGCCGATGGGCATGAGATGACCTTTGCCGAGGTGGTGGATTTCCGTTGCTGGAGAAATTTGACTTTCGGGGAGAAATTAGATGTGCATCGTTGGAATAAGAGTGCAGCTTTGCGCGTCCCAAATAAGTCGTGACCCTAAAATCCTTCATCACTGTGTTGCTCGGGCTGGTTTTCCAGTTGGCCCAAGTGCTGCCGGGTGGAGTGATCCCGTCGCCAGATGTGGCGTCGAAGGTCAAGTCCTGTGAGTGCAGCACGGGAAGCCACTCGTGCTGCTGCTTAAAAAACGAGTTACCCAGTCACAAGCCCTTGCCCCAACCTCTCCACCCAGGTGGATTGCTCAAAGGCATGGCCATGAAAACCGCCGAAACCCGGGTTTCTGCGGACATCTGGCAGCAGGCCGACAGTTTGCCGGACTCCCTAGCGGGGTCTGGCAGCACCGCGGCCCACGCCGGTTACGCCGGGGTTAGTCTGGCTGTGGCGTATTGCAGTTTTGTCATCTGAGTCAGCGTCTCGACAGACGTATTGTGCCCACTCATCTCCGCCGAAATGTCGCGGGTTGTCACAGCACAGGTTCCTAACTTGGTTTTTAACCGATGACTCGATTGATAAATGCATCCAAAATATTTTGCCGGTTTGGTGCTGGCCGGCGGCCTGCTGCACGCGGCCGAACCACAGCCCTTGAATGAGAATTTTCTTTCCCAATTAAGAATAGAAGCCAGTCGCAGTCACCCGTCGGTGGTTGCCGGCAAACTTCGCGCTGATGCGGCCGAGCTGGACATCCACAGCCTGCGCTTGTGGGACGACCCGATGATTGGCCTCGGCGTGATGGCCGCACCTCGATCGATGCGGGCGGATCAGGGGGACCTCGTCATCGGAGTTGAGCAAGCCCTGCCGAAACCCGGTATGTATGAGGCAAAACACCGCAAAGCAGAGGCCCTGCAACGCGCCGAGTTGGCAACGACCCGCGCAACCTTGCTCGCTGCCGGCGCTCTCGCCGCCGCCGATGCGATCGAACTGGCCCTCGCCGATGAGTCGATCCACTTGCAACAGACGCAGGTTGGCTGGCTCGCTGCGATGGCGGAAAATGCCCGCCAGCGAGCGGCTGATCCGATGGGTTCTGGCAGTGACGCCCTGCGCATGGAAACCGAATTGGCCAAAGAAACCCAGATGCTCGGGGCCGCACGTCGCAACCGAGAGGCTCTCGCCCAAAAGCTCAATCTCATCCTTGGGCGGCCGCTCGACACCGCCTGGCCCCAGCTGCGGCTCCCCGCCACACCTCCGCCAGTGCCCATCGCCCAAGCCGAGATTGCCAGACTCGCCCACCTCAACCCAAAAGTGCGCGCCTTGCACGAAATGGCCAACGCCGCCAGCCAGGAAATCCGCATCGCGGAGCGCGAACGACTGCCTGGCTTGGCTCTGGGCATCGACGCCAATGTGTACTCCGGCGGCGACTACCGCAGCACCACGGTGGGCCTGAAAATGAACCTGCCATGGTTCAATGAGCGCTCCTATCAGGCCAGTATCAGCGCCGCCCGCAAACGCCAACTCGCCGCCGCCTCTGACGTTGATACCCTCCGCCGAGAGCTCGCCAGCGATGTTCTCAGCAGCACCACAGAGGCCGCCAACGCCGCTGCCCAGGCCCGCGCCTATGCCGGTGAAATCCATGACAAAGCCCAGCAAGCCACCAAGTCGATCGAGGCCGCGTGGCTCAGCTCAAAGGCCCCGCTCACCGATTTGCTAGACGCCAGCCGCACGCTCTTTGCCATCAGCCTCGAACAACGCCGGTTCATCGCCATGCAGCTCGCCGCCCTCGAACAACTTTACACCATCGTCCCTAACCGCTAACGCCATGAAAACCTTCGCCGTCATCGTTCTAACCGCAATCATCACGGCGTCCGCCGCCTGGTTCGCCATGCGTCAATTTCCAGCGGCCGCTCCATCGGCGGTCACTGCTGCCGCCACCGAGCACAAATTGCTGCACTATCAATGTGCCATGCACCCGCAGGTGACCAGCGACAAGCCAGGCCGCTGCACCATTTGCGGCATGGAACTCACGCCGATTTACGAGGGCGGCCACAGCGACGGACCCGCCGCTTCCGATAACCTCGTCGTGCTCACCCAAAACCAAATCCAGGTCCTGCATGTTCAGTCCGTCGAGGCCGTCACTGAGCCTCTGAAACGCTCGTTGCGGGTCGCTGGGGTGATCACCGAGGACTCCACGCGCCACCGCGTGCTCGCCGCTTACGTCGATGGGCGGATCGACAAGTTATCTATCAACTACCTCGGTGCCGAGGTCACCGCAGGCCAGCCGCTGGCGGAATATTACAGCCCGGGCCTGCTCCAGGCGGAACGCGAATACCGCCAACTCAGTGGCGACTTGCGTACTAACACCGCGCTGCGTCTCCGCCAGATGGGCCTAGGTCCCGCTCAGATCGACGCCCTTGACCATAAGGCCGCCGATGTTCTTACTTCGCAGATTCTATCCCCAATCAGTGGCACCGTCGTGGCACAGGCGGTATCCGCCGGCCAATACGTCGCAACCGGTGAGCGCTTGTTTGAAATCGCCGATTTTTCGACCATGTGGTTTGTGTTCCGCGCTTACGAGCAAGACCTGCCTTGGCTGAGCACCGGCCTCAATGTTAGAATCACCACCCCGGCTATCCCTGATCAATCATTCACCGGAAAAATCACTTTTATCGATCCCACTCTCGACGAGGTCACCCGCTCGGCCAGCATCCGCGTGGAGCTGCCCAACCCGCCCGTCAACGGCAAACGCTTGCTCCTTAACCACCTCTTCGCCGATGGCCAGGTGGAACTCGCCGCTCCCTCGGTCCTCACCGTGCCTCGCAGCGCCGTTCTCCAAACCGGCCCGGAGGCGCTTGTATATATCGACCAAGGCAGCGGCGGTTACGAGCGCCGAGTGGTGAAATCCGGCCGCCGTGGTGATATCTATCAGGAAATATTATCGGGTCTCAAGGTCGGTGAGCGGGTGGTAACCAATGGCAACCTGCTCATCGATGGCCAGGCCGAAATGAACCGAGCATTCATGCCCACGGCCGCTGCAACCGCCGAAGATATGCCAATCACTCCAGTCCCCGCCGCCTTGAATGATGCTCAGCAGGCGGCCGTCGCGGCGTTCGTCAAGGTGGCCGACGCATTAGCGGCCGCCCTCGGCATGGATGATTTGGCCGCATTCAACACCGCCAGCAGCACCGTTATGGAAACCACAGATACTCTAATCAAACAGCTCCGGGATGGCGCCCAGCCCAGCCCGGCACTCGACGCCCTCGCCACTGCGGAGCATTTCCACGGCATCACCGACCTGAAGAGTGCGCGTCTGGCGTTCCACCAATTTTCACTGGCCGCCACCGCAGTATTGGTGCCGCTTCGCAAAGCCGACGGCATGCCAGATGTCCAAATCTACGAGTGCCCGATGGTCAACCAAGCGCTTCCCGGCGTTCCTAACAAAGCCCGCTGGATCCAGACCTCCAAGCGCACCATCGCCAACCCGTTCTTCGGCCAAAACATGCCCGACTGCGGCGAGGCCGTTGAGCCTGAGTGACATTTTCTCCACCCATCCACACCTATTTCCCAATGATCGAATCCATCATTCACTGGAGTCTCAAGAACCGCTTCCTCGTCATTTGCGGCGTGCTCATGCTCATCGCTTTGGGCATCCGCGCCCTGCGCCTCACCCCGGTGGACGCCATCCCCGACCTTACGGAAAACCAGGTCCTCGTCTATGCCGATTGGATGGGCCGCAGCCCGCAGGAGGTCGAAGACCAGGTGACCTTTCCGTTGTCCACCGGCCTGCAGGGCTTGGCCGGGGTCAAGGAGGTGCGCGCCAATTCCATGTTTGGATTCTCTCTTCTAACTATCATCTTCGAGGAAAATGTGGACACCTACTTTGCCCGCACCCGGGTGTTGGAACGCCTCAACTACCTGCAAGGCTCGATGCCCGAGGGCGTCAAACCCCAACTCGGCCCCGACGCTTCCGGCCTAGGTTGGGTCTATCAATATTATCTGCATGTTGACCCGAAGCTGGCCACCGATGGCGGCTACGATCTGGCGCAACTGCGCTCACTGCAGGATTGGAAAATCCGTTATGAACTTGCGGGTGTGCAGGGCGTTGCTGAAGTCGCCAGCATTGGCGGCTTCGTCAAGCAGTATCAGATCGAGCTGTCCTCCGCCAAGATGCGTGCCGCCAATGTCACCCTGATGGAGGTGCTCACCGCCGTCCAAAACGCCAACCTCAACGTCGGCGGCAAAACCGTCGAGGAAAATGGCGCGGAATTCATCCTCCGCGGCGTCGGTCTGGTCACCAGTACCGAGGACCTCGAGCGGGTCACCGTCAAAGCCATGCAGGGAGTGCCTGTCTATCTGAAAGACCTCGCCACGGTCCAGATCGGCGGGGACTATCGCCGCGGCGCGCTTGACCTCAACGGCCATGAAGCGGTCGGCGGCACTGTGGTGATGCGCAGCGGAGAGAATGCCAAGGCGGTCATCGATCGGGTCAAGGCCAAGATTGATGAGATCGCCTCGAGCCTGCCGGCCGGGGTGAGTATCCGGCCGTTTTACGACCGCAGCGAACTCATCGACCGCACCATTGACACTCTCAAGCACGCTCTCATCGAGGAAATTATCCTCGTCACCCTCGCTCATGTGATCTTCCTGTGGCACTTCCGCAGCATCCTCATCGTCACCTTGCCACTGCCGGTTTCCATCCTGATATCATTCATGCTCATGAAGCAGTTCGGTATCACCAGCAATATTATGTCACTGACAGGTATTGCGATCGCCATCGGGGTGCTGGTGGACGCCGCCATCGTGGTCACCGAAAACGTCATCCGTCATTGTGAAAAGGCCGAGACCGACAAAGGCAGGCCGCTGACCCGTGCGGAAACATGGGAGACCACCTTGGCCGCCTGCCAACAAGTCGGCCGGCCGATATTTTTCGCCATGGCCATCATCGTGCTGGCATTTGTGCCGGTCTTCGCGCTCACCGGTCAGCAGGGCAAGTTGTTCCATCCGTTAGCCTTTACCAAGACGTTTGCGATGATCGGTTCGACATTGTTAGCGGTGACATTTGTACCGGTGCTCTGCTCGCTGCTGGTGCGCGGGCCGTTCCATGCGGAGGACAAAAACATCGTGATGAGGTTGTTACTATGGATTTACGAGCCGACGCTTGACTGGGCGCTCAACCATAGAAAAACCGTTCTATCAGCGGCCTGCATGATCCTCGCCACTTCGTTGGTCATCGCTTTCGGCCTGCCGCGGCCCGTCGTAAAAGCCCTGCGCGACGCTGGTCATCCCCAACTGGCGGATGCCGTCAGCGGGTTTGGCCGCGAGTTCATGCCGCCACTCAACGAGGGGAGTTTGCTATACATGCCGGTGATGCTGCCCAAGACTGGCTTCAAGGAGATTCAGCGGGTGATGGCGTGGCAGGACCAAGTTATCGCGGCCACTCCGGAAGTGGCCAGTGTGGCTGGCAAGCTCGGTCGCTTTGAGACCGCCACCGACCCGGCACCCACTGAGATGTTGGAAACTACCATCATGCTCAAGCCCGAATACATCCCAGACGGCCGCTTCAGTGTGAAGCGCAATCCGGCCTGGCGTCCGGGTATGACCACCGAAAAACTAAAAGCCGAGCTCACTGAGAAGATGAAGCTGGTGCCGGGTTATGTTCCTGCGCTGCTCCAACCTATCGAAAACCGAATCCTCATGCTCTACACCGGTATTCGCGCCCAACTCGGAGTGAAAATCTACGGCGACAATCTCGACGCGATCCAACGCAAGGCTTTCGAGGTCGAAAAGCTCATCAAGGGCGTCGCGGGTGCCAGCGGCGTCTCGCCGTCCCGCGTCCAGGGCAAGCCCTATCTGAACATTGCTGCCGACCGGCAGGCCATGGCCCGCTATGGTCTGAACGCCAAGGACGTCCTCGACGCAGTGGAGATCGCCATTGGCGGCAAGAACGTCAGCACCACCATTGAAGGCCGCCAGCGATTCCCAATCCAAATTCGCGTCGAACGCGGCGAGCGCGATGACATCGATAAACTCGGTGCCATCCTCATCGCCGCCAAACCGGGAATGAGCAGCGGCGAAGGGGCTAGCAATCCATACATCCCCCTCGGCATGGTGGCCAAAATTACCCGCGAAATAGGTGCCAACGAGATTGCCTCGGAAAATGGACGCCTCCGCTCCTACGTCCAGGCCAACGTTCAGGACCGCGACCTCGGCGGCTTCGTCCAAGAGGTCGAACAAAAGCTCAAAACCATCAATTGGCAGGGGATGACCTACAAGTTGACCGGTGAATACGAGAATCAACGGCGGTTTGTGGAAACGATGCTGGTGGTTTTTCCCATCGTCCTGCTGGTGATCTTCGTGCTGCTATACATCGTCTATCACAGCGCCTTGGAAGCCGCACATGTCATGCTCGCGGTCCCCTTCGCCCTGAGCGGCGGAGTCCTCTTGCAAAAGTTGCTAGGCTATAACTTCAACGGTGCCGTGTGGGTCGGCTACATCGCACTGTTCGGCACCGCGGTGCAGACAGGCGTGGTGATGGTCGTCTATCTCGAGGAAACCGTCAAAGCCCGCATGGCGGAAAAAGGTGCCGCCTTCTCCAGCGCCGATCTGATGCAAGCGGTCAAGGACGGTGCCCGCCTGAGGCTCAGGCCCAAGGTCATGACCGTGGCAACGATCGTCGCCAGCCTGCTGCCGATCATGTGGAGCCACCGCCAGGGAGCCGAAGTCATGCAACCGCTGGCCACCCCGGTGATAGGCGGCATGCTCTCAAGCTTGGTGCATATTCTCATCGTCACCCCGGTGATCTTCCTGTGGCTGCGCCAGCGCGAACTGCGCAAGACACAAGAGGAGATGCAGCAAAGCTGAAAACTCCCTGGGAACATGCCCCGGGAACGCCGAGCCCCAGCTCGGCGAGAACCCGCATTACAGGCAACGTTCCTCAATTTTCCACACCCTCACATTGGCGATTCAGGGTCATCGGCGGTCATAGACACGTCGCTACAATCGACAAAGATTCCTGCGCTTCTTCTCAGCTTGACAGCAATCTCAAGGGAATGCAGCTTGCTTGACGACGTAGCTGAATTGGGATCGATCACTGAGTTCTAGGGATCAGGTGCCATGTCCAATCATTGAATACCCAGTAAGGATACATTCCGCCTTTTCAAGCGCCTCGCAGGTTCCTAGAGTCGGCCGACCACAAGTGCCCGTGGTGCCTTGGCGATCCCCCTCAAATGACAATAGACGGGGTGATTCGCTGGTTAGGCCACGCGCTCGTTTTGAAATCTAATCCCACTTGAATTCCTAATCCCCATGAAAGCCAGTCGCAAGTCCCTTGTTCTAACGATATTTTGTATCCTGAGCGCTGCCGGGTCGGTTTGCGCTGTGGACGTGAGTGGTGAGCACGTGGATCCTAACAAGGATTTTGGCAAGGATGCCAGCTACAAACTCGTTGGGGATACCACCTTTGGCTGGCTTAGCGGAGCCCAGGGAGGCGACTTCGACCTCAACGGCCATGGATTTGTGATGGAAACCGGTGGTGGCAACCGCACGGTTTTCAGTGGCACGCTGTCGGGCTCGGGCTCGTTCGAATGGCATGGCGGCGGCGTCCCCCAGGTCAGCCCGTCGGTCTTGAGCGGCGACAAACCGAACACGTTCAAGGGGGGTTTCACTCTGACCAATGGCATTTTGGACCTCGACAAGCCTGCCGGGGTTGACGCCATCCCCGGCGATTTGGTCCTCGGCACCAAGGGCGACGCGTTGGTGAAACTCGTCAAGCCCAACCAAATCAACGACTCTTCAAATGTGACATTGTGCGGCCCGGGCATCAATGGCTTGTTGCTTCAGGGCAACAGCGAAACGATCGCCTCACTGACGCTTGGCTCCCACGCCGTCATCGATATGGGCGAGCAGCCGTCCACCTTGCGCATAGGCAATTCCAGCGCAAAAACTTGGGATCCGACGAAGACTCTAACGATTTTCAACTACAAGCCCGGCAAGGATGGTCTGACGTTTGGCACGGATGAGCATGGGCTCGGCAAGCCGCAACTTGCCCGGATCGGCTTCGACAAGCCCGCCGGCATGCCCGCTGGTCTTTACACCGCCAAGATGAGTGGCAGCGGGCAGGTGCTGCCCGACGCGCTGGTGAGTGCCGTCAACCCTCCCTTCGATGTGACGCCCACCGCAGTTGCAGGGCGCGCAAAAATCCATCAGGTCGGCGGCCTGGCGGAATTATCAGGCAAGGCGAGCCCGCTCAAGGACGGGATGACGATTGATTTTTTTGGTGATTCGATCACTTGGCAGAACACCTACATTGAGGCGATTGACAAGGCGCTGAAAGCGGGGGAGGGGACTCGCGGCAAGACGGTCAAGTTGGTCAATCGTGGGATCAATGGTGGCGGGGTTATATCGCTGCGAGACGGCTCGGACAAGGCGGCCTACCCTGGTGACAGTGCCCAAAAGCCCTTTGCTGCAAGCATTGCCGCAGACAAGGCCGATGTGGTGGTGGTGTTCATCGGCATCAATGACGTGTGGTGGCGCAACACCACTCCAGAGGATTTTGAGAAGGCTCTCACTGATCTAACTGTGTCGGCCAAGGCTAACAAATCCATCGTGATTTTGGCCACCATGACAGTTCACGGGGAGTTGCCGGATGGCAAAAATTCTGACGACGCGAAGATTGAGAGATACTGCGAACTCACACGCAAGGTGGCGCAAGCGAGCGGCAGCACCCTTGTGGATCTGCGCAAGGCCTACATCGCCTATCTCCAAAATAACAATGCCCAATTGCGCGTGGATGGCACACTTTTCTTCAAACCGGCGGGCGTTCTCACCTATGACGGCGTCCATCCGAGTGCCAGCGGCACCGAATTACTCGCAAATCTGATAGGCGATGGCATCCTGCGGGCATTGTCCAAACGCTGACTCCGGCAGGCCGCCGAACCAGATCAGGAATATTTCCACCATGAATGGCAAACAACGGATTGAGGCCGCCTTGCGCGGCGAACGAACGGACCGCACCCCGGTGATGCTTCATAACTTTTTGATGGCGGCTCGCGAGGCCGGTATCACCCAGCGCCAATACCGCGAGGA
>CAIKHZ010000118.1 GCA_903827375.1 Akkermansiaceae bacterium
GATGCGGACATGCTGGAATGGTGCCAAAGCGAAGGCATCGTTCCACACATGGATGAGGATGGATTTTGGGACTGGCAGCGGGCCTGGGATGAATACTGCGCCCGGATTGATAGAGAGGAAGCTGAATGAAATTCCAGATTATAGCAGGCTTGTGGTTTGCATTAGCGTCAATTGCTTATCCCAAAGACCCCGTTGCGACCGGTGTTCCAAAGCCGCCCAAACAGTTTATCATCATTTCGATGCCAACTGAAGATGACGATGCCATCCAAAAAGTGGCAACCACCTTCAACGATTCCGCGAACGGCGGGACGGCTGTGGGAATCGGCACGATCATATCCTATTTGGCGGCCCCACCTGAGGAAACCGTCAGAAAATTAAGGCACTTCCTGAATATGGCGGAGAAATACAATTTGCCTGCCGTGATCGAACTGGATGGAATCAACTGGTGGCAGGCCCGTCCCGATTTATGGAACTGGTGGGATGAACAAATGCCCGGCTATAACCCCGAGAACCGGAATAACGTTGAATGGACCGACTGGACGGCGGATTCGGCGGTTAAGATCGGCTGGAGGAATTGGGGACGGCAACTCAGGGTTGGGCCTATGCCCAACCTGATGAGTCCGGCCTATTTGGAGGCTTGCCATGCTGAGATGACGCGACTAGTTCCCATTATTCTGGAATGGTGGCAGGTCCTGCCCGCGGAAAAGAAGCATCTGCTAGTGTCCGTTCAAATCGGCGTGGAGTGCTCCATCGGAGCGAACAATTGGTATTATCCCAATGGCAACAGCTTATTGAACCAGGCGGAGAAAGATGACCCTGATTATGGACTGAAGCATGATATCTTACCAAGCAGGGGGGTGCAAGCCATCGGCTTCGCCGCAGTCAGCACCCTGGGCATCGAAAAAAGTGGGGAGCTGAAAGAAGAGCAGGTTGCCAAGGCCGTGGATACCTATGTTACCGACTTGTGCAAAGTTGCTTCCGATCTTGGTGTGCCGAGGAATCGCTTATTTTCCCATGCCGGAGGATGGAAAGAGGGGGAATTGGTGTATTTCGCCGCTCTGAACCCCTTCTCCTGCCCGGGATGGAGTTTTTATACATTTGCCAGAGACCCCCAGAAGGATGTCACGGCCATGGCAGCCCTCGGCAAAAGTGATGCACCGTATTGGGGAGCGGTTGAGTGGCTCATCATGGATGCTAAAAACCAATCGGATTGGGAAGATTCCTATCAGCGCATCTTCGCGATTCCCCGGCTGCGTTACATTCAGGTGCGGCATTGGGGCTCCATCAAGGACAATCCGGCCGCCATTCAGGCCATCCAAAAGCTGTCCAAGGATTGCCGGTAACATACATTGAAATCATCGCTGAAATCACTTGGCACGGCCCCATATATCGGCTAGAGAAGGGAACGGACAAGATGTCCGACAATCGACACCTGTATCAACCCGAACTCAAAAACCAACTTCCATGAAATCCATCAAGAACCTGACCCGCTTCACCTACGAGACCTCCGCTTTCCAAGGCTGGCGTCTTGCCATGAGCCGCAAAGGCGCGACCTTCACCAAGTATTTTTCGGACAAGGTATATGGGGACGAAGCAAAATCGTTTGCCGCTGCCGAAGCTGCGCTGGCCGCGTTGAAGACGCTCCTCGACTCCGCAAAATTGGTCGATGGCAAGCACACGGCGGCGACCAAGGCCAAGGTGGAGAAGCTGTTGACGAAGGCGTAGATTCGGCTCCCCGTCCTCCGATCCGCACCCTGGCGTTCCCATGAGCGGCAACCCCATGGCAATCTTCCTTGCAATGAAGACCTTTGAAAATTGACATTGCCGAGGGTTGGGAGCATGAGTTGCTCTGTGAACCTTGACACTCGATTTCTGGCAGTTGCCTCCCTCGTGCTGACTTACGCCCATGGACTGGGGCAGGGGGTGATTGGTGGCAACCAAAACGGCTTCGGTCCGGGTGGCTACCTGCCGAAGCCTGAAAAGGTTGCGGCGGCGGATCCCGTGATCAAAGCCGGGGAGAAAGTCACACTCAAGGGCAAGCTGAAGGGCGGCCGGATGTCCATCGGAGGTGAGACGACGGGGTGGCAGTTGGCTTACGCCAATGGCAAGGGTGTGGCGGTCCTGGAGGTGGACATGAAGGCGATCAGGGATGCGGAGCCATTTGATGGGGCGGAGGTGACGATCACCGGATCGATCATCTCCAAGCAATATGTCGAACGCGGCGCGGTGCTGATTCTGAATGCAGCGACGGTGGTGGCTGCGCCGGCGACCAGGAAGGTTTCGTAACGATTGCCTGGGGGAAGTCTGAAGTGAAGAATGACAGCGAAGTCATGACGCCGAATGTTTCCACTCACCGAATTTCCCAATTACCGCGCGTTTCATGAGAAGACTGCATACCTCCATTGTCCTCGGCTTTGTGCTGATTTGCGCTCCGTTCAGCGGCAGCAGTTTCGGCGCGGCGCCGGACGTTGCCGGTCGGAATAAACCTGTTGTCGTCGGGGTGTTATACACGATGTCACAGGCCAAGGCGCTGCCCGGCAAGGACAGGCTGGAGAATTACACGGGTGCCATAAAGGAAAACGGCGGATCGGTCATGCTGCTTGCCCAAACGCTGGACGATAAGGAGACTGCGGCCCGCCTGGCAATGATCGACGCGCTGCTCATTCCGGGAGGCGATGATGTGTCACCGGACTTGTACGGCGAAACACCCGTTCCACAGATCGAAACGGTGGACCGGGACTTCGACCTTTATGAGCTTGCGGCGGTCAAACAGTCGGTCGCACGGAACATCCCGATACTCGGTATCTGCAAGGGGCATCAACTACTCGCCGTTCACGCGGGGGGTGCGTTATATCAGGACCTACCCACACAGTTGAAAGGAAAGATTCCAGTGACGCACAGGATACGCAAAGATGGTGCCTCGTCCCCCTGCTATCATGAGCTCAGTCTCAGGAAGGACAGCGTGCTGGCCCGCCTCTTCCAAACCGAGCGGCTTAGAGTGAACTCCTACCACCATCAGGGCGTCAAAACCTGCGGCGACAAGCTCCAAGCCACTGCATGGTCCGACGACGGTCTCATCGAAGGCATGGAATCAGGCAAGATTATTTCGACCCAGTTCCACCCGGAGAAAGAGCGCAAGACCGACCCGGCCTTCAACGCGGTCTTCACATACTTCCTCGGCCTCGCCCGCCCGCCAACCTCTTCTGTATCGGCGCAGGATGGCGGCGACTCACGAAAACTGAGGTAGCGACAAACATTGAAGCCCCCATGCACCTGGCTTCGCTCTTCATGAATTTGCAAGTATTGACCACGGTGATCAACGTGACATCGGGCCTAGCATACGTCCCGCTCGTGAAGGTGCCAGTTTATTCCGCCACCAAGGCGTTCCTGCACAGGGCGGTCGCCTGGCAGAGCGTCAGATGCTTATTTCAAAAGGATTTTTCAACTTTTTCTAGACTTTGGCCCTAAAATGACCAAGTTAGGCGGGTGA
>CAIKHZ010000119.1 GCA_903827375.1 Akkermansiaceae bacterium
CCAGAAGGATCAGAAGGATCAGAAGGATCAGAAGGATCAGAAGGATCAGAAGGATCAGAAGGATCAGAAGGATCAGAAGGATCAGAAGGATCAGAAGGATCAGAAGGATCAGAAGGATCAGAAGGACTCCGACAAAGAGGTTGCAGAGGCCACGGAGCGCAGCAAAAAGCAGGAAATGACGCCGGAGGAAGCCAAGCAATTGCTGGAGGAACTGCGCAGCGATGAGCGCACGGTCATTCCCATCCCTCAGCAGCGACGCTCTCGCATCCTAACGCCCGATAACTCCACCAAAGGCAAAACATGGTAAGCCAGTTTCCACGATCTAACTTTTTCAGAAAGGTTGCAGATTGGCGGCGGGCAGGATGTCCCATCCACCGCAGTCCGCGTGCTCTGCCCGGATCCAATCAGGCCCGCGCCCCCATCACGAGCCTGACCCACCAGATGTTGGCGTGCCTGTGGTTCATCGCAGCTGGAATTTTCACCTCCTCCTGTCTGGCACCTCATGCTGGGGCAGCAACAGTGGACGCCACGCTAGACCGCGATAGCGTGCCGGCCGGAAACGGTGCCCTGCTGTCCCTCACCATCACCGGCAACAGAGTCGGCCAAATCCAATTGCCCGAAGTGGAAAACCTCATCATCCAAGGACGCGACCAAAGCCGGCAAATCCAGATGAATGCCGGCCAGACGATTGTCTCCCTGACATGCACCTATGCCGTCGGATCTAACACGCCAGGCACCTATCAGATTCCACCGATTGCCGTGAGTATCGACGGCCAGCAACTCACCACCAAGCCGCTCACTCTCAAAGTGCTCGACGCTGCCGCCGCCCAAGCGCCTACACCCTCCGGCGCGCCGCCCGCCGCCGGCCAAGCCCCCGACACGAGCGGCAAGCGATTCGGCTTCCTAACAGTTGAACTATTGATCAAGGACCGCAACTATCTATACGTCGGGGAAATTGCTCCGGTAGGCATCCGGGCCTGGCTGCCGGAGGACTCCCGCGCCCAATTGCGCAGCGGCATCCAACCCGAGGGCAAGGCCTTCACTCTCCATAACGTCAGCGAGCGCCCGCAACAGGGCACCGAGATCAAGGATGGCAAGCGCTACACGGTGATCACTTGGTATGGCGGTATCTCCGCCACCAAGGCCGGCAAATACCCCGCCTCGCTATCCTTGGATGCCACCGTCGCCGTGCGCGACACCTCCGCCCCCAAACCACGCCGACGCAACGGCGGGCCGTTTGATGATCCGCTTTTCGATAGCATGATGGACCGCTTCAACACGCCGATGATCCAGGAGGATGTGACCCTCAAGTCGGACGACGAGGAGATTGAAGTGCGGTCGCTGCCCACCGCCGGACGGCCCGATGGATTCACCGGGGCGGTGGGCGATTTCAAGTTTGAAAGTGCCGACATTCCCGCGAGTTGGAAAACCGGCGAGCCCCAACAAATCAGCGCCAGCCTCAGTGGGTCCGGCAATTTCGCCTTGCTCGGCGCTCCCACAATCGTCCCGCCGGACGCATGGAAAATCTATCCGGGCAAGAGCGACCTGACACCGCGCGACGCCGCGGCATTTTCCGCCAGCAAGCGGTTTCAATTCAGTGCTGTGGCACGCAAAGGCGGCAAGCAGGACGTCACGCTGAGTTTCAGCTTCTTCGATCCGGCCGCCGCCGCCTATAAAACTCTAACCACATCACCCAAGCCCGTCACGGTCAGCGGCGCGGACCTGGTCGATGTGCAAACTAACACCCCAACCGTAGCCCCGGAACCCGCCAAGCCCAAAGACCCACTCGTTGGCCAACACAGCGCCTTGACCCCGGTTGCCTCACTGGCACCGCTCGTTGCCAGACCGGAATTCACCCGATTGTTAGCTCTGGGAGCCACGCTATGCGTGTTAGGCCAGGCGCTCGCCTGGCTACGCCGCCGCCGGACAGATCCGGCCCGCCTGGCACAGGCCAAGATGGAAATGGCCACCCGCGAGGCGCTGCAAGCGGCTGCCAACTGCGCCGATCGGCGGGATGTGGCAGGATTTTTCGAGGCCGCGCGCCGTGCCATCCAATTGCGGTTGGGAGCACTGTGGAACCAACCGGCTCCCGCCATCACACTGGCGGAAATTTCCGCCCGCATTCCCGCTGAATCGCCCGTCGCCCGATTCTTCCACGAAGCCGACCTCTCCGCTTATGGCCGCCACGCCGCCGACGATCGGTTGCCCCATTGGCGGTCCCTGCTGGCCGAGGCATTGGCTTCCCTAACGCCTTCAGCGGGCTGATATGAACCTGAACTACAAAGTAATAGTCTGATCATGAATCGCCCCCTCCGGCTCGCAGCTTGCTTGTTGTTGTTAGGAAGCACCCCTCTTCACGCGGCGGCATCCTCCACCCTGGAGCAGGCGAACCAACGCTTTGCCGCCGGTGAGTATGCCGACGCAGTTACGGCCTACAAGCAACTTCTAACTAGCGAAGGTCCGCGCGCCAGCGTCCTGTACAACCTCGGCAATTCCTATCAAAGGCTCGGCCAATACGGCCCCGCCATCCTTGCCTACGAGCGTGCCCGGTTACTCACCCCGAGGGACCCGGATTTGCTGGCCAATCTGGCACTCGCCCGGCAGGCCGCCGCCGCCTTCGAGGAAACGCGCCGCAACCCGCGCATCGATGCCCTGCTTTACCACTTCAGCCGGCACGAATGGTCGTGGTTGGTTGTCGGCAGCGCGTTGCTGCTAGGTGGTCTCGCCGGGCTCTGCGGAGTGCTGGGCCTGCCCCGCCGCGGCTGGCGCAACGGAGCCCTAACTGCGGCCGCATTAGCAAGTCTGGCACTGATGACCGGTGCCACGGCTCTCTATCTGCGCGGCGATGAGGCGGCCCTCGGCATCGTGCTCAGCGCAACGGCCGGAGTGCGCCTATCACCTTTTGACAAGGCCGAAGTGCTCGGCAGCCCGGGTGCCGGCCGCAGTGTGCGTCTCGGCGCGACCAGCGGGGCATTCCACTACGTTGAGGTTCCCGGGACATCCCTCCGCGGATGGATGGCAGACACCGAAGTGACCGCCATTTTTCCCTGAGGATCCTCTGAGAAATTCACGGTTTTTTCTCTATCCGATAAAGGTGGCTCCGCGAGCGGAGGATGAGCGAATTGTTATACACGGCCGGTGAGGCCATGAAGCCATCGCCGAGTTGGTTGGTGGCTAGCAATTGAAAAGTATCGGCGGCGGCGATAACTGGCACATCGCCGTCTTCGCCGAAGAAGTAGATGCGCCCTTCTGCAAAGAGCGGCGAAGCCGAGAATGGGCCACCCAGGCGTTTTTGCCAGATACTGAGGCCGGATTTGGCATCGACGCACGAGATCACACCTGCGTCACTGATCATGAAAAGTCGCTCGCCTAGCAAAATCTGCGAGGAGCGCGTCGGCACGTTCTTGGCAAACTGCCACGCCACATGACTCTCAGTCACATCGCCGCGACCGTCCGGGCGAACGGCAAAGAGCTGATAGCCACCGGCCGCGCTGGTTGCATAGACAAGCCCATTGCCAAATAGCGGCAGCGCCGAGGCGTTCATGCCGCCGCTGCGCACCCGCCAAATCTCCTCACCCGTCTTCGGTTCGTAGGCGATGGTGGCACCGGCGCTGGGACTAACCAACTGCTGGTGCCCCTGAACCGAAATGAGGGCCGGAGTCGAGTAGGCCTTCCAATAATCGTGATCCTCGGTATCATAGACGATTTTGCGGTCACGTTTCCAAACCGTCTTGCCGGTGAGTTTGTCCAGGGCTGCGATGAATTGCACATCAATCCCGTCGAATGTAAGCACCAGCAAGTTGTCCACCAAGATGGGTGAAGACGCCGGGCCGCGAAAGTGGTCGCAGGAAAATTCTTGGTGGGTCCACAACGTCTTGGCGTTGGTGGTATCGAGGCAAGCGCTGCCGTAGGTGCCGAAGTGCAGATAGAGTCGGCCATTTTCGATGACCGGGGTGGGAGTGGCGTAGCTGTTCATTGGGTGGCAGAACAGCGGCTTGTCGATGTTGAAAGCCACCACATCGAAAAGGATTTTGCCGGATTCGGCGTCGATGCAAACCGCCCCCAACTCCTTGCCATCCTTGGTGGCGGTACTCATCCAAATCTGTTGCTCCCAGATCACCGGCGATGACCAAGCCTTGCCATGCACCGGGATTTTCCAGCGCAGATTCTCTGCCTCACCAAAGGTAACCGGCAAACCCTGCGCCGCCGTCTGACCGTTGGCATGTGGGCCTCGAAATTGCGGCCAATTCTCCCCGCCGCATACCGGCCCGGCGCTCCACAACCCCAGCGCCAGAAGCGGCACAACCCACAACGCGAGCGTGCTGCGGATGCTGCCGTGCCACCCTGGCATTGGGGATTTTCTTGGCTTTGAAATGGGGACCAGCGCCCCGGGGATATCCGGGCAGAGGCGGCGGAGATCCGCGGCAATGGCGCAGGTACGATCGGCGGGGCGGGGCGCAACAGGATTCATAGTGGCTTTCACGTGCCGTCGAGCATAACCCATGAGATGACCCTTGTCGAGGCAGCGAGTTCATTCGCGATTCATGCTTATCGGCAGTCATAGACACGCCGCTACAAACGACAGATCTTCTTGCGCCGCTCATGAGCTTCAGAACTCAGTGTTCGACCTCGGAATTGACAACGGAGCGAGCAAGTCGGATTCCCTACGTGTCGGCTGTGGATGACGGCCCGATTTCAGCGAACGACTCTGGCACCGCCGCCGGCGATGATTTTTTCAACTTCCTTGCGGGTGGCCATCGAGGTATCGCCGGGGGTTGTGGAGGCGAGAGCGCCGTGGGCGGCCCCATAATCGACGGCTTTCTGCGGATCATTGAACTCCATGAAACCGAATTGCAAACCGCTAGCAAAACTATCGCCTCCTCCCACCCGATCCAAGATTTCCAATTCCGGATAGGCCCGGCTTTCGTAAAACCCGCCATCATGCCAGAGGATCGCCGCCCAGTCGTTGCTGGTGGCGCTGATCACGCGCCGCAACGTGGTGGCTGCCACCTTGAAATTGGGAAAGTCGCCAAGTGCCGTCTCGATCATTGCCTTGAACGCGGCGGTATCAATGGTGCTCAATGTGGGATCGCTGCCGGCGACCTCGAAGCCCAACGACGCGGTGAAGTCCTCCTCGTTGCCAATCATCACATCCACAAATCCGGCGATTTCGCGGTTGACCTCCCGAGCTTTTGTTAGGCCGCCGATGGTCTTCCACAAGGACGGTCGGTAGTTGAGGTCGTAGGAGACGATGGTGCCGTGCCGGTTGGCGGCTTTGACGGCTTCGAGGGTGAGTTCGGCGGTGGATGGGGAGAGGGCGGCGAAGATGCCGCCGGTATGGAACCAGCGCACGCCGAGTTGGCCGAAGAGGTGGTCCCAATCGACGTCGCCGGGTTTGAGTTGGGATGCGGCGGTATTGCCGCGATCCGGGTTGCCGACGGCACCGCGGATGCCGAATCCGCGTTCGGTGAAATTCAGGCCGTTGCGCACGCTGCGGCCGATGCCATCGTCATCGCGCCACTGAATCAACTCCGTGCCCACCCCTCCCTGCATGATGAAGTCTTCGATCAGATGGCCAATCTCATTGTCCACCAACGCCGTACACACCGCCGTCTTGTAACCGAAACACTTGCGCAAGCCTCGCGACGTGTTGTATTCACCACCTCCCTCCCACGCGCTGAAGTGGCGAGCCGTGCGAATCCGCCCCTCCCCCGGATCCAAACGCAACATGATCTCGCCTAGCGAAATTTGATCAAACGTGCAGGCGTGTCGTGCTTTGAGGGGCAGGGCCATGACTATCAGTGATGGGTAGGTCGGGTTGTGAGGGCCACCACTCAGGTGCCGGCGGCAGGCTTGCCTCCCGATTTATCATCCCCGGCAGGCGGCTTTTCCCGGGCAAAAATCGGCGCGGGCGGCCTCGGATCAATCCCGAACGAACGAATCCACGCCTCATTTTCCGCCGCCTTCGCGGAAGCCGCACGCAGCGCGGTGGCTTGTCCGGTTTGCTTGGCTCGCTCTGCGGTGCCCACTTCTTCCTTGAGGCGATTCAGGTAAAAGGCGCGGAGCTTGTCCACTTCAGACAAAAATGCGCTGTCGATCTGGCTTTGTTTGGCGGCTCGTCCGGCAATAATTTTTGCCATTTGAGGGGACACGGTGATTCCGTTAGCCTGAGGGTTGCCAACCGGGACCCGCGAATTTCTAACGACGGTCTTGAATTTGGCGACGGGCAATTGCCAAGTTTCCTGGTCTCCTTTTGACAGGCCGTTGAGCCATTGGTCGAGCTCCCAAGTGTAGGAGCTGATGTTGGCGGCGAGTTGTTCCGAGCGTTTTTTATCAGCTGCAGCAATCAGATCCTTGGCCTTTGTGTTCAGGGTGGCGAGCACCGCCGAATCTGCTGGTGGGGTACTGCCTGGGGTACTCCCTGAGGTCACCGGCCGGGTTGGCGTCTCTTTGTTGCCCGGAGTCGTCACCTTTTCCGGCACCACGGGAGGTTTCTTAGGAAACGTCGGGTTGTCCGGCGGTCTGGCAACCCCGCCGGTGGTCGGCCTAGAGGGCTTGCCGCCCGTCTCTTGAAGGTGCTTGAAATCCTCCACCGTTTGGGCGTTTTTTTCGGCGATTTTGACCATCTCCTTGTCATGATCCATCCGGACCTTCCAGAAGTAGGCGGAGAGCCCGACGAGTCCTGCAAGAAAAAGAAATTGCAATAGGGTGGAGCCTACTCCGCCTTGACGGCGAGGCAGCACCTGGGTGGCGACATTGGCCATCGGCTTGGCCCTGCCGGCCTGCTGGGGGCTTCCGCTCGCGGCTCCCTTGGCTGGAGAAGTGGCTGCTGCTAGGGGCACGGCTGCTTGACTCAAGCCCTTGGCAGGCGCTGGCCCCATGCTTCTGCGCATGGCGGGGGAATCTTTGGCGGCAAGCCATTCGGTAAGGGCGGTGCTGAAGGCCGCCGCGCTTTGAAAGCGGCTGGCCGGATTCAAATGGGTGGCATGACGCCAGATGTCATCCATGCGGTGGTTGCAACCACAGATCGTTGAGGGAGCCGCCGCAGTGGGTTCCTGGCGTTGGCCGGTCAGCAGTTCGTAGAGGATCACGCCGACTGCAAAAAGGTCCGATCGGTGGTCCGCCACCAACGGGTTGGCCAGTACCTCCGGCGCTGTGTAACCCGGCGTGCCCATCACCAACCCGGAACCCTCGCTGCCCGCTAACCGGGCCAATCCGAAATCCCCGATTTTTGGCTCGGCCTTGGGGGTGAGCAGAATGTTAGCGGGCTTGATATCACTGTGAATGATCCCGTTTTCGTGGGCGTGGCTGAGCCCGGCACAAATCCCCTGAACCAATTGCACGGCCTGCACGGGATCGACCATTTTTCCATAGGATGAATGGTAGAGTGACTTGCCGGGCACATACTCCATGACGATGAAGAGCATGTCCTCGATGGCCCCTGTGTCATAGACGCCGATGAGGTTGGGATGATTGAGCCTGGCCATGGCGCGGGCCTCCGTCTCAAACGAACGTCGAAACAACGGGTCGAGGCCAACTTCGGGGGGCAGAATCTTGATCGCCACATCCCGCCCCAGTGAGCGCTGCTTGGCCTTGTAAACAGCCCCCATCCCGCCTTTGGCAATCAGGCACTCAAAGTCGAATCCTGGCAGCAATCGGCTGAGAACTTCGATGGCGGGGGCGTTGAAGGTGGGTTGGGACATGCCTGAGCGCTTGGCTGGGCGGAACGTAGCATTCCACATTTCGACAGCGAAGCAAATTTCTGTCGGTATTTTGCAAAAATCCAAGCGAGTGCCGGGACGGATTGATGGGTCTCTCCGCAGTCACGATGGGTTCAGCGGATAATTTTGTCACAATTTGCCAGAAAGCGTTGGTTTCTCGATTCGATTCCCTCTAGCATGGCAGGCATGCCCGCTATCCATGCCGCCCATGTCTGATCCGACTGTCATCATCCTGCAGGCTTGTTTTTTTGGAGCGGTAGGGATTTTTGCCCTTTGCGCCGCAGTGAGGGCGCTAGCCGCCGCCTTCCGCCCGGCCACCGAACCGCCGCCCGTTCCGTCGAGCCGCGTGCCGGTTTGGCCCTACGTGCATATCGACCTGCTGTGGATGGGGTTTATTTTTCTCACGTTCTACAGCATCAGCATCGGCAGTGCCCGCGTGGTTGCGGCCAAAACCGCCATGCCCATCACCCCGCAAGGCCTGCTGAGTTCCATCGGATTCCACCTGGTGCTCGCCGGGATGACCCTCATGGTCATGGTGTGGCGGATCCGTCCGGTGGCTTGGCTGGGCTTGCGCTGGCCGAATTGGAAGCGCGTGTTCCTCATCGGCCCACTCGGCGTGGTTGCCATGTGGCTGCTGGCCTTCGCGCTCAATGCCACCGCTTACCCACAATGGATCAAATCCCTCGGCGTCGAGCCCATGCAGGACAGTGTGAAATTGCTGCAAAACAGCCAAGACCCGCTCATTCTAGGCTTGATGAGTGTGGCGGCCATGTTCAGTGCCCCGCTTTGCGAGGAAATCGTGTTCCGCGGATACCTGTATCCCGCCGCCAAAAAATTTGCCGGGCCATGGGTGGCGGGCCTTTGTTCCGCGCTGGTTTTTGCCGCCGCACACAACAGTCTGTCCGCTCTCCTGCCATTGTTCTATTTCGGTTGCCTGCTAGCCCTCGCCTACGAACTCACCGGCTCACTTTGGGCCCCCATCGCCATGCATTTTAGCCTCAATTCCGCCACCGTTCTGGCCGAGGCCCTTGCCCGATTCTACCATATCCCCCTCAATCCCGGTCCGTGACACGCCTCTCTGACATTGGCGAGGATGCGCTCATCAGCCGCCTCATCCGCCTCGTCCCGCTCGACCCCGCCCCGGCTGCCGGCCCCGGCGATGATTGCGCGGTGATCGATCCAGGGTCTGCTCACCCGGCCCTACTCCTGCTCAAAACAGATGCTCTCGTCGAGCACGTTCATTTCCTTCCGGATGCCCCTGCTCGGGCGGTCGGTTGGAAATCCTGCGCCCGGGTTGTCTCAGACTTTGCTGCCATGGGCGGCCACCCGGCGCACTTCCTCGTCACCCTTGCCCTCCCTCCTCAAACCCCCGTCGCTTGGGCCGAAGACCTTTACCGCGGCATCGCAGATTGCCTCCAGCGCTTCGGCGGCACCCTCGCTGGCGGCGAAACGTCCAGCGTCCCCCCATCATCCGCCGCCCTCATCTCCATCGCCGCCACCGGCTCCGTCCTCCGCCACCACCTCACCCTCCGCTCGACCGCCAAACCCGGCCACGCCCTCCTCGTCACCGGCACCCTCGGCGGCTCCCGCCTCGCCAAACACCTCTCGTTTATCCCGCGGATGAAAGAAACCGATTGGTTGGTATCTCATTTCAAGCCGACGGCGATGATGGACTTGTCGGATGGATTGGCACGGGATTTGTTGCGGTTGGCGTCGGCGTCGGGATGTGGATTTGTGTTAGATCGGGATTATTTGCCGGTGACGGAGGGGTGCACGGTGGCTGAGGCGCTGGGTGACGGCGAGGATTTTGAGATATTGCTGGCGATGGAGGAGGATCGGGTGGCAGGGTTACTGGCAGCTTGGGGCCAAGAATTTCCGGAGTTGGCGCTCACGCGGATTGGCTGCTTGGTCGAGGCGGGCACAGGCGAAATATTGGAGGGCGGTTGGGAGCATTTTACGAAAGACTTGGCAAAGTAAGGCAAGCTGGATATTCTGGGCATGTGAACGATGTGGAGGAAGCGGCATTTTTTGAATTCCAAGGCACGGAGAAGAGCGCCTCGCCGCGCACCTTGATCAATTACCGGGAGGCATTGGCTGCCTATCTGAGTTGGCGGGGGAAGCGGTTTAGCAACTGGCGGGCTGCCACCGCCGACGAATTTCGCGACTACCTGTTTGCCATGATGAAGCAAGGGCTTCAGCGCTCAACCATTCGGTTGCGCTTTGCCGCACTGCGGTCCTTTTACAAATTTCTGGTGTTGCGGCGCGGGTTGCCGTGCAGTCCGGTGGCCGGGGTGTTGCTGCCCAAAGCGGCGCGGGGCTTGCCGGTGGTGCTCAGTTTGGCGCAAATCGATGAATTGCTGGCGATTCCGCTGCACCTGCCGCTCGACAAGAAGACGCCGACGTGGTTGCCGCTGCGCGACGCGGCCATTCTCGAAATGTTTTATTCTTGCGGCTTGCGCATAGCCGAGTTGCTCGCCCTAGACGTCAATAACGTCGATTTCATCGGTGAAACCGTCCGCGTTTTTGGCAAGGGAGGCAAGGAGCGGATGGTGCCCGTCGGCAGTCCGGCGCTCAACGCGATCCAGCGCTACCGGCAAGCGGCGGCGGTCACCTCGGGTCCACTATTTTTGAGCAAGCGGCGGAGTCGCATTACCCAGCAGGCGGTTGACCAATTGCTCAAGAAGCACCTCAAGCACAGTTCCATTCCTTTCGGCATCAGTCCGCACAAGCTGCGACACAGTTTTGCGACCCATTTGCTGGATGCCGGAGCGGACCTCCGCAGCGTCCAGTCCCTGCTCGGTCATTCCTCGCTCTCCACCACCCAGATCTACACCCACGTCACCAAGGAACGCCTCAAAACCGCTTACGACAGCGCCCATCCACGGGCCTGATCCAGAGGTCCCGATGGTGATAGATAAACCGCGGTTATCTAACTAAATTCTGAGTGCGCACAGGCTCATCCAATATATGCAATCACCTAGTAAATAGGCGCTTCAAGGGCTCTACCGCCCCCATTTCGCTTCACCCATTATTGTTCGCTTTATTGTTGTTCGTGTGTGGCTAGGTATTCCATGGCAGCATGGAGCCGAACTTCCTGAAAGAGGTCAGGCCTCCCCCTGTTGCCATCGTCCTACGAAAAATGACATGGACTTATCGGGCAGAGGCGCGGAAGAACAAGGCACCCGACGGTGGTGCCGGGCTGACAAAAGAATTGGTTCCGCCGACGAGGACGCAACTGCCGACAATCTCCCAGTTGGACAAGTCGCTCGATGACTCGACATCCACCGCCAGTCCGACTGGACCGCTGATGCCGAAACCAAATGAGCCGTCGCTGACACCTGCCGAGGTCAAGGTCAGCACGGGGCTCGCCAGGAGATAAGTTCCCGTGCGGATGGTGTTATTGAACGAATCCACGACGTAAAGAATGCCCGCGCTGTCCACCGCCACACCTGCGGGTGAGTCAAATTGCGCGGCTTTGCCGGTGCCGTCGGCGCTTCCGGTTGTTCCCGCGAATCCGCCGAGCGTAGTGACCACTCCCGCCGGTGTGATCATGCGGATCGTGTTGTTGCCGCTGTCCGCGACATAAAGATTTCCCGCGCCGTCCACGCTGATGCCCATGGGATTGTTGAAGCTGGCGGCACTGCCGGTGCCATCCGCGCCGCCGCTGCTGCCGACCTGTCCTGCCAAGGTGGTCACGACGCCCGCTGGAGTGATCATGCGGATCGTGTTGTTACCGGAGTCCGCCACATAGACGTTGCCCGCGCCGTCCACCGCTGTGCCGGTTGGACTGTGAAAGCGCGCGGTGCTTCCGGTGCCATTCGTCGATCCTGAACTGCCGGCCAGTCCGGCCAGTGTCGTCACCACTCCCGCCGGCGTGATTTGCCGGATCGTGTGGTTGTTGGTGTCCGCGACATAAAGATTTCCCGAGCCGCCCACCGCGACACCGGAAGGATGAAAAAACCGTGCATTGCTGCCGGTATCATCGGTGCTGCCGGACGTCCCAGCTAGGCCAGCCACGGTGGTCACGACTCCCGCAGGCGTCACCTTGCGGATCGTGTCATTTAAATCCGTCACATAGAGGTTGCCCGAGCTATCAACTGCAATGCCACTAGGATTGCCAAACCGCGCGTCGCCACCGGTTCCGTCTGCGGCGGGTCCTGCATATCCTGCCAGACCTGCCAAAGTCGTGGTGACGCCTGCGGCTGTCACTTTTCGGATAGTATAGTTGTAAGAATCCGCGACATAAACGTTGCCAGCACTGTCCACCGCCACGCCCATGGGTTGATTAAACTGCGCATCGCGACCGGTTCCGTCCGAACCGCTGGCGCTAAGCGAGCCCACCAGAGTGGTCGCGACTCCGGCTGACGTCAGTTCATAGATCAGTGAGTTGTAACCATCCGCCACATAGAGATTGCCCGAGCCATCGAACGCAAGTGCGCCAGCGGGAGCGTCCCAACCCGCCCGTGTGGTCACCACGCCAGCTGGCGTCACGGTCCGGAGGGTGTTGTTGTCCGACACGGTAAGATTGCCGTCACTGCCCAAAACTAGGCCCACGGGATAATTAAACCTTGCGTCGCTACCCGTGCCGTCCGCACTGCCAAATACGCTCAACAGCCCGGACCCGGCCAGTGTGGTCACCACTCCAGCAGGGCTTACCAGACGGATGGTGTGATTGTAGGTATCCGCCACATAAACATTGCCGGTATCGTCCACCGCCAAGCCAATCGGAAAATTGAAGCTCGCTCCGCCGCCTGTCCCGTCTGCCAGTGTGGTGACCACGCCTGCCGCCGTGATCTTGCGGATCGAGTTGTTATTGGAATCCGCCACATAGACATTGCCGGCAGCATCCACGGCCACCCCACTCGGACTGTAAAACCGGGCGTCGCTGCCGGTGCCATTGGCGCTGCCGTGAACGCCCGCAAGTCCGGCCAGTGTTGTCACCACCCCTGCCGGAGTGATTTTACGGATCGTGTGGTTGCCGGTGTCAGCGACATATACGTTGCCGGAGCCATCCAAAGCGATCCCACCCGGGTCATGGAAGCGCGCGGCGCTACCCGAGCCATCCGCGCTGCCCGGGCTACCCGATAGTCCGGCCAGGGTTGTCACCACTCCCGACAGCGTGATTTTTCGGATCACCTGATTGCCCCCGTCCGCCACGTAGATATTGCCCGCGCTATCCACCGCCAAACCTGCGGGACCATTGAAACTCGCGGTGGCCAGGGTGCCATCCATGCCGCCCTGCCGTGCCCAACCTGCAAGCGGGGAAAACGTGTAGGGAGTGGGATAGACAGCCTGTTCCCTGAATGTCACTTGCAGCGCGTGGCTGGCGCTCACTGATGTTAGGGTATAACTGGTGCCACCGGTTTGCGCCACGGTTCCATCCACCAGCCATTGATCGACGAGATAAGACGTGGCCGGGGTCGCGGAAAATGTGATGTTGCCACCGGAGACAACCGTTTTCGGGGTGGCAGGGGTGATGCTGCCGTTTGTGCCCGCGCTGGGTGTGATGATGTATGTCGGCGGAGGCCTTCCTTTGCGGATGGTGTTATTGCTACTGTCGGCCACATAAACATTGCCCGCGCTGTCCACCGCGATGCCCAGCGGATAGTTGAATCTGGCGGCGCTGCCTGTGCCGTCCGCATTGCCATAACTAAACCGCAGGCCGGCGATGGTCGTCACCACCCCGGTCGGAGTCACTTGCCGGAGGATGCTATTGCTATATTCCGCCACATAGACATTGCCCGCGCTGTCCACCGCCACACCGGCAGGGTAGCTGAACCGAGCGAGCGAGCCGGTCCGGTCCGCTGTGCCAGACTTTCCCGCGCGCCCGGCCAAGGTGGTCACCACTCCCGCAGGGCTCACTTTGCGGATCGTGTTGCTCGATGTATCTGCCACATAGACATAGCCCGCTGCGTCCACCGCAACGCCGGACGGATAATTGAAGCGCGCGGAACCACCGGTCGCATCCTTGGAACCGGCAACACCAGCCAACCCGGCCAGCGTGGACACCACACCCGCAGGGGTCACCATGCGGATCGTGCAGTTGATTTGATCCGCCACATAGACATTCCCCGAGCCATCCACGGCGACACCATAGGGATAATTGAAGCGCGCATAGCTCCCTGTCCCGTCGTCGCTGCCAGGGGTGCCAGCCAGTCCTGCCAGGGTTGATACTTCTCCGGACGCGGTGATTTTCCGGATGGTATGGTTGTCAGAGTCTGCGACATAAACATTGCCCGCGCCATCCACCGCCACGCCACTGGGTGTGAGAAAGCGCGCGGCGCTGCCGGTGCCATCGGCGCTGCCAACGAGCCCCGCCGTGCCTGCCAGAGTTGTGACCACGCCGGCGGCTGTTACCTTGCGGATGATTTCATTGGCTATGTCCGCGACATAAACATTGCCCGCACTATCCACCGCCACGCCGCCGGGATCATAAAACCGAGCCGCGCTGCCGGTTCCGTTTGTGCTGCCACTTCCAGAAAGGCCCGCAAGCGTGGAGACCTCGTCTGCCGGGGTGATTTTGCGGATTTCGTGGTTCGCTTGGTCAGCCACATACAGGTTGCCTGATCCGTCTAGCGCCACGCCGATGGGCATGTTGACCAACGCAACGCTGCCGGCACCATCGGTATTGCCGGGGGTGCCCAACATACCGGCCAGCACGGTCACCACCCCAGACGAGGTGATTTGCTCGATGACATAGTTAAGGGTATCCGCGACATAGAGCGTGCCCGCCCCGTCCACCGCGATGCCGTTGGGTTGAGAAAACAATCCGTCGCTGCCCGACAGGCCGGTCGGAGTGGTGACCACACCCGCCGGAGTCACCAAGCGGATGGCGTTGTTGTAAGAGTCTGCGATATAGAGGTTGCCCGACCCGTCGAGTGCCACTCCAGAGGGATGGTTGAACCTCGCGGCACCACCGGTCCCGTCCACGTTGTCGGCAATACCGGCGAAACCCGCAACTGTGGACACTTCACCCGTCGTGGTGATTTTGCGGATGGTGCAGTTGCCGGAGTCCCCAACGAATACATTTCCCGAGCCGTCCACCGCCACTCCACTCGGAGAATCGAAGAGAGCGGCGCTTCCCGGTCCGTCGGCGCTGCCGGGGGTGCCTGCCAGTCCGGCCAGGGTAGTCACCACACCTGCTGGAGTGATTTTCCGAATGGTTTGGTTCCCACTGTCAGCCACATAAACATTGCCCGCGCCGTCCACTGCCACGCCGTTGGGATTGTCAAACCTCGCGGCTCCGCCGGTCCCGTCCGCGCTTCCAACGGCTCCGGCCGTTCCCGCTAGGGTGGTCACCACTCCTGCCGGAGTGATTTTCCGAATGGTTTGGTTCCCACTGTCCGCCACATACACATTGCCTGCGCTGTCTGTGCCCACGCCGCCGGGGTTGTAAAACCGCCCGCCGCTGCCGGCCCCGTCCGCGCTGCCATAACCCGCATCGCCGGCCAGCGTGGTGAATGTGTACGGCCACGTATAGACGGACTGCCCGAAACCTAACACAGACAGTTGGAGCGCGCAAATCCCAAACCAAAGGCAAAATAGCAAATGAAGGGATCTGCCTCGAATGGGATGCTGCAATGGACGCGTATTCATCTTGTTCTTTCCTGAGGCATGGAAATATGGCAACCGTAGGCTTCACGAACCCTACAGCATATGCCCTTGGGGACGCAAGAAATAATTGGTGAGATTTCATTATACCAGCCACAAATCGCCATTGGTCAATAGCGGCACTGACGGACTGACGGGCATTTTTCCAAGCGTATCCTTCTTTTGATCCATTGCTAGAGACCTCATCTTGAGGCAAAGACCGTTGGGGAAGCCGTGAGGTGGCAATCGTTTTTGGATTTCTGATGGGTGCAAACGACGGGTTGCAGGGCTTCGGTCACGGGTGTTGTGACGCCAATGGGCTTTATGAGCAGGGCGTTGACTTGTTTGAGATCAACGGTCTTGGTGCGGTCGCGCACGGCTTCGATGAGTGCTCGGAGACAGGGGTTTCGCACGGCTCGAAGGACGCCATTCTTGGTCCGAGAAACCCCGGCGCATGTCGGCCTAGTGATAGGCTGCCAAAGCCGAAAATCGGTGACTCCGGTAGGTTTTTCATCGCAAGGGGTTGCATTCAACCGGGTTCCACCTTATTGCTGCGGCCCCTGACGCCAGCCTATCACAATGAAATTCTCCCGCCTTGTCCCCCACCTTGCCCTACCGTTGGTCGTCTTATTGCTTGGCAATTGTGCCGCCAAGAAGCCGCCTCCCGCTCCCTTGCCCGTGCCCGGCGCGGTTTACGTCAACCCGTATCCGGTTGGCACCTACCAACACTTCACAGCGGATCCGGCTTATCCGAAAACCTACAAGGTGTGGAAAAACGCCCCCGTGCTCGCCCGCACCAATCCGACGAACTCGCAGATTCGCATTGATTTGGCAAAGCAGCGCGGTTTGCTGATGAATGGCAAGGAGGTGGCGATGGACTACCCGATTTGCTCGGGCCGGGAAGGCCACGAGACGCCGCCGGGGGAATACACGATCCTTGAAATGCTGGTGGATAAGAAGTCCAACCTTTACGGTCGAATTTACGACGCCGATGATAAATGCGTGAACACCGATGCCGACATCACCAAGGACAAGGTCCCCGAAGGCGGGCGCTTTGAAGGTGCCCCGATGCGCAACTGGATGCGCCTCACCAATGATGGGGTGGGCCACCACATCGCTCCGGTCCGCCGCTACCCCGCCTCCCACTCCTGCATCCGCGGCCAAGCCGGGCCTATCCTCATCGTCTATGACAAGGTCAAACTCGGCACCAAGGTGAGCGTGGAATAATCCCCCATGCCTCCACTCCACCCACCCGAACTCATGTCGCCGGCTGGCAATTGGACCAGCCTGCAAGCTGCCATCCATGCCGGTGCCGATGCCATCTACTTTGGCGTGCACGGCTTCAACATGCGGGATAATTCCAATAATTTTGCCCTGGCCGAGTTGCCGCGTATCGCCCGCACATGTCGGCAGGCCGGGGTGCGCGCTTACTTGGCGCTCAACACCATCATTTATGAACCCGAACTGGCCCGCATGCGGCGCGTGCTGGCTGCGGCGAGCGCCGCCGCCATCGACGCGGTTATTTGCTGGGACATGGCAGTCATTGAGGCGGCCACCGCGTTGGGCCTGCCGGTCTTCCTATCCACCCAGATGTCTGTCTCCAATTCGGCGGCCCTCGCCGGCTTTCACCGGGCCTTCGGGATCCGCCGCTTCGTGCTGGCCCGCGAGTGCTCGCTGGCGCAGTTGCGCAGCCTGCGCCGCAACCTCACCACCCAACTCGGTGCCACCGCTGCCGCCAACATCCAACTTGAGGTTTTCGCCCACGGTGCCATGTGCGTTTCCATCAGCGGCCGCTGCTTCATGTCTGAAGCGAGTACCGGCAAATCCGCCAACCGCGGCCAGTGCACCCAACCGTGCCGCCGACCCTATCAAATCAATAGCAGCGAGGGAGATGTTTCCTTCCGCATGGGCGAGTCCTATCTGCTCAGCCCGCAAGACCTCTGCACCCTCCCGTTTATCGAACAATTGCTCGAATGCGGCGTCAATAGTCTCAAAATCGAGGGCCGTGGCCGCGCCCCGGAATACGTCAGCAGCGTCACTTCCGCCTATCGCCGCGCCGTCGATTTCTATTTTGCCAATCGTCGAAAACCTGGCTTTCAAGCTGAGTTTGAACCACTCAAAGCCGGATTGATGCAACAGCTCGAAGGCGTTTACCATCGCGGGCTGTCCTCGGGATATTACATGGGCAAGCCCATCGATCAATGGAGTGGTGCCCCTAACAGCCAAGCATCCACCAAAAAAGTGCACGTTGGCGAAGTCGTCAAATTCTATCGCAAGGCGGGTGCTGCGGAGATCCGCGTCTGCGACTCTGGCTTCGCCCTTGGCGACGAACTGCTCATCCTAGGACCCACCACCGGCGTGCTGCGAGTGGCCGTCACATCTATCCAAATCGATCAGCAGCCGGTGCCGGACGCCAAACGCGGCCAGTCTGTGGCCATCGCGCTGGTCTCTCCGGCGCGCCCCGGAGACCGCGTCTATCGGGTGAGCCGACGCGCCGTCGTGCCTTGAACGGTCAAGCTTACTTGCTATTTTTCTTGGCCTGCTTGGCGAGTTTTTTTTCCTTGGCGGTTTTGGTGGGCATCTTCTTGGTTTCTTTGCGGGTATCCTTGGTTTTCATGAGCGTGTGGGGGTTAGGGATGCACTGGCATTTCGCAGTCCGTGAGTGAATGAACTAACCCATCTGCCACGATCACGCAACCCCAAACCCAACGGATCAACAGGGCTTGTTGCAGTGCGCCGGGTTTTCGCCTATGCTCCAACCCGCAAGCGTGATTCACCCTCCAACCAAACACCGATTATGGGACTAGAAAAATTGACTCAAAAACTTCAAGAGGCCATCCAATCAGGACAGAGCCTGGCCTCGAAGTCCGCCCATTCAGAACTCAAAAGCGCCCACGTCCTGCTCGCCCTGCTCCAACAGGATGGAGGAATCGCCACGCCTATTTTGCAAAAGGCCGCCATTGACGTGCCGCGCCTTAAAGCTGCCACCGCCGCCGCGCTGACTCGCGAACCGAGTGTTCAAGGAGCCTCGACCCAACCGCAGATCAGTATTGGCCTGCGCGCCACCTTGGAAGCCGCTGATGCAGCCCGCGAGAAACTCGGCGACGACTACCTCAGCGTCGAGCATTTCATCCTCGGGGCTCTTAAAGGTGATTCGCCGGCCGGCAAGCTGCTCAAGGACGCCGGATTGGACGAAAAATCGGCGCTTGCCGCGATCCACAGTGTGCGCGGTTCCCAAAAAGCCAGCGACGATTCCCCGGAAGGCAAATACCAGACGTTGGAAAAATATGGCACTGATCTAACAGCCCGGGCGCGGGAGGGCAAGATCGATCCGGTCATTGGCCGCGATCATGAGATCCGGCGGGTGCTGCAAGTGTTGTCCCGGCGCACCAAAAATAACCCGGTCCTCATTGGCGAGCCGGGTGTGGGCAAGACGGCCATCGTCGAAGGGCTGGCCCGGCGCATCATCTCTGGGGATGTGCCGGAGGCCATGAAGCACAAGCGCGTCATCACCATGGACGTCGGTGCCATGCTCGCCGGGGCCAAATACCGCGGTGAATTTGAGGACCGGCTCAAGGCGTTTCTCAAGGAAGTGACCGATTCCCAAGGCCAGATCATTCTCTTCATCGACGAGCTTCACACGATCGTCGGGGCCGGTGCCAGCGAGGGTGCGATGGATGCTTCCAACCTCCTCAAACCCCAACTCGCACGCGGCGAACTCCATGCCATCGGCGCCACCACCCTCGAAGAATATCGCAAACACATCGAAAAAGACGCAGCCCTCGAACGCCGCTTCCAACCAGTCATGGTCGGCGAGCCGTCCGTTGAGGATACCGTGGCTATCCTCCGCGGCCTCAAGGAGCGCTACGAGGTTCACCACGGCGTGCGCATCCAGGACGGTGCCCTCGTCGCCGCCGCCGCCCTTTCCGATAGATATATCTCTGGGCGATTTTTGCCCGACAAAGCGGTTGATCTCATGGATGAGGCCGCATCCCGGCTCAAGATTGAACTCGACTCAATGCCGACGGAAATCGATGTGCTGGAGCGGCAGATTCTGCAGTTGGAGATGGAGAAAAGGGCACTTGAAAAAGAGAGCGACAAGGCATCCGCCACACGCCTCGAGAAAGTCAAAGAAGAGCAAGCCAACCTGCGCGAATCCTCCTCCGGCATGCGGGCACAGTGGCGCAACGAAAAGGCCGTCATCGATGATGTGAGAGCGGCTCAGGAAAAAATTGAGACGCTCAAGGGTGAGGCCGAGTTGGCCCAACGAATCGGGGATCTGACCCGTGCCTCGCAAATTACCTACGGGGATCTGCCCGCTGCCAACAAGGCGCTGGAGGTCGCTAAGCAGCAACTCAGCATGTTGCAAAAAAACGGGGCCATGCTCAAGGAAGAGGTCACCGAGGAAGATATTGCCCGGGTGGTCTCAGCTTGGACAGGCATCCCGGTCACTCGACTGCAGGAAGGCGAAAAACAAAAACTCGTTAACATGGAACCACGCCTCGGCGAACGGGTCGTCGGCCAAAAAAAGGCCATCCTCGCAGTGGCCAACGCAGTGCGCCGCGCCCGTGCCGGCCTCCAGGATGAGAACCGGCCCATCGGCTCGTTCTTGTTTCTGGGCCCCACCGGCGTCGGTAAAACCGAGCTTTCCAAGGCGCTTGCCGAATTCCTCTTCGATGACGAGGCGGCGATGGTCCGCATCGACATGTCCGAATACATGGAAAAACACAGCGTATCCCGGCTGATCGGCGCGCCACCCGGCTACGTCGGTTACGATCAAGGCGGCCAACTCAGTGAGCAGGTGCGCCGCCGCCCGTACTCGGTGGTGCTCTTCGATGAAATTGAAAAAGCCCATGCCGATGTCTTCAATGTTTTGCTGCAAGTTATCGACGACGGCCGCATCACCGACGGCCAGGGCCGCACCGTGGATTTCCGCAACACCGTGCTTATCATGACGTCTAACATCGGCTCCCAGTACATCCTCCACGAGTCCAATGCCGAGCAGCGTGAGGCGCTCGTCACCGATGCCCTGCGCAGCGCCTTCCGCCCCGAATTCCTCAACCGAATCGACGAAATCATCATCTTCGACCGCCTCACCCGCGCCGACCTCACCACCATCGCAGATCTGCAACTAAACCGTGTTAGAAAACGCCTTGCCAAACAGGGCCTGGCCCTCGCCCTAACGCCGACCGCCAAGGAATTCCTCGGCAACCAGGGCTACGACCCGGTTTACGGCGCACGCCCCCTCAAACGCGCCATCCAGCACCACCTCCTCGACCCGCTGAGTCTCGCCGTGTTGGACGGCAAGTTCAGCGACGGCGACGTGATCCAAGCCGACGTCGAGCACGGGGCGATCGTATTTCGCTAGGGCGGCACCTGCGCTGTGGATTGCGGCAGGATGCCGCAACCAGCCGGCAGGATGCCGGCCCTCCCCGACGCACATGTCAGCAGCGTATTTGGCACGGAGCGCCGCCATCCTGGCGGCAACGTTCGGCATCTTGCACCTTGAAAATCCTTGGAAACTTGCCGCCCTTCTCATGTACGGTTCCGACCTGCGCGTCATGGAGTGCATGAACTGCGGGTGGAACGCCCCCCCAGCCACCGTCCGCATTCACCGTATGGCCTCTCCGGCCCACGACAAGGCCATAGCCGCCCTACTCGATGACCTAACTCAGCTCGCTTTCCTGCACCCTGAAACCCATGCCCGCCTGATCTATCAGCTCGTCTGAGCCGCCAAAAGTGTCAAACTATTTTCCGTCGAGGTCAGGAAGTGTGAAGCTGCCAGATCGTGTTTTTGTTAGATCAAATTTGCATCTTGTCTCTTCGTGCCGTAAGCGAGCGAATCGAATTTTGATTTTTGGATTTCCAACACTCCGTTGGATTGAGTCTTCCCTGGCTCTCCACAACTCAATGAGTGGGTATCGCCGGGCGGAGATACCCGATAGCCCCACGCACTTGACGGCACACATCCGCCACCCGCGCGTCGTCGCCATAGCACGTCACAGCGACGAGCGCAAAAATCACCGCAGCCACAAACAGCCAGTAGAAGATGGCCAGCACGATACCGGTGCCGCCCAATTTTTTGTGATAGGCGTAGCCGGCCGGGCAGGCGAAGCAGCGATAGCCGACCCAGAGGTTGAGAATGGGAACGAAATGGCCCAAGAACCACCAGCAATTCATGCCGAGGTTTACCAAGCGCTGCAGTCCGTAGTAGAGGGCGATGAGGCCCAGCGCCAGCAACGTACCGAGGGTCAGGGGATCGGATCCGGCGGGTCCCCGCAGATGAGTCAGCAGGGCGGACCGGTTGCTGAGCGCAACAGACACCATGAGTGGCAACAGCAGACTGGCCGTGAGGTAGGCGCGACGGCGTGCGCCCGGCCACTCATCACTGCGCCTCACCAACTCGGCGAGCGACTCCATCTGGGGCGGCAGGTATGGATGGGTGGTGGACTGGCCCTCGCCCACCCGCTGCTCAAATAGATCCGCTATCTCTCCGGCTGCCTGCCACTCCGCCATGCCCGGTGTCCACACCAAATCCAATCTGGGATCAAGGCAGCCTGCCATGGCGATGGCACGCAGGTCGGCCAAGGCCACCGGGCCGTGGCGTTCGCCTTCGTGCGAGTAAAACCAAGCGTCTTGCGGTGAATGACTCATGCCAAGGGTGTGTACCAGAGCTGCCGGGGATGTCAATCCGAGGATGGAAGAGCCCCTCAAAGTAGGCACAGCAGACATCGGCCTGGTGTTACTGAGTTCTGAAGCCACTGGACAAGTTGCGGGGGTTCCTCCATCCTCGGGCATGATTATCTTTGAGAGTGAACAGCCCTTGGTGTGGGGGGAACTGGATGTGCCATTGTTCGGCTTGGCACAGGACTGGCATGGCACCGATGTGGCGCCAGCAGCTGGATTTTCACTGGTGTGTGACGCCCAGCGACTGTGGTTTGTGGCTAGCCACCGACGACCCGCTCAGCTTCATCCGCAAGCGCGGCCCGGGCAATTCCAAGCAGAATTGTGGCGCCACGATGTGGCGGAAATGTTTTTAGCAGATCCCCGAAGCGGACGCTATTTTGAGTTCAACCTCGCTCCAAATGGAGCTTGGTGGACCTGCGAATTCACCGCTCCAAGGCAGCGTGCCGAGGAGGTCGATATCGCCATGCCTGATGTGGCCACGTTTTCCGAATTGGCACCGGATGGGTCGTGGGTGGCGGCGCTGGCGGTACCACTGGACTTGCTGGTGGCCCGGCTGGATTTTGGTCCGGCCACACTGGCAAACGTCGCATTCATCCTCGAATCGCCACGCCAACGGTTTCTCAGTGCCACCCAACTGCATGCCTCTGAACCGGATTTCCACCGGCCAGAGCACTTTGCCTCCATTTCAAAGCAACCGCTGCCGCCATCCGCGTAAGCCTGGAGTCCTTGAAAAGCCAATGCTATCTTGCGTGTTGCGTCTGAGGTGCGGCTTCGCCGGATACAATCAGTTAGAAAAACCAGCCTCTCCCGGCAATTCTGGCCTGCCCAATTGCCCCTCAGATGTATCGCCGCTTGGCGGACGCACTTTTGCGTGTATCATCCGCTCGTGTTGAGCCGCCGGTTCGAGATTCAGGACATTGTCGCCCAAGATTCCTCTGGGGTGACTTTTCTTGCCCTTGACGTCCAGACCGGCTTGGCCGCAGCCGTAAGGCGGTTTTTCCCATACGGAGCCGACGGCGGTGGCTTGTTCGACGAGGAACGCAGCGACTATAACGCAGTGGCCGCCCGGCTCATCGGCCTGGAACATCCCGGCTTGCGTACGGTGCTCAGCGGTGGCTGCGATCCGGTGGACGGCATGCCATTTTTTGCCAGCGAGTGGATTGAGGGCGAGTCCCTTGCCGAAATGCTGGAACGTGGGACGTTCACCGCTGCCGGGGCCATCGATGTGCTGGCACGGGTACTGGAAATTTCCGAGGGCCTCTCAGAAGTGCTTGGAGCCGAGGCTGTGTGGGTGGAAACCGATCCCGAGTGGATCATTGACGACGCCGGAGCCAACTGCCGCGGCCTGACGTTTTCGCTGGCCCCGATGAAATGGCTGCACCATGAGTCAGCCCATCGCAGCTTGCTGCCACTGGCGCTCCTGGCAGAGGATTTGCTCGGCTGGCGCCGCAAGAGAGTGCCCTATCAAGCGGGTCAAGGTCTCGGCGCTTGGCTAAAATGGCTGCGTGCCAACGCGGATTCTCTCACGCTGCGACAGGTGCGCGAACGCTTGGCGGGTGTCGCCGAGGAAGTGGCTCTCGAGGCTCAGCCTGGTGCGGCCTATTCCGGCGGAACGGCCGAGCGGCGCCAAACGCCCGCATTGCCCATTCGCCCTGTTCGGTTGAAAAAATCTTCCTCCAAGGAACCGTGGCTCATGATCGCAGGCTTGGCCATGTTAGCCGTCGCGGCCGCTTGGTGGCTGTTCCAATATCAGTTTACCCACAAGGCCGCAGCCACAGCCGCAGCAGCCGCCGCAGCAGCCGCCGCCGCAGACCCACCGGTTGCAGCGGCCAACACCCGGGTGGCACAAAACGTGGCTCCCACTGCGGCTGTAGCAGACACCGGCCAGCAGCAGCCCCCGGCGGCCGACCCGCTACCCGACGGGGTTTTTGGCAGTGGGGAATCCGCGCGGCTCATGCAGCAGAGGGACCACAAGGTGACCGTTGAGGGGGTTTTGAAAAACATCCGCGTGACGGACTCTGGCAAAACCCTTTATCTGGAATTTCTGGAAACCTCCTCGGCACTGGAGGCCCGCGGCCGATTTGTCACAAAAAACGCCTCTGCTGATATGTCAGAGGAGGCCCTCAAACCCCTACTCGGCAAACGAATCCGCATCACCGGCATCGTTAAAATCATGCATAAACTCAACGACTGGCCAGAGGTGCTGCTAAAAAACCGCCAATCCATCGAGGAGGTAAAGTAGCCGTGGCCCCGCAGCGGGGAGAACTCCTCTCAAATCCACCGATAGGCGGTGCCAATTGCCAGGGATCGGGAGGTCGGCTTCATGAGTTCTGAATTTCGATCTTGGCCGAAGCCTCCTGGGGAGACAGAGTGGCACGCGTGACCGCCCGGGTTTTGATCGATGGCTCCTCCGAGCTGGTGTTTGACTATGCCATTCCGGCAGGGCTTGCCGTGCTGCCAGGCTGCCGGGTTCGCGTGCCACTGCGCCGCAAGTCGGCCACCGGCACGGTGCTGGCACTCGGCGAGGCTGCCCAGGCCGATTTTGCCATGCGGGAGCTCGAGTGCCTGATAGATCCGGAGCCGCTCATCACTCAGGTATTGCTGCGTGCCGGTGAATGGATCGCCAATTACTATGGTTGCAGTCTTGAGTCGGTGATTCGCTCGCTGTTGCCGGAAGCGGTTCGCAGCGAGGAGAACTCTGCCAAAACCCGCCGCCTCGCCGTACTCGCCGCAGCTCCACCCGCTGCCGAGTTAGAGAAACTCGCCAAGCGGGCACCCCGCCAACACGCGGTGATTTCATCCTTGCTAGACGCGGAGAGCGGCCGCTTGCCGGTGGCCGAACTCGGTGAGGGGGCCGCCGCCACCCTCAAGGCGTTGGAAAAGGCCGGCTGGCTGCGCATTGAGGTGGAGGAAGTGCGGCGCGATCCGGATGCCGACGAGGTGGAAGAAGTGGTTGAATCCACACCACTGACGCTCAACGCGGCGCAGGCGGCAGCGCTGGAGCGGGTGCTCAATGCACTGAAGCATCCGTCAGAGGCGAAGCCGATGCTATTGCTGGGGGTGACGGGATCGGGCAAGACCGAGGTCTATTTGCAAGCGGCCGAGCGGGTGCTTGAGCTGGGCAAAACCGTGCTGGTTCTGGTGCCGGAAATTTCCCTAACACCTCAGACGGTGCGCCGTTTCAAATCACGATTCGCCGCCAAACAAGAGCAGGTCGCCGTTTTGCACTCGCACCTCTCCCAAGGCGAGCGCTTCGACGAATGGCACCGGATCCGCAAGGGCATTGCACGAATTGTCATCGGTGCCCGCTCGGCCGTATTTGCCCCGCTGCCCGACCTCGGGCTCATCATCGTCGATGAGGAACACGAGAACTCCTACAAACAGGAAAACCCGCCGCGCTACCACGGCCGCGACGTCGCCGTGCTCCGGGCCGCCTTCGAAGGGGCCGCCATCGTGCTCGGCTCGGCCACCCCATCTCTCGAGTCATGGCACAACACCCAGCTCGGCAAGTACTCACTTCTACGCCTCGACCAACGCGCTGATGGCCAGTCGATGCCCCTGGTGCGCGTCGTCGATATGCGCTTGGAGGCCACCAAGCACAAAGGCGGCATGGCGATTCTATCAGACAAACTGCGCAGCGCCCTCGAACAGCGCCTCGCCAAAGGCGAACAATCGATCCTCTTCCTCAACCGCCGCGGCTTCGCCCGCTCCCTCCAATGCCCCGCCTGCGGCCACGTCTGCCAGTGCCCACACTGCGCCGTGGCCCTCACCTATCATCGCACCGACGAACGCCTCATCTGCCACGTCTGCGGCCATCAGGCAATCGTGCCGCGCAAGTGCCCAGCTTGCTTGGATCCCTCAATTTTACTCCAAGGCTATGGCACCCAAAAAGTGGAAGAACTTCTAACTAAAGTTCTGCCGCAGGCGAAATTTGCCCGGATTGATGCTGACGCGATGCGCCGCCGCCATGCCCTGCGCGACACACTTCACGCATTCAAGACCCACAAACTCGATATTTTGATAGGGACGCAGATGATAGCCAAGGGGCTGCATTTCCCCAACGTCACGCTGGTGGGTATTCTCAATGCCGACCTCGGGCTACACGTGCCGGATTTCCGGGCTGGCGAGCGCACGTTTCAATTGCTCACACAGGTGGCCGGGCGAGCCGGGCGCGGCGACCTAACCGGCGAGGTGATTGTTCAGACCTTCACGCCGCATTCGCCGTCCATCCAATATGCGCGGCGCCATGACTTTGACGGGTTTTCCGAGCAGGAGCTTGAGTTCCGCCGTCAGTTCGGGTTTCCGCCTTACGGGCACTGCGCGGTGCTCACGGCCCGATCGAACCACGAGCGGCGTGGTGAGTTCACGCTTCAGACATTGCATCTTCGGCTCAAGGAAAACCTGCCCCAAGGCATTCAACTGGGCGAGGTGTTGCCTTCGCCGCTGGTCCGCGCTCATGGCCAGTTCCGCTTCCAAATCACCCTCCGTTCGCCACGCGCTCGTCCCCTCACCAGCCACGTTCAGGCGGTGCTCGCCCGCACCTCACTGCCAGAGGATGTGACCGTCGTCTTTGATATGGATGCGCTGAATTTCTCCTGAATGGGCGGATCACGCCTGGCTCGAAGCAGTTGACGGAAGGCCCCGGGGCTGCTGATATAGCTGCGAGCCAAGCTCAACCGAACCCAAGCATTTGCTCTCTTGCCATGATCTTCCAATGCCCCCGCTGTGCCATGCAGCTCAAAGCCGGTCCTGAATTGGCCGGCCAACTTGTCCATTGCCCCGGTTGCAGCGCCCGTATGCAAATCCCTAGCGACGTGCCCGCCGATGGCGACTCCCAACCCCAAACACCAAACGCTCCCACTAGCCGCGGCTCGGTGGGCGCGTTCCGCAGCGTCGAGCGCCGCGGCTGGAAGGAAACCGACCCGACGAATCCAAGGATGCTCGTCAGCTTCGGCCTTGGCCTCGCCATGGTGCTAATCTGGTTTTTCCTGCTGCTGCCCTTCAACCCCGGCAACCGGCCCGTCGATAGCTACACGCCCGTCCAGTGGCTGGCAGCCCTGTTTTTCAAGCATTTGGTGGTCAGCTCGCTCAACTGCACGTTCTTCTGTTGGGCCATGGCCATCCTCTATCTTAAATTTAAAAAGCTGCGCCATCAAAAGAGCGCACTGCTGCTAGACGTGTTACCGATGCGTCTGGGCAAAGAGATCAACGTCAGCAACGTCGCCCAGTTCATCGACCACGTGTACCGCCTGCCACGAAAATTGCGCGACAGCCTGATGGTCAACCGCATCCGCAAGGGCCTCGAATTGTTTGAAATACGTGCTAACAATGCCGAGGTCGCCAAAATGATGGCCAATCAATCAGATATCGACAGCGCTCGCATCGGCGGCAGCTACACCCTGCCGCGGGCCTTCCTCTGGGCCATCCCCTTGCTCGGCTTCATCGGCACAGTGCTCGGCCTCTCTCAAGCGATCGGCGGAATGAACTTCGCCAACGTCGAGGACGTCGCCAAAATCGTCACCTCTATCAACAATGTCACCAGCGGACTGGGCACCGCATTCGATGCAACATTGTTAGGTCTGGTGCTCGCCATGATTTTAAATTTTCCGCTCAATTCACTGGCCAAGCAGGAGGACGACAACCTCAACGAGATTGACGCGTTTTGCAATGAGGTGCTGATGTTGCGGCTCAACGACGGCAGCGGAGCGGGCGGCGGAGATACAGCAGCGGTGGCGGACGCAGTGGTGGCAGCGCTTGCTGGCGGCCAAGCGGCATTTCTGAGCGATTTGAATGAATTGTCGCGCCGAATGAATGAGTACGCCACCACTTTGGACGGCCGGATGGCTGCCTTCCAACAATCCGTCACTGACGAATTCGTCACTAAGACTCATGCCATGCGCGAGCAGTCCCAAGCGTCGATCAAGGAGTCCATGGTCGAGGTATCCAACTACCTCGCCGGGCTAGCCAGCGGCATTAACAGCCTCAACGAAGTGCTCAAACAACTCGGCACCAAATCCATTGTCATCGGGCCACCGCCCCCCAAGCGCCGCTGGTTCCGCCGCGGTGGCGCATAACATCGGAAGTCACTTTCCCCCACTGTTGCGAATATGGCGAAAAGGCGAGAAGGCAACCGCGACGAGGTCATGTTGATCCCGTTTCTGGATATCCTGTGTTCTCTCATCGGCGTGCTCATCCTCATCATCGTGGTCCTCTGCGTCGCTCAAACCCAGCAGGCAACCGGACGAAGCGCCGCAGACCTTGCACGAGCCCAGCAACACCGCAGCTTGCTCAAAACCCACCAGGAATGCCTGCTGGAGGACGCCGCACTGCGAGCCCAACTTGCCGCCGCCAAGCAAGTCCAGGCCGAAATGCAGGAAAAAGAACAGCAACTCACCGCGTTGCGCCAACACAGCGAGCTGACCGGCGAGGCCGCCACAGCCCTCGCCGAGCGGCTCCGCAAGCAACGCGACACCTTGGCCGCTCAGGTTCTCGCCAACCAACGCGAAATGCCAGAAGTCCAAACGCAAATCGAGCAACTCAAGAAGCAGCTGGAGCAGCGCAACATCAAGCCCGACACTCATGCCCTGCCCATCGCCATCCGCCCATCCGGTGGAGGATTCTCCACCCACCACGAATACTTCTTCATCGAACTGAGCGGCAACACGCTCGTCGTCTATAAATCCAAAACCGAAAAACTGCGCATTCCCGCCGCCAATGTTGGCAGTGACGCTGCTCTTGATGCGTTCCTAACTAAGCTACGGGCCACACCTGGTGCCGCGTTGGTCTTCCTGTTGCGCGACGATGGCTGGCCTAACTACAATCGGGCGGCAGGCTATGCCGAAAGCCGCTTTGGCCTGCTCACTTCGAAACTGCCGCTGCCGGGCACTGGCGAAATCGACCTCGGACTCTTCAACAACCCATAACCCACAACCTCCCTACCCCAGCCATGGCCAAACGCAGATCTGGCGGAGCCGCCGAACTCCCGTTCGTCGCACTCATGGACACCATGACCAATGTCGTCGGGGTTCTAACCATCGTGTTGGTGATGATCGGCATCAGCCTCGCCAAGGCCGTTAGAAAAGTTCTCTCCGAGTTGCCGCCCGTCAGCATCGAACAGGTCCAAGCCGCCCAAACCCAACTCGAGCAGGCCAACGCCGCGAGGGAAGCTGTGCGCAGTGAGCTCGCTGTCGTCAAGCGCGACCCACACAGTGATGCAAAACTAAACACCGATATGTTAGCGGAACTCGCCAGCCTCGAACTCACCGTCAAGAACAAGCCGCTGCCGCCGGTTGATATAGATTCCTTGCGCGCCGAGGTGGCCAAGATCGAAGCCGAACTCAAGGCAAAAACCACCGAAGCCCAGCAATTGGCGGTCGAGCGCCAGCGCCTCTCCGAGTTGTTGGAAAAAACACCGCTGGTTAAGGCACCCCTCCGAAAAATCGTTAGAATGCCGGAGGCTCGGGACATTCCCACCAGCGCTGATATCTATTATGCCTATGTGATAGGCAACCAAATCCATTTACTCGACCCCATTTCCGCGAAAAAGATGGTGATGGATGAATTCCATCAGCAAAGCGCAAAATTCATCCAACAAACGATTAAGCTCAAACGCGGCAAAACCCATATCATTTACGACCAAGCCAAGGTGGTCGAGCATTTCGGCAAACTCAACCTGAACGTGCGAGGCCAGAAGATCACGGTGCCGGCCAACCGCACAGGAACCCAACTGGCATTGCATATCGCCATTGATCCCGCGCAAGGCGGAGTGACCATTACCGATCCTCTGGCAGCCAATAGCGAATGGCAACGAATCTGTGATCGCTTGCACTGGTTGCCTCGCGCGGTGTTGATGTTCCGGGTGCGCCCGGATGCCTTTGCCACCTACCTGCGGGCCCGCGAACTCGCCGATTCCATGCGCCTGCCCTGCGGCTGGGAAATCGAGGGCGGCACCACCTTCGACGTCGCCCTCGACGAGTTCGAGGTCAACCGCCTCGAAAACCCACCGCCGCCCCCTCCACCCCAACCAAATGTCCCGCAGAGGCCGCCCGAGCCCCCTCCACCCAAGCGACGACTCGACTGAGAATGCACTTACAAATAAAAAAAACCTTGCCGGGGTCGGATTGACTCCTAGGTTACGCCGGTTCTCAGCATGGAATTCGTCAACTTCAAACACGCCCGCTTCGCTGCCCGCTTGCCCGCCTCCTACCGCTACTCCAGGTCGCATTACTGGATGGCGCCAGTAGCGGACGCAGCCGGCGAGTGGCGGGTGGGCTTCACGAAATTTGCGACGCGCATGCTCGGGGAGCTGGTGGAGGCCGAATTCAGCGTCAAGCCCGGTGAAGTGATCAGTCCGGGCCAGGAGATTGGCTGGGTTGAAGGCTTCAAGGCCACCAGCGATGTGTTTTCGGTCATGGCAGGGACGTTTGCGGGGAAAAACCCGATCCTTGACAGGGATGCCTGCATCGTCCGCTCCGATCCCTACCGCGACGGCTGGCTTTATGCCGTGCGCGGCGAACCGGAAGATGAAAGTTTCGACGTCATGAGCTACGTTGAATGGCTTCAACAAACGATCGGCCGAATGCAGGCGCACGAGGAAGACGGATTGCAAATTTAACCACCTGAGATTCTCCGCAACCCATGCAAGCCCGCTACATCATGATCGGTGGATTCCTCGAATCCAGAAAAACCACCGTCGTCCGCAAATTCGCCCGTCGCCTCAATGCGCAGGGCCTGAAGGTCGGCCTCATCACCGCTTCACCCCATTCCCTCATTTTATGATCGCTCAATACGCCGCCCATCTCCTCACCAGCACCGATAAAAGGCACCTGCTTAAGTTCGCATGGAACTTCGGCGTCAAAGGCATGCGGTCCGTCCATCTTCACAAAAAACGCCTCCGCAAGGGTGTCTTTTTCCCACCGTTCCTTTACCTTTCTATCATCAATTCCTGCAACCTCCGCTGTCAGGGGTGCTGGGTCGATGTCGATAAACCCGAAACTAAAATCGATTTTAACCAACTCAACCGTGTGGTCAACGAGGCCAAGGCGCATGGCAATTCATTCTTCGGCATCCTCGGCGGCGAACCGTTCATGCACGACGAACTCTTCGACTTCCTCGCCCAACACCCGGATTGCGCCTTCCAGATTTTTACCAACGGCCAGCTCATCACCGAAAAGAAAGCCAAACAACTCCGCGCACTCGGCAATGCCTCCCCGCTCGTCAGCATCGAGGGCTCAGAGGTCGTCAGCGACGAACGCCGCGGCAAGACTAACGTGCTCTCCCACACGCTGCGCGGCCTCGACCACTGCCTCCAACAAAAACTCCTCACCGGCGTCGCCACCAGCCTCTGCCAAACCAATATCGATGACCTGCTCACCGAGTCCTGGCTGCGTTCACTCATCGCCCGTGGCGTCCACTATGCGTGGTACCATACATACCGACCGGTTGGGCCTAAGATTCATCCTGAGCTAGCGTTGACGCCTGAGCAGACGCTGCGGACGCGGCGATTTGTGGTTGAGATGCGATCCAAGCTACCGATAGCGCTGATAGACGCGTACTATGACCATCGTGGGCAGGCGCTCTGTCCGATGGCGACGGGCATCAGTCACCATGTATCACCGGGAGGGGCGATCGAGCCATGTCCGATCATTCAGTTTGCAACGGACCGGATCGACGACAAGCGTGGCATTTATGAAACGATGACCTCCTCGGCCTTCCTCCGGGATTTCCGCGAGACTGCGGCGCGCCACACCCGCGGCTGCATCGTGCTGGAGCGACCCGATCTGGTGAAGGCGCTCGCCGAAAAGCACGGTGCCAGCGACACCACGATCCGGCAAACCGCCATCGCCGAGCTTAACAGCATGGAGCCGCGCAGCAGCCAGCATCTTCCGGGCCAGGAGGTTCCGGAGAAGAACTGGATGTACTGGCTGGCGAAGAAGTATTTTTTCAACGACTTCGGGGCCTATGCAAAGCTTGCTGAAGATGCCTCAAAACCCAAAGTATAGCCAACGGATGTCCCACACTCTGTACTGCCGCTGCGCCTACGCCCAGGTCATTTCGGGACCGGTGAAAAATGCCCGGCTTGAACAACTCTGCGCCTCGGGCGAAGAGTTTGAGGCCGTCCCCGATCTTTGTGAGATGGCCGCCGCCCGCGATCCCCGTCTCGCCGAACTGGCGCACAAGGACGATCTGCGGATCATCGCCTGCCACCCCCGCGCTGTGAAGGGGCTTTTCGCCCAGGCCGGGTGCCCGTTGCCGCCTACCGCTGAAATCGTCAACATGCATGAAGCCCTGCCAGCTTCTTGACACCAAGCCAACCATGCCTGCCAACGCCTCAGAAATTGCCGCCCTCCTGGATTCTGGAAATGCCGTCACGGTGTCCGCCGACGGCTACCGGGCAAGGCACACCGGAAACACGCCGCCCGCTGCCGCCGGAGCCTCCACCACAACCGCGACACGATCCTGGAAGCCATGGTTTCCGGTGATCGACTACGACCGCTGCACCAACTGCATGCAGTGCCTCAGTTTCTGCCTATTCGATGTTTACAACGTCGATGAGAACTCCCTCATCGAGGTCCGCAACCAAGAGAACTGCAAAACCAACTGCCCGGCATGTTCCCGGGTCTGCCCGGAAGTTGCCATCATGTTCCCAAAATACTCTGGCAGTCCGATCAACGGCGAGCCGGTCAACGCGAGCGACCTGTCCCGCGAGAAAATGAAAGTCAATGTCTCGTCGCTACTGGGCGGCGACATCTACTCGACCCTGCGCAATCGCTCGGATCAAGCGAAGTCACGCTTCTCCACAGAACGCAGCGCGGACAAGGCCCTCGCCGAACGCAAGCGCTGCCTCGACAAACTGCAGCGCGACGGATTTATCCCAGCCGAAGTATTGGCCGAAATTGATCTCACCAATCTTCCCTCGCCTGAAGAAATCCAGCGTCGCGCCGCCGCGGCATCCGCCAAAGCACAAGCCGCGCTAGCCGCAAACGCCGCGAAATAGCCCCTCCCTCCTGCAAGCATGTACAATCTCGAAGCCCTCCGCATTCCCAAGCTCATCTCGGCCACCACCACATGGTTTCGTCCGCCGAAGAAAAACATACCTCAGACGAAACCTGCCCGAGACTCCGTCAGAGCCCATATTCGCGCCTACATCGAACGTGAAAAACCGGTGCCACCGATGCCCTTGGAAGTGCTGGAGGTGCATGCCCGCCAAATCCTCGCAGAGGCAAACATCGAGGAAACCTACCTCCACTACACGGCCGTCTGCCTCAACAACGAGATGTGGAGCGAGACTCTGGCCAGCATTCCCTACGAGCGCCGCTTACTGCTCATGCCGAAGTGCCTGCGCGTCGAGGATAAATGCCCGGCTCCCTTTGATGAACTCGGATTGTTGTGCAAACAGTGCGGCCTCTGCACCATCCAGGATTTCCAGAACGAGGCCGAGCGACTCGGCTACGCAGTGCTCGTCGCCGAGGGCTCGGCCGTGGTGATGTCACTGATCCAGACCGGTAAAATCGAGGCAATCGTCGGCATTTCCTGCCTGTCTGTTCTTGAGCGCACCTTCCCTTACGTCGAAGCTGCGGCCATTCCCTCCATTGCGGTGCCACTCCTCCAAGACGATTGCATCAATACCACCGTCGATATCGACTGGGTCTGGGACTATATCCATCTGAGCTCCGACGATAAAACCCGCCGCCTCAATCTCAACGCCCTCCACGACGACGTGGCCGAGTGGTTCTCCGCCGACTCACTGGCGGAAATCATGGGGCCGCCTGCAGGTCGGCAGGAGGAAATCGCCCGTGACTGGCTGGCCCTTGCCGGCAAACGCTGGCGCCCGTTCCTCACCGTCGCCGCGTTCCAAGCCCTGCGCGACGATCGCAGCGAACCCATCCCCGAGGATCTGAAAAAAGTAGCGGTCGCGGTTGAGTGTTTCCACAAGGCCTCACTCATCCACGATGACATCGAGGACGACGACGACGGCCGCTATGATCAACCGACTTTGCATGCACGGGAGGGCATTGCGGTGGCACTCAATGCGGGCGATCTTCTCATCGGCGAGGGCTACAGACTGCTCGGGGAATGCAACGCCGACGCCGCCCACAAAGTTGAAATGTTGTTAGTCGCGGCCCACGGTCAGCGCGAATTGTGTCGGGGCCAAGGAGCTGAACTCATCTGGGCCAAACATCCGGCACTGCTCAAGACAGCCGACGTCCTCGAAATCTTCCGCCAAAAAACTGCGCCGGCTTTCGAGGTGGCACTCAAACTTGGCGCCAGCTACGCCGGTAAGCTCCCGGCCGTCGCTGACGTCATCGCCTCTTACTCCCAAAACCTCGGTATCGCCTATCAAATCCGCGACGACATGAACGATCTCGCCGCCGACGCCGGTGCGAACCAAGGGCAGAAGATGCGACCTTCGGTGATGCTCGCGGTGGCACACGACCGGGCCCGCGGTGACGGCAGGGCCCTGCTGGAGTCGCTCTGGCATCATGAGCCACTCGCCGCCGATACCTCGGAGCAAATCCGCCATCTCGTGCATGCCGTGAAAGCCGACGAAAAGTGCCTGCTGCTCCTTGAGAGCTACAAGGATCAGGCGATCAAGGCCTTGGGAGACCTCGATAACGCCACCCTCAAAGGCCTGCTGCGGAGGGTCATCGGCAAAATCTTCAACGATTTGGTCATCAAGGGCTGGTGCCATGAATTTGAGGAACAACACAGCAAGACCCGGGATCAACCGGACCCGGCCAGCTTCGCAGAATTAGCTGCCAGTTAGAAAAATGTCCCTGCGTCTCGAAATGCTCCAGGTGGCGCGGCTAGGGCCAGGAATGCTCGGACCCGCAGCCGACTTGGTCGCATCGTTCGTCTGCTCGCAACAGAATCCGGACGGGGGCTTTCGCGATCGTTCCGGTCGGTCGGATCTTTACTACACGTCATTCGGAGTTGATGCGCTTATGGCGCTGCGCTTGGAGGTTCCCGCAACCTTGGCGGGCTATCTGCTTCCGCACGATCCGGCGCAACTGGATTTCGTCCATGCGGCCTGCCTAGCCCGCTTGTTTTCCGCTATTCCGGGGAAAGTCGGACAAGCGGCCATTGACGCCGCGCTTGGCCGTTTAGAGAATTTTCGTTCGCCGGATGGCGGCTACAACCAGCAACCGGGAGCGGCGGCGGGCTCGTGTTATGCCTGCTTTCTCGCTTATGGGGCGTATGCGGATCACGGTCGGCAGCCGCCGCAGCCGGGCGGCATCAAGGATTGTTTGCGGAGCCTCTACCAACCCGACGGCGGATGGGCCAATGATTCCTCTTTCCCAGTCTCCAACGTGCCTGCCACGGCAGCCGCTGTCGCCATTTCTAAAAACCTGCGGCTGCCAATCGTCTCCACAACTTCCGATTTCCTTCTCAGCGCGTTTCATCCACCATCCGGCGGATTCGTTCCGTTTCCTGGAGGTCCTCTGCCCGATCTCTTGAACACTGCGGTTGCGCTCCATGCCCTCGACGGTCTGCAAACCGACTTTTCCGTCATCAAAGACTCCTGCCTCGACTTCGTTGACACGCTCTGGACGGCGGAAGGCGGCTTCCACGGCCACTGGGACGACGACACCCTGGACTTGGAATACACCTATTACGGGCTGCTCGCACTGGGCCACTTGGCATTGTAACACCCCGCAGCCCAGTGATCGCAAATTTCGACCCCTTCCTCGCGAACGCTCAAGCCGCGCTGATCGCGGAGTTGGTGGATGATTCCCACTGGGAGGGCCAACTCTCGTCCTCCGCGCTTTCCACCGCCACCGCCATCATCGCACTTCACACCGTCGCTGCCGGAGCCCACGCGGAACACATCGCCGCCGGTGCAGCGTGGCTGCAGCAACACCAAAACCCGGATGGCGGCTGGGGTGACACGACCGATTCGTTTTCGAATATCTCAACAACCCTGCTCTGCCGCGCTGCCCTTGCGCTTGTGGCCAGCGACGGTGCCACCAAGGACCGAGCCGATCAATGGATCGCCAACTACTGCGGCTCAGGCTCGCCGGACGATATCACGGCTGCAGTGGTTGCCCGCTACGGCAGGGATCGCACGTTCTCCGTTCCCATTCTGATGGCCTGTGCAATCGCGGGCCGACTCGGCAATACCATGCAGGAAAACTGGCGCCGCGTCCTGCCGCTGCCCTTCGAACTCGCCGCCTTTCCCCGATCCTGGTTCGGTGCCCTGAGGATGCCCGTCGTTAGCTACGCATTGCCAGCCCTGATCGCCATCGGCTACGCCCGCTTCGTTCATATCCCGCCACGATTTCCTGCCAGTCGCTATCGCAAAGCCCTCTGGCCCAGGGTGTCCGCCCTGCTCGACCGGATCCAACCGCCAAACGGCGGCTTTCTGGAGGCCACCCCACTGACGAGCTTCGTGACGATGGCGCTGGCGTCCGCTGGCCAGGCGCAACACCCGGTGGTGGCTCGCTCGGTCGGCTTCCTGCAGCGCTCGATGCGACCCGACGGATCGTGGCCCATCGATAGCAACCTCGCGACTTGGACGACGACCCTGGCGATCAAGGCCCTTGGGGATTTTTCCGGGCTCGATCCATTGCGCCGAGACAAGATCCGTCGCTGGCTACTCAATCAGCAGTATCATGAACGCCACATCTATACCGATGCTCCAAGCGGCGGCTGGGCGTGGTCCGACCTGCCGGGCGCTGTGCCCGATGCGGATGACACGCCGGGGGCGCTGCTCGCGCTGCACCTGCTGCACGACGAAGCATCGCACGCCGAATCAACCGCCGCTGCGGAGCGAGGCGTCGAGTGGCTGTTGAACATTCAGAATCGCGATGGCGGCATTCCGACATTTTGCCGGGGTTGGGGCACACTGCCGTTTGACCGCTCGAGCCCTGATCTAACAGCCCACACCCTGCGTGCTTGGAAGGCCTGGCTACCAGACCTCAGCCTCCCCTTGCAGCAGCGCGTGGGGCGGCAGACGGTCTCCGCCTTGGAGTATCTAAAACGCGTGCAGCAAGCCGACGGCTCCTGGCATCCACTCTGGTTCGGAAACCAGCACCGCTCAGACGAGGCCAACCCCACCTACGGCACCACACAAGTTCTGCGTGCTTTGCTGCCGCTGGGGGATTTCCCCCGCGAGGGCACCGGACGCGGCATAACATGGCTGCTAGATCATCAAAATCCGGACGGAGGCTGGGGAGCGGGCGAGGGCTCGCCATCTTCCATCGAGGAAACCGCGCTCGCTCTCGATGCACTCGCCGAAGCCCCCGGCGATGCCGGAGCCGTGCTCCAACGCGGCATCGCATGGCTCACCGCAGCGACCGACCATGGCACCCGTTTTCCCAGCACCCCGATCGGATTTTACTTCGCCAAACTCTGGTATCATGAACGACTCTATCCAATCATTTGGACCGTCTCCGCATTGCGCCGGATCAAAGCTCGGACGAATCGTCGCGCTTCTGCAATTGAATCAACTTCTTCTTGATAACCTCCAGTTCGACGGTGAGCCGATGCGCCGCCGTTAAGATGGCCGACTGCGTTGGCTCGTCGTCCAGGGCCCCCACCGCCGGATGGATCTTCATCATCTGCAGGGCAATCGTTTTGCAGTTTTCCTGAATTTGCCGAATGGCTTCGTCTTGGGTCATGACACAAATTTTCGGTTTGCTCGGGGGGGACTAAAGATTGGATAGAGAAACTTTTGTTGTGCTGCGGTTGCCACCCTGCAGTGCCTTCCAGCAATCTTCCAGCGCCGCGGCGAGGGCTAGCCACTCGTCCGAGGTTGTCGCGGGTCCACTGCTGAAACGCAGCACCCGCCCCATTTCATCTGGATCCAATCCCATGGCCGCAAGAGTATGCGAAGGATTGCCCCTCCCGGCACTGCAAGCCGACCCCGTCGAAACGGCAAATCCGCGCTCGTCGAGCCGGGTCAGCCATTTCAGATTCCCGTGTCGCGGCATCACTGCCATCGAGGTATTGGCAAGACGCGGGGATTTCGCGCCGAGCAACCGGGCACCGGGAACCGCCGCCATCAGCGCGCTCTCGAAACCATCCCGACCCCTTGCATCTCCGTCCACAATCCGGGTTTCCAGGGCGGCGAGCATGGCGGCAATACCGGGAAAATCCTCGGTTCCACCCCGATGCCCCGACTCCTGCGCTCCGCCCGCTTGCAGAGCCAGCGGCCGTGTGACGTCGGCCGGAATGATCACCAACCCGACCCCTTTCGGCCCGCCGAATTTGTGCGCGCTAACCGTCACCCAATCGCAGCCAGCCAAGCCCTCCGGCGGCATCTTGCCCAGCCATTGCGCCGCATCACAGTGAAAGCGCAGCCCCTCACTCCGGCAAAACTCCGCCAACTCACGCCACGGCTGCAGCACGCCCGTTTCATTGTTCGCAGCCATCACTGATACCAGCGTCGGCCGAGACGCCTCAATCACCCGTAGCGCCTCCCCAAGATCGAGACGCCCGGACGAATCAACCGGTAGCTTGCTCACACCAGTGGCTCCAAACGATTTTTGGGCGGCCGAGCCTATGCAGGAATGCTCGACGGCGCTCAGGCAAATTCGAGCGTGCGGTGCCGCCTGGCGGGCCTCGTGCGCCAGCACCGTGTTGCAGCCTTCCGTGGCTCCGGAATTAAAGATAATCCGTTCCGCCTCACAACCGAAAATCTCGCCGAATGCCTCGCGGGCATCTTCGAGACGACGTTTCACCGCTCCCGCCCCACGGTACAAACTGGACGGATTCTGCCAAAAATCCGCCTGCGCCGCCAACCACGCCTCGCGGGCTGGTGGTGACAATGGCGTGGTGGCGTTGTGATCGAAGTAATGGGTCATGCAATCCCTCCGGCGTGGCTGATTTTCAGACGTTAGCCGCCGGAACCCTAGGGGCTCAATACTCAAATGACAATGCCTGATTGGTCGTCACAGACTGAGTATCGCCGAGTTGCGCCGGCCAATGCTGGGCACCTCATGCACCAGCACCTTCCAAATCTACCCCAAAAAACGCTGGTGCCCACATGGTTCGGCCACTCCCAACTTTCTCTGGTGTTTCAATCGGAAAATTGACAGGCACCCGTAAAACCATACACTCACCCATATATGAAAACCACCCTGGACCTGTAGCAATCCAAAGCGCAAGTGCCGTTCCAGCGAAAGCCGTGCGCTCCAGCGATGCTCATTCCGCAGAGCGGGACCAGTTCTCTCCAGGCGCTTTCCATCCACGCATTCGGCAGGATGCCGAACGCTGCCGCCAAGATGGCGGCGCTCCCCGACAAATGCGCTGCTGTCATGCTCCGGCGAGACGCCGCCATCACGGCCTGCCGCAGGACGCGTCAGCCACGCCTCATGGGACACTTGGCTCGAACCGCTGGATCGTCACGGATTGAGTATCTTGGCGTCCTTGGCGTCCTTGGCCCGGTGGGTGTCTTGAAGCCTGGGATGATCGATAAGCGCTTTCAAGTTTTCCGCGACGAGGCC
>CAIKHZ010000120.1 GCA_903827375.1 Akkermansiaceae bacterium
CACTATGCCCGCAACGCCAGCTCTGTCGATCCCGGAGGCACGAATCCGCAGGGCGCGGGCAACCTGTCGATCTGCCGCCTTTTCAGGGAATTCAACTTGCTCGACTCATTGGCTCTTTTGAGGTCGAACACTGAGTTCTGTTCCTGTGGAATAGGTGTAAATCGTGGCACCTACGACGGAGATAGTTCCGCCGATTTTCGGGCTGGAGGCGGAATTGAGATCGCCTTCGTTGCCATCCGGATTGCCCGCGCCATAAGGGGTGAATTGGACGCTGCGACCGCTGGAGTCCGCGACACGGGTGATAAAGCCAGTTCCGTCCCAAGTTACGTTGAGACTGTGTGGTGGAGAAAACGAATCGCTCACAGAAGCGAGCAGGCCGGTGGTGGGATTGTAGGCACAGGTGAGGGCGAGCCCGTTGCGGTCGGTGATGGCCGCAATTTTTCCGGAGGACGGCGAACGGTCGAGCGGGTTGAACGTCCAGGTGCCCTTATCGGCGAAGGTGAGGGTGAAGGTATCGCCGGTGAAGCGACCTTCGCGGAACATGCCCTCGCAACGATACGTCGCATCGGCCTGGCGGAGGAAGATATCAGCGCGGCCGCCGCCATCATGGATGACCACGCGAGAGGCGCTGGTGCCCGCAGATGACGGCAGGGTTTCGATCCAGATATTGTAGGAGAAATCCCAGCCCGTGCCGTGACCCGAGTTGAGGGGTTTCATCGACCGATAGGTGCGAACCCAGGCGAGCGGCGGCCCGGCCGGACAAGCGAGTGATAGATCGCAGGTCTGGAAGGACACCTCGCCGGGCAAACCCGAGGGAGCCGGGGTGATCGCGGCTGGACCCATTTCCCGTTTCATTAGATCCGGGTGCTTGACCGCATGTTGGATTCCCTCACGGGCAGAGGTGGACGGCATGTCGCCGCTTATTCCGCCAGACACGAAATACGGGTTGTGCTGCATCCCGGCGGAATTCATATCCGACTGTGCCTTGTAATAATCGTAGCCTTTTTTGGAGAGAAAATGGGATAATGCGATGCTCAGAAAGCTGCCGTCACCGGGGTCGCAGTTGCCGTCGTCGCATTCCTCAGGTCCGTAAGCGGTCCTTTGCGGTTTCGGGTTGGTGGGGCCCCACGGCCTGGGTTTCTTATCGCCCGGCAGACCCTTTTCCTTGATGGCCATGCCGAGGGGGGAAAAGGGGTCGCCATCATCACAGTCCTGGTTTGGGCCACCCGCAAGTGAACGGCCACCGGTGCTGCCAATGCCATTCTTTTTCAACACAATGCCGATGCCGGGAATGGGATTGCTTTGGGCCTGAGGATCCGGTGAGGCGGGTGGCAAGGATGGGGGCGAATCCAAGGCCAGCCCGGTTGGGGTTACCGTGAGCGGCAGATTGAGGGTGACCAGGGTGCTGCCGTTTCCATCCACGATGAGTGCGGAAATCACACTGGCGCCCGGCACAAAGGGGTGCGCGACACTCGCCCGCCAAACGCCGCCACCGAGATCTTCCAACGGCACGCTGAGCTGGGATGGCGGCGCGCCGTCGATTTCGAGCACCAGGAAACTGCCCGCCGGAATCCTCTGGCCCCGGACGAGGAGTTCTCCGCCACTAGGAGAAAGCAGCGGCGGGGAAATCGAAAATACGTCGGCTTGAGGAATCGTCACTCGATAGAAGGCTTTTTGTGAGGTCGGTTCCGGGTCCAGCCACACACACTCCGCCCCGGCTGCTTCGACCAGCGCGAGTTGCGTCCAGCTGCCAGCGGCTCCGCTGGCGAGGGCGGTGGAGCGCTCGATCCGGTAACTCTGCCCGACCGTTGCCGACCAACTCAAACGCACCTGATTGCCCGGCAGACCGGAGGTAATCTCAAGCAGCGGCTGAGCCGGCGGGCTTTCGGCACGCAGCAATGCGGGCACCACCAGCCATAGCAGGGTCGCTAGAAAGCAGGATTTCATTGCCGCAGCGGCAACCGTGGATGACGCGAATGCAGTTTTCATAGATAGGATGGTTCAGGCTCTTGACCGCCGGGCACCAAGCAACAGGCCGGCTCCCAAAACCCACACCATAGCCGATGATGGCTCGGGCACGGAGCTGACCTGGATCTGGTGTTGCGATTGCATCAACCCGCTAGACGAGTAGGCGGGATTCGGCCAATTGACTTTGAATGCCTCCGCCCGCTCGGTGAAGCTCGCGGTGTGGGTTCCCACACCGACGGGCAGGGTAAATGTGGCGTCCGCCGCATTGATCTGGTAGTCCACCCCATCCAGCGTGAGCTTCGTCTGATAGGCCATGGGCGGGCTGCTGTAGCTCGTCGAAATGCCGACATTGTAATTGATCAAGCTGACGGTGCCCGGCGCATCAAGCGTAAAGGACAGCACGTCGATGGCATACGTCTCTGCGGCTTCAATGATTTCCGGCGTCGACGTGCCGCTGATCTCGGCGGAGCCGACGAAGTATCCCTCCACCTGCGCATAGGTTGGCGTGCTCGCGCTCACCCAAGCTTCGAAAAGGACCTCCGTGGCCCAATGACGGCCGCCGCTATCCGTCACGTGGAGTGGGTCGTGAAAGCTCACTGAGGGGCCGGGTATGGCCCCATTCGCGTAAACCACGACGCCTCCTCCCGTGCCGTCAATCTGCTCGGCGTAACAGTTCGCATTGTTTGAAATGCTCACAATGGCTGCCGGGGCAAATTCCGCCAGGCGAAGTATCATCGCTATGGATAAAAGGGTTTTCATGACTGTGATTGTTGTTTTCCGAGTTGTAACACTCCGTTTAATCCGGCTGCAATCGCAGGTCAAGAGAAAACAAGACATTTTTTTCATCAATCACCAAGATCATTTCCCTATCAAGGTTTATGGTTGATCGGCGGTTGTAGGCGATAGGCCGGTTTGCTGGATTTTGGCAACCGCAGCGGGCAACTTTTTTCCGGTCGATTCCAAGCCTGCCATGCGACTCACCAGTTCGCCGACGAGCGGGTTCGGAAACCTGCGGCTCGGGGTGATGGCGAAGAACGTTTCCTGAATCTGCGGGATGCGGTGGGTTTCCACCAGCACGCCAGTCTCGATCTCGTCGCGCACCACCACCGGCGGCACCAGCGCGAGGCCCTCGCCCTCGCGGGCTAACAAACGAAGCATCGCCATGTCGTCCACCTCGGCAAGAATCCGTGGGCGCGCACCAGCCGCCGCCGTGAGTCGGTCGAAGGCGGCACGCGTGTTGCTTTCCAGGCTGGGCAGGATCACCGGAACGTCGCGGAAGCTTTCGGGAAAACGCAGGCGTTTTTTCTTCCATGCCGGCACGCCCACCAGGCTGACTGGTTGTTCCGCGAGCAGGTGGCTGTGCCACAGTCGGCCGGCATCGCGTTTCGCCGCCTGGTTGGAAAGGACCATGTCCACCTCGAGTGCGTGTAGCGCCATCAACAGGTCACGCTGTGTTCCGGAGCGGATCACGGTTTCCACCTCTGGCATGTGCAGAGCCGGGCGCAGGAATTCGAGCAGGAAGTTGCGCGAGAGGGTGGCGACCGCGCCGACGCGCAGGATCTGTCGCCCGCCGTGAGGACGGTGCTGCATCACATCCATCAGCTCCTCACCCGCTCGCGCGATTTCCTCGGCGTAGTTGAGCGCCAGGCGGCCCGCCTCGGTGAGTTTGAGGCCGGAGCGCTCGCGCTCGAAAAGCAAATGGCCGAGGCTGGCCTCGAGCTGCTTGAGCTGGATGCTCAGCGCCGGGGCTGATAGATTGAGCTTGGCTGCGGCCCGGGTCAGGTTCAGCTCTCGGGCGATGAAGCGGAAATAGCGGAGGTGGTGGTAGTTCAGAAAGGGCATGTGCGTTAAATAACATATAACGCTGAATTTGAAATCATGTAATTCACTAAAATGTGATCGGGTTGTAGTTTTGCTGCGATGCAACACTTTCCAGTCCTCCTCCCGCCGCTTGTTCCGATGTTACCCCTGATTGCCGGCCTGGTTTGTCGCGGGCTTGCTCCCAAAGCTGCCGGGTGTCTTGCGGTGGTGGCCGCCGGGGTCTCTGCCATTGGTGCCGTGCTGTTGGTGAGCTTTGGAACCAACGCTGGATCGTCCTTGCTTAAACTGGATGCGCTGTCCTCTGTGATGGTCGTGTTGGTTTCATTCTTGGGAACAGTGGTCCTGCGGTATTCCCGGCACTACCTCGCTGGAGATCCCGAGCAGGCGAAGTTCTTCTCATGGATGAGCCTCACGCTGGCTGCAGTGCTGACGTTGATGCTTTCTGGCAACCTGCTGGTTCTGCTCGTCGCGTGGGTTTCCACCAGCCTATGCCTGCACCGTCTGTTGTTGCATCACCCTGAGCGGGCGGGTGCCGTTGACTCGGCGCGCAAGAAGTTCGTCTTCAGCAGGGTGGGGGATGCCTGTTTGATCATCGCATCGCTGCAGTTGTTCCGCACGCACAGCTCATGGAACTTTGATGCCATCTTCGCCTCCGTCGCGGCAGGAAATACCCACGGGCTGCCGACGGTCGGCTTCCTGTTCGTGGCCTGCGCCGCGCTCAAGTCCGCGCAGTTTCCCTTTCATAGCTGGCTGCCAGACACGATGGAAACGCCGACGCCCGTCTCTGCCTTCATGCACGCCGGCATCATCAACGCGGGCGGTTTCCTGATCCTGCGTTTCGCGCCGCTCTTCACCTATGCGGCCGGCGCTCTGAACCTGCTGGTGGTCCTTGGCTCGGTGACCGCCGCGTTCGCTGCGGTGGTCATGCTGGCCCAGCCCGGGGTAAAGCGTGCGCTTGCCTACTCGACCATTGCCCAGATGGGATTCATGCTGCTCCAGTGCGGTCTCGGTGCCTATGGACTCGCGCTGATCCATATTGCGGCGCACTCGCTCTACAAGGCGCACGCATTTCTAACATCAGGATCGACGGTGGGCGCGGTGCCGCGCGCTGCTATCCCACTGGCCACCCCTGCGCTCACGCTGGGCGTACTTGTCGGTGGCCTGATTGTCACTGGGGGTGCCACGGCGCTGCATGTGCTGGCTCCCGCCGCCCGTTTTCAGCCGTGGGTTTTTGGGGTGGTGCTGGCGCTTGCACTTGCCTACGGCTTTGCCCGCGCTTGGTCGGCGGGCGTTGGTGCGGCGTTGGTGCGGCGTTGGTGCTGCGCTCGCTTGGTGCTGCGGTCCTGGTGGTTGCGCTCACCGGTGTGCTGCATGCGGTGGCGGGATTTTTGCTAACGGGAGTTGCCGCGCCGGAGACGCCGTCGAATCTAACTGGCTTCGTTGTCGGGGTGTTCCTCGCCCTATTTTTCTTCCAAGCGCTGCTGTGGCGGGCGGGCCATTACCCGTTTGGTCGCCGGCTCTATGTGCACGCGTTGAACGGCTTCTACCTCGGCACCATCGCCAACCGCCTGCTCGGCCATCTCTGGCCACGCCGCCCGGGTTTCTGAAAACTTCCAACTCGATACCATTTCACCTCACTCATGAACGCCATCCCTATAACTCCCGTCGTCGCTCCACCCGCTCTGGAATCCGCCATCGTTGCCGCGCTTGGACGCGTCGCGCCGCTTTGGCCGCTCGGTCACTTCGTCGCCGTGAATCCCTTCGCCGGTCTCGCGCAGTTGCCCTTTGCGCAAGCTTGCGAGACCCTCCAGCGCACGACAGGTGCAGCCCCCGTCCAAAGTCCCGCGCAATACCTGGCGGCTCTTCACGCTGGCACGATCCATCCCGACGACCTCCGTTCCGTGGCGGGTGCCGAATGGACGGTCGAGCGCCTGGTTTCCACCTTGAAAAATGCTGATGACACGGGCGGTGTGATCTCGACCTTCGCCGATCTGATGGACCAGCGGCGGCCGCACGCCCATTGGAGTGTATTTGTTGTCGAGGAAATCTCGAAGTGGTGCGCAGTTGCCTTCGATGAAAACCAGGCGACCTGGAAATCCCCGTGGCGCTCATGCGGCCTGTTTTCCGCTTGGCGGGAGGCAGCCGCGTACGACCGCAACCCGGAAGTCTTCGGTCTAACGGGATTTCGGAAGTTCGTCGCTGCTTTGCCACAGTCGCCCGAGGCGTGCATCGCCTTCTGCATGGCCATGCTCGCGCCCAAGCCCATCGAAGCCGCTGATTTCCTGCATCGCCAGCTCGCCACGATCTCCGGCTGGGCGGGCTATGTGAAATACCTCGTCCGCGAGGACGAACTGCGGGGCTGTGAAAACCCGGCGTTGCGTGAGTTGCTGGCGATCCGTCTGGCCTACGACGCCGCCCTGTGCCACGCCTTCGCACGGGACGGCAGCATTCTCGAGGACTGGCAGCATCAGGCGGCTCCCGCCGAATATCCGGACCAATGGGAGGCGCTCGCCCGCTGGCAGTGCGCCTATGAACTCGGCTACCAGCGCGACCTAGTTAGGAAACTTGCAGCGCAGCCCTCCGAATTGCCGGTCGCACGGCCCGTGGCGCAGGCAGTGTTCTGCATTGACGTCCGCTCCGAAGTCCTGCGGCGGCACTTGGAAGCCTCGTTGCCCGGTGTGCAGACGATCGGTTTTGCCGGGTTCTTCGGCTTTCCCGTGTTCCACAAGCCAGCGGGCGCGGACCAGTCTGCAGCACGCTGCCCTGTACTGCTGGTCCCATCAGTTGATAGCAGCGAACCCGAGGATCCTGCGGCACGCTTGAAAGTGGCCCGCAAGGGCGCCTGGAAGGCATTTCAAAACTCCGCGACGTCGTGCTTCTCATTTGTCGAGTCGGCGGGGCTCGGTTTCGCTGCCGCACTCGGGCACCTCGGGCACCACTCGGGTGCCTGTGGCCATTCGGCTGCTCCCTATCTGGTAGATGTTCCGCTGCCATCCCGCACAGCGATGGCGGCCGGCGCGCTGCGCAACATGAGCCTGACGAAAAATTTTGCACGGGTGGTTCTTATCTGCGGCCACGGCAGCCACACTGCGAACAACCCCTACGCCTCCGCTCTCGATTGCGGTGCCTGTGGCGGCCACGCGGGAGATGTGAACGCACGCCTTGCCGCCGCCACACTCAATGATCCGGATGTTAGGAATGTGCTTACCGGCAAAGGAATTTTCATTCCGAACGACAGCGTTTTCATCGCCGGGTTGCACAACACGCTCAGCGATGATGTGGTGCTCTTCGATCTGGCTGATGTTCCGGTCAGCCACGCGGCAGAGGTATCCGCCTTGCGGGTGGCGCTCGCCAGTGCTGCATGCGCCGCCCGGCAGGAACGGGCCGCCTCGCTCGGACTCACGGCGAAGTCGCCGAATCAACTCGGTGCCGCGTTGCGGAGCCGCAGTCATGATATCTCACAGGTCAGCCCCGAGTGGGGCCTAGCCAACAACGCCGCGCTGGTGGCGGCACCGCGCTCCCGCAGCACCGCGCTCAAGCTCGATGGCCGGGTTTTCCTCCACGACTACGATGCCGCAGCGGACCCGCAGCTCGAGGTGCTCACCCTGATTCTTTGCGCGCCGGTCGTCGTCGCAAGCTGGATCAACCTGCAATACTATGCCTCGCGGATCAACCCGCTCCGTTACGGCAGTGGCGACAAGGCGCTGCATCACGTGGTCGGTGGCATCGGGGTGATGGAGGGAAATGGGGGCGACCTAAAAACCGGACTGCCGATCCAATCAATCCACGATGGCGAGAAGTTTATGCACGAACCGCGGCGGCTCACCGTGGTCATCGATGCTGCCCGAGCATCGCTCGATCAGGTGCTCGCGCAACAGCACGGCGTACGCCAACTCTTCGACCACGGATGGATGCATCTGATGGCCCTTGAAGGTGACAATGCGTTCCGCCGCTGCTCCGAGGGCTGGATACAAATCTAACATAAAAATCGATGGACCAAACCCCACAAGTAGGAATGATCATGGGAAGTGAGTCGGACTGGCCGACGATGGAGCATGCCGCACGCACGCTGGAAGACTTCGGCGTGCGCTGGGAAGCGGAGGTCGTCAGCGCGCACCGCACGCCGGACAAGCTCTTCGCCTACGCCACTGCCGCCCGTGGACGCGGGTTGCAATGTGTGATCGCCGGAGCCGGTGGTGCCGCGCATTTGCCCGGAATGGCGGCCGCAATCACCGACCTGCCGGTGCTCGGTGTGCCGATGGAAACCAAGGCGCTCAAGGGCATGGACTCGTTGCTCTCCATTGTGCAGATGCCGGCGGGCATCCCGACCGCCACCTTCGCCATCGGCAGGGCTGGCGCGGTGAATGCCGCCTTGTTTGCAGTGGCGATGCTGGCCAATACATCACCGGAACTCGCAGGCAAACTCGCGGAATTTCGTGCGCAACAGAACGCGAACGTGAAATCCTCATCCCTGCCACCGCTGTCATGAATGCCCAATGCGTGGTCGGAGTGATCGGCGGTGGACAGCTCGGGCGCATGCTGGCGCTCGCCGCCCGCCGCATCAACGTGCGCACCGTTGTCTGGACCGGTGGGCTTGAGGCACCGGCGGTCGAGGTGGCGGACGAGGTGATCGATCTGCCCTTTGATGATCCGCAGGCGTTGGAGGGCTTTTGCAGGATCGCCAGCGTGGCCACGGTCGAGTTTGAAAATATCCCGGTTGCGGTCCTTGAGGCGGTGGCGGCGTGTGTTCCGCTTCATCCCTCGCCGAAGGCCGTGGCAACTTGCCAGAACCGCTGGCGGGAAAAGGAGTTCCTGCGGGCAAACGGGATCCCTTGCGCCCAATTCGTCGTGGTTTCCTCGGCGAAGGAACTGGCCGACGCAATGAGTCTGTTAGGTAATGGTGTTCTGAAGACTGCAGATTTCGGATATGATGGAAACGGCCAGATCCGCATCTGTGGCGGTGAGGAGCCAGAGCAGGTGTGGCGGGACTTCGACTCACCGCGCGGCGTGTTTGAGGAATGGATTCCGTTCGAAAAGGAACTTTCGGTGATGCTCGCACGCGGGGCGGATGGGGAGTGCGTCTGCTATGATCCGGCCGAAAACCAGCATCGCGACCACATCCTGGACCTGTCTATTATCCCGGCGCGGGTGGCCCCCGACGTCGTGGAGCGTGCTGCCGAGATCGCCCGGCAACTCGCTATTGGGCTCGATTACCGCGGCATCATGGGCGTCGAGTTTTTTCTCAAAGCGGACGGCTCCCTGCTGGTCAATGAGATCGCTCCACGGCCACATAACTCGGGGCATCACACGCTCGATGCCTGTGTGACTTCGCAGTTCGAACAGCAGTTGCGCGCAGTCATCGGTCTGCCGCTCGGCTCCACGCGCTTGCTGTCGCCGGTGGTCATGCTCAATTTGTTAGGTGAGTTATGGCCGGACCCATGGGTTCCACCCGACTGGCAGCCAGTGTTTGCGGATGGAGCGGCGAGTCTCCACCTTTATGGCAAACCCCGCGCTTCCAGTCGCCGGAAAATGGGCCATGTGAATTTTCTCGGCAGCACTGCGCAAGACGCGCTCCAGCGGGTGGCCAAGTTACAGGAACATTGGCTCAGCGCAATCCAAGAGAAGTTTCCTTTTGTCGAAAATCCAAAATCAACAAGCGCCGGCCCCGAAGGAGTTTCCTCTGATCCTCGAAAAGATAGATCGCCTTAGAGATCACTTTCAGGGGATTGAACTTGCTCGACCCTGTGTCGATTTTGAGGTCGAACACTCAGTTCAAACCTCTTCCCCTTCTCTTCCCATCAAACCGTATCGCCATTCGGGACTGCCGGTCGTCGAAATCGGCGGGATGGGTGAAAGCGGTTGTTTTCCTGAATTCCCACTTGGAATATATTTGTCACTTTGCGCGTCCAACTGGGGATCTGAGGAGAAGCGAGCCCGTGAAATCACCGAAATTCGAAAAATCCTTGGGTGGGCGAAAGGCTGGGCTGGACGCCGGGGCGTAAACCGCTACGCTGCCGGTGGCGTCGCGAGGCGCATTGGAAGAAATGCCGCCGTGGCGGAATGGTAGACGCTGCGGATTTAAAATCCGTTGACTTCACGGTCGTGGGGGTTCGAGTCCCCCCGGCGGTATTTTGCCCAAGCCCCCCCTGATTCCCGAAATTCCAAAAAATCCATGTCAAACCCGGTGCTCAACTATTTTTCGGAGTTCAAGGTTCTCAAGAGCGCCTCGAGGGATTTTTGGCTGACCAATGCGATTCAATTTTTTGATGGGCTGGCGTATTTTTCGATGGTCACGGTGCTGACGATCTATCTGACGACCAATTGCGGGTTGAACGATGTGGATGCGGGCAAGTGGTTTGGCATTTACATGCTGTTTGTCACCGCCTTCATGTTTGGCGTCGGCTCGATCTGCGACGTGATGGGCATCCGGAAGAGCTACTTCGTGGGTTTTGGGTTGTTAGCGGTGTCTCGGCTGGGGCTGGGGGTGGCACCGGTGCTGCTGCACGGCGAAGCCTTGCAGTGGGTGGTCAAGGGCACGTTGTTGGTCATGTCGCTGGGCACGGCGTTCATCACGCCTGTGACGATGACCTCGCTGCGGCGGTACACCACCAAGGCGGTGCGTGCGACGGGCTTCAACGTCTATTATCTGATGATGAACATCGGCGCGATCATCGCCAACGCGCTCATCGTCGATGGCTTCGCCAAAATCTGGGGCGACGCAGGCGGCAAACTCGCCATTCTGGATTTCGGGTTCCTGATGTCGCTGTGTGCCGTCGGCTGCGCGCTGCTGCTGCGCGAAGATAATTATGCCGAGGAGAGTGAGCGGGCCAGTGCTGCGAATGACAACAAGCGGCCGCTGGGAATTTTGGCGGAAGTGTGGCAGGAGCGCGCTTTTCAGAAATTGCTGCTGTTTCTCGCCCTAACCATCGGGGTGCGGCTCATCTTCACCAACCAAATGCTGGTGATGCCGAAGTATTACACGCGGGTGCTCTACACGGATTTCGAGCTAGGTTTGGCCAGTGCCATCAATCCCTTGATCATCGTGCTGGGCCTCATTGCCATCATTCCTATCATCAACCGCTTCCCTACCGTCAGGCTCATCATCCTCGGGATGGCCATCTCCGCGTTTTCATTGGTGTTTTTGGCCTTGCCGCCGGAGTGGGTGATGCGCTTGCCCGGGATTCACAATGCCACTCAGGCGTATCTCTTTGTCATCGTCGCGCAGATTGTGGTGTTCGCCTTTGGCGAGCTCATCTTCATGCCGCGCTTCACCGAATACATCGCCTCGGCCTCTCCGCCGGACAAGGTTTCCTCCTACATGGCGCTGGCCGCCATGCCGATGTTCATCGCCAAACCCATCAACGGCTTCGTCAGCGGCATCCTCATCTCCAAGTATTGCTATGACGGAATCCGCCCGAAAATTGACACCGGTAACGTGACCTTCGGCCACTCGCCAGAGTTCATGTGGCTTATCTATCTGATTCTAGCAGCTCTCAGCCCGCTGGCAGTCATCGCATTGCGCAATTTTCTCACCCAGCAGTCGCCGGCACCTGCCGAAGCAAGCTCCACGGAAACCCGCCCGTCATGAGAAAGTACCAGCTAATTTTGATCGATACGCTGATCCTCTGCGTGGTTTCCAGTGTGCTCGCCATTGGGGTCAATTACACGGTAGCCTTGCTGAAAGGGGATGGTAAAAAGGACGATCCCATCGTCACCGCCATCATTCAGTCGGATGCCAAAGAAGTCGAAAAACTCGTCCAGAAGGGCGAGAGCGTTACCAATGAGACAGACGAATTGGGGAGGACCGCCCTGATGCGCGCCGCGTTTGTCAATTTCGCCTCGCCGAAACCACTCGGTCCCAAGGAACAAGCGCTGGTCGATGCGCTCTCTCGTTGCGGGATTGAACCGGGTAACAGCACCAAGCCGGAATACAAGCAACTCGCTGCGGCACTCACCGGGCTGGGGATCCAACTGGGCAATATTCTCAGCGACACGGATGCCAAGCGCACGGCGCTCATCGAGTTGTTGCTAACCCATGGTGCCAAGCCGGATACCCGTGACAATGACGGTTGGACGGCGCTGATGTGGGCGTCGTGGAGCGGTTTGAAGGAGGTGGTGACAAAGTTGTTGGAGAGCGGAGCGTCTCCAGAGTTTGCCGACAAACAAGGCAATACCGCCCTGATCATCGCTGCGCAGCGCGGCCATGCCACTATCGTCGCTGCACTATTGGCGAAAGGTGCCGACGCAACGGCGGCTAACAAGGCTGGTCTCACCCCGCTGGCGGCCGCCAAGACGGGCCTAGCACAATTTCCGGATCAGTCGGTTGGCTTTGCAGCGGTTATCGCCCGACTAAGCCCGGCAAACGCCCCGGAAGGCGAACCTATTGCCGATTAACAGCCGTCGTCGCTAGTTTCCGGTTGACGAATCAGCCGGGGGCGGGATGCTCGGGGGGGGATGGATTGGATCACGCATGCAGCGGTGGGAGCCGCGCTCGGAGAACTCATGCTCGGCAAGCGCCTGGGCAACCGGGCGTTGGGCTGGGGCTTGCTGTTGGGAGTGTTTCCCGACCTGTTAGATGCTTTGCTGGCGCTATTTCTATCCACTTCTGGGAGGCTGGCCCAGGTATCCGCTGCGAGCCACTCACCTCTGTTGATGCTGGCGCTGCTCCTGGTGTTGCCTCGTAACACTGCCAAGTTGTGGAGGCAGGCGAAGGTGACGCGAGGCCAAGCCGGCGGGTTTGTTGCGCTGGCATGGAGCGTCCATTTGCTCGTCGATGCCCTCAGCCTGCCCGGCGTGCAAGTGCTCTGGCCGTATCCGGGACCGAGGGTTGGCATTTGGTTGTTGGATCGGGGCGATGGTTTGTTTGTGCTGCCGATGGCGGTGATGTTGTTGAGTTTGGTGGGGTTACGGAGCAAAAAGGAGCAAGCCAAGCGCCGCCGCCGCTGGTGGTGGGGCGTGGGGCTGAGTGGCGGCTATTTGGTGCTCGCGGGGGTGGCCAAGTGGGCGGTGGCGGCCGGTTTCGCAGGGGATTTGGCCCGCCGTGGCATCACCTGTGAGCGCCGGATGGAATCTCCATTTTCGTGTAACTTGCTTTTGTGGCGCGGTTTGGCGGAGTGCGGCGACGACGTCTGGGTCGGCTACCGTTCCGTGTTCGAGTGGCGCTCCACGCCACTGCGCTGGACGGTCTTTCCGCGCCAGCGACAGACGTTTGCCTCGGTGGCTGACGACCCCGATGCCAAACGCGTCGCGGCTTTTGCCGGTGGTTGGTGGATCGCGCGCCCCAATAAATCCGGGGTGTGGCTGGCCGACCTGCGGGGCGGTGAGTGCCTCCAATGGGGGGAACGCAAAGGCATGGTTGATATTCGCTTCCGGCACGCCTGGCAATTGGACTCGCAGGTCGTCGGCGACCCGCTGCACCCGATCCTTGCAGAACCTAAAAACCGATCGGAAATGCTCCGCCGCCTCCTCCAGCGCAGCCTCGCCGAAAAAGACGGCTGGCAAGCCACCCCGCGCCTTGCCGGTGTGCCCGGGGCATTCCCGGAATTGCTTCGGGTCGTCGAATAGAATCAAAATTCCCTGCAATCCGGGCTTTCGCTGGGGCCGCGTATCAGCTATAGCTTGTGCCAGTGAAAGCGCTTTACCTGATGCTTGCGTTGCCTGTGGTGGCATTGGCCGGTCCCCGTGAACCGGCCCAAGTGGCCGTCGAATTTCTCGATAAAGTACGAGCTGGCAAGCTCAACCTCGAACCGGGTACCGATACCGCCCTCACCGATAATACCGAGGAGCCGAAGCGCCGCGAAATCGCCCGCCGCCTCGAACGCAGCGCGTCCGACTTGGGCCAGGGCCCATTGGAAGCCAGTAGTTCAAAATTCGACGAAAACCTCGCTGCCGTGCTGGTGCGGAAAACCGGCGGCTTCGATCCCCGCCGCCTCCGCGTGTTCGCCGTTGCCCTCGTCAAACGCGGTGAAACCTGGCTGCCAGCTCCGGTCCTCGCCTCATTCGAAAATACCGGCGTCGGCTACGCCCCTGGCCTGCGCAAACGCCTCAGCGCCCTCGAAGCTTGGATGCTCGAACAACAAGCGATCGAGCTCAACGCCATCCAACAGCAAGCGACTGAGCGGATGCGCCAGGCGATCAGCGCCGCCCTTCCACCCGACGAGTTGCGCCAACTCGAACCCGAGGCGCTTGCCCGCCGCTTCCTCGATGCCTGCGCGAAGCACCAGTTGCCGGTCATGCTCGGTTTGTTAGGCGGGCTGCAGGCAGTGTTGCCAGAGAACTGGAACGAGCGCCTCCAGGCCGCAGAAGCCGCCGTCGCTGACCCTCAAACCGTGAAACTCCCGTGGCGTTTGCTCGTTGCGCCGGACGTTTTGCGCAGCATCGTCAAGCAGGAGTCCGACGCGAGTAGCGGATCCATCGCCGTCATCTGCCTCGATCCCACCGGCATCCCGGGTAAACCTCAGCTCAAATTCGTGGAACTCGAGCTGGCCAAGAGCTCCGATGGCTTCTGGCAGGTGAATCCACCCCCTGAGTTTTTCCTGTCAAATGAGCCGGAGTCCGACAAGCTCCACGAGCCCCTCCCTGGGCTTCGTGACCCCCTCCCGGATGATAAACCACTCGCGCTCTATCCCGCAGCTCTGCGCCAATCCATCCCGCTGCAACCGCTGCCGACACCGCAGGCGGCATGCCAAGCCTTGGACCAGGCCCTGCACGCGCCAACACTCCAGCCGCTGATAGCCATGCTCGATCTGGAAGGTGCCAAAAAATTGGCCCGCCTCGGCTGTTTGAGGGCCGCCGGTGCTTGGGGGGCCTTGCATGATCCCGCATCTGTCCGCCATCCGCTGGCACTTGGAATTTTTGAGACGGATTCGGTGGCAGCCGCCAGTTTCCAGTACTTTTCGGTGCGCGAACCCGACCGCTTGGATGTGCACGTGTTCTTTTTTGAAAAGGCGGACGCCGGCTGGCACTTGCTCGCCGGTTTCCTGCCCAACGAGCAGGCCGAAGGCAACCTGCTGGCCGCAAAAACCTGGGCCGATGGCGAGCCCAAACGCCGGGCCGAGAGCTGGCGGACCAGTTGCGTGTCGAGCAGCACGCACGTCACCGCAGTCGCACCTGGCAACGCTCCGTCGGAGGCCGAGGCTCGCGCATTGGTGGAGTCTTGGCTGGCAGCCGTCCGCGCCGGAAACGTTGCGGAAGCCCTTGCTCAGTGCGCTTGGCTCGACCCCGAGATCAGCCCGGCCCGAGTCTTGCGCAATCTCGGTTACGAAATATGCGGGGCGCGCAAAGCCAAGACCGCCGCTTCCATCCTGGCGGTAGCACGCGGCAATACTTTGGCCTCCGTGGCCGTCCGTACCCACAGCGGCGACAAGCCAGATCACCCGGTCTATCCAGTGATCAGCACTCCGGCCGGCCCGAAAATCCTCGTCGAGGTGGATCTTTTTGCCAATCCCGAGCGTGGTCGTGAGTTTCTCAACAACACAGCCCTAACTCATTTTCGCCATTTGGTCGATGCCGCAATCGCCGATGAATTGCGCGACCTCTTCAAACAACAGTCAGCGGGCATCTCCCGCTGACTTTGTGATGGGTCACTGGCCCTTCGCCGGAGTTGCGGGAAGCACCTGCAATTCCTGATAGGCGGTGTTTTCCACATCATTGATCGGAAATACCGCCCAAACCAGCCAGCGGTAAGTGCCTAGCGGATTGCCTCCACTGGCACGAATGCTGGTGGCTTTGCACTCCGCATCCTGCCGGGCATCCACGCTGCCAACCGCCGTGAAGAGCTTGGCATCGGCCATGTTCCAGCCGGGATCAGCTGCGGCGTTGCTGCCGTAGAGGACAAACTTCTGGCGGCCACGTTCTCCGCCGCGTGAGTAGGTGTTGACTTGGCCGATGGAAGTAGGCGCGCCCAGATCCAATTTGTACATCCCTTTGGTCACTCCGTTGGCAAACATCGGTCCCATGCCATCGCCAATTTTTCCATCAACCAGAGTGGCTGCCGGATCATTGTTAGGTGTAGCGCCGCCGACGCTCACCTTGGCGGCGATCACGCCAGCCGCTGCCGTCAGGGGAATGGTCTTAAACTCCGCATTGCCCGAACTCTCCGCCACCACATACACATAGTCTTTCACTTCAATAGTCACCTGCTTCTGCTTCCGTGAGACCAGCAGCGTGAGTTTGCCCCCTGCAGCCTTGTCCTGCAATTTGCCAAAATCATATGCTGTTCTAACAGATTCTCCGTTGGCGGCGACGATCACATCGTCCTTTTGCAGGCCTGCCTTGGCCGCAGGACTGGCTGTTGGCACATCGAGCAGCAGGACACCGGACTCGTCCATCAATCCGTAGGCGGAGCGGTCGCCGAGGCCCTCGACGTCGCGGATGGTCGCCTGCCAGAGGAAATGAGGGCGTTTGACCACGGGTTTCGGGCTGACGTGGCTTTCCAGTTTAGGAATCTCGGGTTGGCGGGCAATGGCCTTGAGCCCGGGCTTTTGCACGCCGAACTGATCCATCGGAAAATTTACAAATCCGAGCTTGAGGGCTGGCGAGCCGTCCTTGACCCGGAAGTCGCCCTTGGCCGCATCGACGAACATGGCGTCGGCGACCAAGGAATGCTCGTCGCGGTTGGATTGGTCGGAGAGGGCGTCGGCGTGTTGTGGGATGAGCAAACCCTCACAATGCACGAGGTTGTTATCCATTTCCTTGCCCCAGGGGGTTGGCGGCATCCCGCCGGCTGGCAGGTAGCGCTCGATGCTCATGATGTTTCGGCGCACAATGTCCTCGCTGTGCTTGTACCAGCAATGCGGGTGAAATCCGCTGTTAATGATCACGTTGTTTTCGACGATCCGATAGAAGCCCTCACGGTTCTTGAGGCCGCCGTGCAAGAGGAGGTTGTTATAGATATGGTAATTGGTTGAGCCGTCATCGAGGTCGATGTCCCAGCCATGATCGCAGCGCCAGCGGTTATTGCGGATGATGGTTTGTTTTTGAGCATCGAGGAGGACGACTTCCTTGTCGGCGTCCCATCCCTTATCGCTGTTGAGATCCAAGCCGCCCAATCCCCAGAACCGGTCGCGGCCCCATGAGTTGAATGATCCGTGGTCGCCAGTTTCCTTCACCGTGTCAAAGATATCGCAGAACTCGATGAGATGGCCACCCCAACAACCGTCACCAATATTGATCCCCGCCCGCGGCACGTCATAGAGCGAACAGTGGCGTACCGTGATGGATTGCGCCAACTCGATTTGCACCGGGGATGTCTGCTTTTCCACCCGGCCTGATAGATAAATCAAGCAATCGTCCACCAAACAATCTGCCGGATAGTCGGGGGTCTTCGGACCCGCTGTGCGGTCGAGCTTGCCCAGCGATTGCGAGTGATCGTTCCAATCACGTGGAACCCGCGCCGCATCGCGATCGCCGACGAATGCAACGCCATTGGCTCCCGCTTTGGCAATGTGGCATCCGCGCAGCGTGACCCTGCGGTTGTAGTTGTTGACGAACACCGCGTTGCCGCCGACCTGATCGATGAAGCAATCCTGGATGGTGCAGTCTTCCGTGCCAGTTAGGAAAAGCGCGCCGCCGCGATAGGTCGTCCAGTCGCTTCGCACCAAAGGCTCCTTGTTTTCCATGAACGTCCGCACCGCGTGGCGGAACGTCAGTCCTTTGAAGCTGACAAAGCGCAGCGGTGCCTTGCCGGTGCCGCGCAATTCGATCAGATGCTTCAAGCGCACGCCTTCGATTGTAGCACTGGCCGGGTCAACCCCTGTCGGCGGATAGAAATAGAGGACGCTGGTTTTCTTATCGAGGAACCATTCGCCTGGTGCGTCGAGTTCCTCGAAGATATTTTCGACGAAGCGGAATTCGTTGTGCATGCCTGCGGGCCGGTTGTTCTGCCAACCGCCTTCATAGGTGAGTTTGTTATCCGTGCCTTTGCCGGTGATCAGATAGTGCATGCCACCCCATTCAGCGGCGTGCAGGGCGTGGATGAATCCGCCGGCCGGGTCTTTCCAGCGTGCCGCGCGTTGCGGGCTGATCGCATCGGCTGCGGTGCCGTTGAAGTGCAGAACCTTGGGATCAAAGTTAGGGTAGCGAGCCATCGGCTGGCGCTCGCCATTGACAAACAACTGGTCGGTGGTGAAGCCGGCCGGCACCTTTGCCTGCATGATGCCGTTCTTGTAGGGTTCCCATTTGAGGTTGTGCATCAGGATGCCGCCGCTGATGATGGGTTGTTCGTTTTGATATGCCTGATAGACGACTGGTGCAGCTTGGCTGCCGGAGTCCTCGGGGGTAAGGACAAGGGTGTCTGGAAGGTAATAAGTGCCCGCTCTAACATTCACTGTGACTGCATCGTGGCCTGCGGCCTTGCGAGCGGCCAGTTGTGCCCGTTGCAAGGTGGCAAAGGGTTTTTCCAGTGAGCCAGGGTTGGTGTCATTGCCGGTGGGAGCGACAAAGAGGGTTGCGGGAGCCGCTTCGGCTGGCGTGAAGGCCCCGAGTGGCAAGAGCACGGCCATTGCGGCGAGGATGGGTTGGCGTATGATTTTCATGGGGTTGTTTGAAGGGTAGTTAACTCAATGATCCCCGTGATCCTTGTTGTGTTGATGATAGTGCTCGGCGAGGATATCGTGGCCGAAATCATCGGCGGAATCCCGCCATGTTGCATGGATGTGATTGGCATCATTCTGGGTGTTGGCGGCTTCTAGTAAAAATGTGGGGCCTTGCACACGGTAATACCACGCCTCGCCGGGGTGGGTGCCGCCAGCCCAGCCGAAACGGATTTTGTCCAAACCCGCAGCTTTGATTTTGCGCATATCTGCATCGGCGAGGTCTTGGCGGTGGCGACCAGTGTATTCCGAGATGAGTTCGAGGAGGGCCTTGCGTTGAGCCTCGGTCATGTCACTGGCGAGGCTGCCGACGGGAGCCAGTGCGGTGGCTTGGCGGTTTTCGGCGGTTAGGACTTCTGCAGGTGCCTTGTCACTGAAAATGACATCCTTGCGGCCCGCTTCGAGGAGAGTGCCGAGGAGGGCGTGGGCGAGTTCGTCTTCGGCCTTGAGGACGCGCAGCCCTTGTCGGGGGCCGTCGCGCACGGTGGCGGGATTAGCACCGAAGAATGATGGGGTGACGGATATTTGGTTATTGCCGACGATGGTGTAGTTGAGGGATAGGTGATGGCCTTCGAATTTCCAGCCCCAGCCGGTGGCGTCGCCGGGTGTGCCGAAGAGTGAGATGTAGTACTTGCCCGAATCCCGGAACTCCGGGTTTTTTTCGATGTCGGCCAAAACCCCTTCCAAGGTCATGATCTGGGCCGCCTTGAGGTGGCCCTTATCACTGAGCGCGGCATCTACCAACTTCATCGCTGCCGCTCGTTGGTCCGGGTTCATTTCCTTGAGCGGCAGCCCACTGCGGACTTGCGGTGTGAAACGGAAATTCTCCCGGGCATCAGCAGCAAACGCAAATTGCGCCTTTTCGCGTTGTGCCGCATCAAGCGCAGCGACAAATTGTTTTGCGGCCGCTTGCATGGCGGCAATTGACGGCAATTCCTCCGCGGCTAGCGGCAGAGCGAATAGAAGTGTTAGAAGGATGGGTGTTTTCATGGATTGGGGAAATGTTGTCGGGGGGCGATGTTTGATTCAATCTTCTGGGTTTGCCAAGATAAAGGCGAGGCGTTCGGCGAGGGCTGGGAGCAGGTGGGGGAGAGTGGTTGGGTCGAGCAGGCCAACCGAGTGAAGATCGCGCAGATGCATGCGGTCCTTGTCCCGCCAGGCAGAAAGTTTCATCCGGATGAGAGCGGGCAAGGCGATGAGCCGGAAGTCCCCGGCGTCTTCGGCCTCTTCCACACTCGCACTGGGTTCCATAGCCCCGGGGCGCACGTATTCGTTAGCAAACAACACATGGATGGCATCGCGCACTTTGCCATCTGGAATTTTTAAAAACACATCCATGGACCCGCCGCCGAGTGAAGCGACTCGCCGGTGGCTGAAACCCGCCACCGCCATGGCGCTAATGGCCAGCGGCAAATCCTCGCGGCGCAGCAAAATGTCAACGTCACGAGTGTTGCGTACGGCTGCCTCATCCACGCGGGACACCCATGCGGCCACCGCGTTGCCGCCGACCACGGCATACGGCACTCCCGCATGGCTCAGACAATTCGCCGCTTCAAGCAAGCGCTGGCGCACCTTATCGACGGCCTCACTCATGCGCTGCCAGCAAACGGGAGGGAAGTGGCTTGTCGTCATCGGAGGGGGCGTGGAGAGGCATCGGTTGTGGGGGCTTAAGCCCTTGAAGAGCCAAGGATGTTGTCGTTAGGTCAAGTTTTCTGCTCTTGGTTCTTCAAGTCTTGCGTCTGGGCTCTTGGGCTCTTGGGCGAAGCCTCGCTTGTGTGTGAGGCGAGGCTTCGTCAGAGGCAGATTCGCCGGAACAATTGATCGAGGGGCAGTTGCATGCCGATGTAGAAATCCCCGAAGTCGGCGTAACGGGCGGAGACTTCGTCAAAGCGCATTTCATAGATGATGGCTTTGACGTCGCTCGTGTTCTTAGCCAGAAGGGTCACGCCCCATTCGTATTCGTCAAGGCCAGTGGAGCCGGTGATGAGTTGGAGGATTCGCCCCGAGTAGGTCCGCCCGACGCGGGCGTGGCCGGCCATCAGGTGGCGGCGAGCCTCAAAGTCCAGCGAGTACCAATTGTCATTGCCGCTGCGGCGTTTTGACATCGGATAGAAGCAAATCACCGGCCAGTCCGGCAGCGTCGGATAGAGACGGAATTTCAGGTAGTGGGTCATGCGGACATCGAACTCGGCAAGGGCAGCGTCGAATTCCGGGGTGTTTGCGACGAGGCCCTTTTCGGCAATGAGGATTTCGGCGATGTGTTGCTCGCGGGTCGTTGTGTACTCGGAACTCTCGGTTTGAGATAGGTAAGAATAGACCGGTGTGAGGATTTCCGGGCCCAGGGATAGTGCCAGTTGCTTCTCAAACGCATTGGCAACATGCAGGTCCGGCGTCAGCAGCGCAAAGCCCATATCTGCCTTGGGCGAGGCAATCGAGAAACTCAGCAACTGGGTGTCCGCTGTGGCGCGGATCTCCTGCACCAATTCGGTGAGGTGGGTCTTGGCTTGCCGCTTCTCCTCGTCGCTAAAGAGCGCCCATTGGGCGTGATCAACTTGATAGAAAAGATGCATGACGTGCCAGCCTTCGCGTGGCACGAGTGGGGGAGGGGATATGTCAGACATGGCGGGGAAGGAACTGAAATAACTGAATGTTAGTGTTTGTCAGGGGATATGGGAAGTTCGAGAAGTTTCTTGAATTCTTTGCCTTGGGCATTCGCCGAAGAGGCTTCAAAAATACGCAATGTCCAAGGTTGGGTCTGCCCGGTGCGATAGGCCGCGTGCAAACTGATATCTTCAAATCCATCGGTGGCCGACAATGTCAGCGTCGTGGTGCCATCGACGGGCCGGGTGATCGGATCGCCCACTGCGAGTCCGTTTTCATTGAGGACCAAGGCGCGAATGGCACCAGGTGCGCCTTGGACGGAGATTTCGGCGACAGGAATGAGCACGACGCCGCGGCGCACCGCATCGATCCGGTTGCCATCTTTGAGGGGCTTTCGCCAGTAGGTGGCGACGCTGTTGACGGTGATGTGCGTGCCGTGAACGGGAAACGTAACCTTCGCCAGTTGGCCAGCTTGGCCAAGCAAGCGGTTGACGGAATGATCGTACACCCAGTAACCTCCCACCAGCAACAATAAGGCCAGGGTTATCAAGCTGACCGCTTCTAGCTTGCTGAGGCCGAGGTGCGGCCGAAGGGACAGTGGTTTGACGATGGGTTCGGTGGATCTAGCAATTTCCTTGATGGCTGTCCCAAGCTCCTCCTCTGTCGGGTTGGGTTCTCTCTCGGCAGTGGGTGGGACAGATCGGTCCTGAGCGGTGGACGGGACAGATCGGTCCTCGGCAGTGGGTGGGACAGATCGGTCCTGAGCGGCGGACGGGACAGATCGGTCCTCGGCAGTGGGTGGGACAGATCGGTCCTGAGCGCTGGACGGGACAGATCGGTCCTCGGCAGTGGGTGGGATAGATCGGTCCTGATCGGTGGACGGGACAGATCGGTCCTGAGCGGTGTGTGGGTGTGTGGGTGTGGGCTCGGCTTCGGGCGCGGCGAGACGATTGTCGGCCGAAATGGGTACGGGGATTTGCAAAGCGTCGTCCCAGTCGTCGAGGTTGTCGAATGCGTCTTCAAACAGGTTCTCAGGGGTGGCGTCCCCGACTGCTGCGCCAGACTCAGGTGCAGATGAATCCGCAGAAAGGCGGACGGGACTGACGCGCCCGAGCCTTGCGACATTGACGCTTTGGCGACTTTGAAAGCGAGGCGTGATTGCCACCGGAAGCACGGGCATGCCTGATTTATCGGCATCGACGGGCGGGGATTCTCCCTTGTCTGAGGGCAGTGGAGGGATGCTGGGCATGCTCCTGCGAGGTTGCATCGGCAAGGGTGCGGCTTGCTCGGAGGCATCAGCGGCGTCTGAGATGTCCGCCAGATCCCAAAGATCCTCTTCTCTGGAGTTCTTGACAAAGTCGTCTGTGTTCGGACGATGGCGTTGGATCTGCGATGGATCTTGAGGGATGAGGGGAGGCATGACGGCGACTCGCCGACGCTATACCAAGAATCTCGGCTTGGCCAGTGGGAATGCCGGATTTGTTCGCCTGTCTGAAAAAATACCTGGGAAAATACCTGTGAAAAAGTCCTTGCAAATTGGGTCGGCTGGCGGCAAGAAGAGCCCGCAACCACCTAACACCATTATGGCAGATAGCGAAGACAAGAACAGTTCCAACGTTTCAGGGAAATTTTATGTGGACAGTCAATGCATCGATTGCGATCTGTGCCGCGAAACCGCGCCCAACAATTTTGGCCGGGCCGAGGATGAGGGGTATTCCTACGTTTTAAAGCAACCGGTGAACGACGAGGAGACAGCGCAGTGCCGTGAAGCCATGGAAGGCTGCCCGGTCGAAGCCATCGGTGACGACGGCGACGATTGAGCGCGAGGCGAGCGATGAGCAAGCCAGCCGAGTTGCGCAGAATCCGAGAGGAAATTCTGGGTGAATGGCGGGGTTGTGATGAGCTGCGGAATTTGAATGCCGGGGTCCACCGGGCAGAAGAATTTGTTGCAGCGATCATGCGTGACTTGCGGTCCAAGGGTGGTGCGGATGGCTTGGACGAGATGGAGATGCGGACGGCTTGGAAAGAGCTGGCCGGGGACTTTATAGCGCGTCACACGGAACCGGTGAGCGTGAAAGGCGGCCACCTGTTGCTGCGGGTGACCCAACCGGCAATGCGCTTTCACCTTGAGCAGATGAAGCCGCGGCTGCTTGAGCGCATTCAGCAGCAATTTGGCACCGAGCGCATCCGCTCGGTGAAATTCACCCACGGATAATTTTTCCCCTTCCAAATGCCCATCCGTTCCAAGCTTCGCAACTTGATTTTTGACTGGTCAGGCACCCTTGTCGATGACTTGGGACCGGTGCTTGAGGCGACTAACTCAGTGCTAGTTGCCCATGGACTTACCGCTTTGGATCGGGAGGGGTTTCGCCGGGCGTTCCGCCTGCCCTATCAGGAGTTTTACGCCGAACTGCTGCCGACAGTGCCGCTGGCTCACCTCGAAGAGCAATTTCGGAGGGCCTTTGCCGCAGCCGCCACACCAGTGACGGTGCTCCCTTATGCCAGTGAAAAACTCGATTGGTGCCGCAAGCGCGGATTGCGCACCTTCGTGCTTACCTCGATGGATGCCCTTGCGTTTGAGCAGCAGTTAGACGCCTTTGGCTGGCGCCATCATTTTGAGGCGACGTATGCCGGTGTGCAGGACAAGCGTCAGGTGATTCATCAGATATTGGCGGCTCACCAACTCGAGCCCGAACTCACCGCCTTTGTCGGCGATATGACACACGACGTGGAAACGGCCCGCCACGGCGGCATCACCTCCATCGCTGTGCTCACCGGTTACAATCATCCGGGGGTTCTCGCCGCACTGAGCCCGGATCTGATAGTGGCCAATTTGCAGGTTCTATGGAAATGGCTGGACCTGCGGCCGGACGCCGCCACGGCACCCGATGCAACCCATATTCAGTCATGAATCCGCCCGATGTGATAGAAATTCGCCGACTTCGGGTGCTCTGCCACATCGGTGTTCCGGAGCTGGAGCGGGCAAGCGCCCAAACGCTTTTTGTGACTTTGCGATTGGTGCTGAAGCAGGGGTTTGACGGGCTGGCGGATGATTTGTCCCGCACCCTTGATTATGCGCTTGTGGCGGAGCAAGTCACCTCCTTGGCAGCTGCCCGTCCGCGCTGCCTGATTGAGACACTCGCGCTGGACATCGTCGGCTATCTTCTCGCCCATCATCCGTTGGCACGGGTGGCAGTGAGCGTGGAAAAGTCGATCCTGCCCAATACCGATTTTGTGGCGGTGCATCTGGAGCGCAACGCCTGAAGCCCCTGAAACGCTAAAGACGCGGTCGTTGGGCCAAACCTCTTCGTCTTGCACTGAAATATTGCTTGGCAACCCAGCCTCACCCGCTATCCTCGCCACGCGGTTGCGCGGCGCTTTCGTGCCCCTGCCCCCGGCCCCTAATTCCCCCTCAGCTAACGAGCACACACCCACATGACGACTTCCAATGTTTCCTCAGACATGGTGAATTTTGACACCTCTATCCATGGCATCGACCCCGCATCCGTGCACAGCGTCACGCTGGCCAGCGGTGCCGTCATGCCCATTGCAGCGTTTGGTACATTCCATTCCGATTGGGCCCAGGCATACATGAAGGATGCCACCGTCGAAGCCATCCGCCTCGGCTGGCGCCATCTGGACACCGCCCGTGCCTATGAGAACGAGGAAGTGGTCGGCGAGGCGATTCGCGAGGCCATTGCCAAGGGTTATATTTCTTCGCGTGATGAATTGTTTATCACCGCCAAGTTGTGGAACGGTCACATGAGTAAGCAGGACGTCGAGCCGGCGCTCAACGCCACGCTCAATGCACTGGGCGTTGAAAAAGTGGACATGTATCTCAACCACTGGCCATGGCCTAACGTCCACACCCCAGGCTGTGCCGGTGACCACCGCAATCCCGACGCTGTGCCATACATTCATGAGTGTTTTATGGAAACCTGGGGCGAAATCGTCCGGCTGAAAAAGGCCGGTAAAATCGTTGATATCGGCACCTCCAATCACACCCAGGCGGATCTGGAACTGCTGCTGCGCGATACCGACGAATCCTCCCGCCCTGTGCTCAATCAAATGGAGATGCACCCGCTTTTCCAACAAACCGAACTGCGCCGCTACATGGAAAACCACGGCATCGTCTGTACCGGCTACATGTCCCTAGGCTCACCTAACCGCCCGGGCCGCGACCGCTTCAAGGAACACCGCGCCGACATGACCGACCCGCTCATCCAGGCAATCGCCGCCACCAATGGCATGTCTCTCGCCAAGGTTTGTCTCAACTGGGCCTATCAGCGCGAAAATAAGTCCGGCGGCTTTGTGGCCATGGCGACACGCACCGACTGGATCCTCGACAACCTGAGCGCGGCCACCGAAGATTTCCTAACGCCAGCTCAGATGCTCGCCATCTCTGGCGATGGCAGCCCCCAACACCCCGGCATCGACGCCAATAACCGCCTCATCTGGGGCCAGGTGTTCCTGTGGCCGGAAGCCCTCGGCGACTGGCGCGTGCTGTGGGATGATAGTCAGGTGTTTGAGACCAAGGCCGCCTACGCCAAGTTCAAGGAGTCATTCCAAAACCACCATCAGGTTTGGCAGGACACCGCCGTCCGGGCCCCACACTAACTTCTAACGCAGCCATGAAAGAGGTAGGAATTGTCAATCGTGAGTTGGCCAGGGTGCTCTCCGCACAGGGGCACGGTGATCTGCTGATGGTGGTGGACGCGGGCTTCGCCATCCCCAAGAACGCCGATGTCGTGGATATCTCGCTCTCCGAAAATTCCCCCATGCTCATCGATACCCTGATGGAATTAAAAAAATTCTTTTCAGTTGAGAAGCTTATCTTTGCGGACAAAACCAAGGAAGTGAGCCCCTCTCTGTTCAACAACATCACTGCCTTGTTCGGCGATGATATCCCAGTCGAAATCGTCACCCATCCGCAGATCAAGGAATTGAGCACACGGGTCAAATCTGTCATTCGCACCGGCGATTTCACAGCCTTCGCCAATGTTATCCTGGTGTCCGGCGCAGGCCCAAGATGGTTTTGCGAAAAGTGATTCCTATAACAAATCCAAACTAATTAGTTAGAACATCCTCAATGAAACAAGCAATCATGACCTCGCCCGGTATCATCGAATACCGTGACGTTGCCGCTCCCGGGAAATTGGCACCCAATGAAATTCTACTCAAGATCCAGCGCATCGGTGTGTGTGGTTCGGACATTCATGTTTTCCACGGTGAGCATCCGGCAACCCCCTATCCGGTGGTGCAGGGGCATGAGTACTCGGCGACCATTGAAGCGATAGGCGAAGCGGTGACCACGGCCAAAGTTGGCCAGCGGGCCACCGCCCGGCCGCAGTTGGTATGTGGCAAGTGTGGCCCCTGTTTGCGCGGCCAGTACAATGCCTGCCAGGAACTCAAGGTGCAGGGGTTTCAAGCACCAGGCGTTGCCCAGGAGTATTTTGTGGTTCCCGCCGACCGCCTGGTCGTCTTCCCGGATTCCATGAGCTTCGAACAAGGTGCCATGATTGAACCGGCCGCCGTCGGGGCTCATTCCACCGCCCGTGCCTCCAGCCTCAAAGGCAAGAATGTGGTGGTTTCGGGAGCCGGCACAATCGGCAATTTGGTGGCGCAATTTGCAAAACAACGCGGTGCCAACAAGGTGCTCATCACCGATGTGATGGATTTCAAACTGCAGAAGGCCAAGGAATGTGGCATCGAGTACACCCTCAATGTTCTTCAAACATCCTTCAAGGAAGGCGCCCAGGCGGTCTTCGGCAGCGAGGGATTCCAAGTGGGCTTCGAGGCCGCTGGCGTTCAAGCATCCCTCGATACCTTGATCGGCAACGTCGAAAAGGGCGGTGAAGTCGTCATTCTCGGCGTCTATTCCAAAAATCCAACCGTCAACATGTACTTCGTCGGCGAGCACGAACTCAACGTTTTCGGATCCATGATGTATCGCCACGAGGATTACCTCGAGGCGGCGGCCCTCATCGCCGAAGGGAAAATTATCCTCGACCCCCTCGTGTCCAAGCATTTCCCCTTCGACGAGTATCTGGATGCCTACAACTACATCGGCGACCACGGCGATAAACTCATGAAAGTGATGATCGACCTCTAACGCCGCCCTCCACACTTTCAGCCAAATGAAAGACTACTGGAAATTCGCCGATGAATGGAAGATCGTGGGGGTGCAAGGATACTAAGGCCCCGCTATCATCTCTCGTAACGCAATCTACTTGATTCCATATCGGGCGAGAGGATCTGGAAGCAACATCGTCGCAAAGGTTTTCGCTCTCTAGAGGAGGCATCGTAGGAGGTCTCATCGCGTTTGCTACGACCTCCAAGCCCGTTGAAACCGATTTGGCTGCAGCAGGGGCGAGTCTATTAGCACTCAAAGACGTGGACGATCAAATTACGAGACATCGCCATTGGCCAGTTAAGAACTTTGACAAGGAGCGTGTCATCGTGATTCCCCGAGAGATGACGATTTCATGGAAGTTTCCTTGGTGGACCGGTCTTACCATAAATCTCTCAAACGATGTTCAAATATTCTTCTCGCCTAGCATCCGGCAATGGACGGTGAGAAAATACTTTAGTACTTTTGGCTACCCAAAGTCGTAGCCAGACCTGAAAAGAATGATAACAAAGCGAAGCTTCTAAACGAAGATTCTTCCCCACGACGTCGAGAACCTGACGACAGGCACGACAATTCCCTGGGTCGCGCCGCGAATCGATATGTCACTTTCCAATTCATAATGGCAGCAATCGTGGCTCTCATCTTTCTGTTTGGGTTTGCCCCAAGAATTCCGGATCTCAGCTTTGTCTTCGATGATGAGATACTGGCAGTTGAGAATCCGCCGAAATGCGATAGAGTCCGCCCGTGCTTTTTCAACAGCAGCTTGCCCCGTTTTCCTCGCGCAATTACCGGCTGTTTTTCGCGGGTCAGATCGTGTCCCTGATGGGCTCCTGGATGACCCAGACAGCGATCGTGTGGCTGGTCTATCAACTCACCAGCTCCCCGTTCTGTCTGGGCATGGTCGCCTTCGCGGGTCAATTGCCCGGCCTGTTGATCGGCCCGGTGGCTGGGGTCTGGGTGGACCGCTTGAACCGGCGCCAGTTGCTCATTGCGACCCAGGTATTGTCCATGCTGCAGTCGCTGGCGCTGGCATGGTTCACCCTTTCGGAAAAAATAAGCGTCAGCCACCTCGCCCTGCTCGCTATGGTTCAAGGGGTCATCAATGCTTTTGACATGCCCGCTCGTCAGGCCATGCCGGTGCTGCTGGTGGAGAAGAAGGAACAGCTCGCCAGTGTCATTGCCATGAACGTGTCGATGTTCCATCTAGCGCGCCTGGTGGGACCCGCAATCGCCGGCTTCGTCATCGCCGGTCTCGGTGCCGGGTACTGTTTTTTGTTGGATGGAGTGAGCTATATGGCCGTGATCGCGGCGCTGGTGGCGATGCGCGTCCGGCAGGAACCGGTGGCCAAAAGCGGCGCTTCGATCTGGCGCGATTTCCGCAGCGGCCTAGATTACGCGCTGGGCTTCGGCCCGATTCGGCGCCTGATTTTGCTGGTCGGCAGCACGGCTCTGTTTGGCATGTCGTTCGCCGTCCTAACACCGGTGTATGCCCGGGAATATTTTGGCGGCGACGCCCGCACATTGGGCTTGCTTATGGCGTCCTCGGCCGCTGGTTCTGTGATTTCGGCAGTCTATTTGTCCAGCCGCAAGAGCTTGAGCGGGCTGGGACGGGTGATTTATTCTGGAGCCACCTTGATGGGACTCGCGCTCATTGCGTTCGCTTTTTCCCGCAATCTGCCGTTGTCCATTGGCTGTCTGGTGCTGGCCGGCGGCGGGTCCATCCTCGTGCTCGCGTCGAGCAATACCTTGCTGCAAAACTTGGTGGACGACGGCAAACGCGGCCGGGTCATGAGTTTGTTCACCATGGCCTTTCTCGGCGGCATGCCTTTGGGCAGCCTGCTCACCGGCACCCTCGCCCATCAAATCGGGACGACCTTTGCCACCTGCTTCAACGGCTTCTCCTGTCTCATTCTGGGTGGGTTGTTTTACCGGCAATTGCCCGCCTTCCGAGCCCAGGCGAGGCCGGTGCTCGAACGGTCAGGGCTTCTGCCTGGCGTGGATCAATAGCAATACGCCTTTTTTGCTCGGCGAGGCCCCAATCTGTCCCCCGCTATGAATTCGAACGTGCTCAGACGGTCGGCAACGACAATGTTAAAGGCACCTGGCGGGGATTGGCACAACGCTCAGAACTCACCGTTTAACCTCAAAAGCGCCACGAGGTCAAGCAAGCTCAAATGTTACAAGCAAGCTCAAATGTTACCATGCGAGGACTGACCCCATCGGCCGAAGGGGTCAGTCCTCGCATGGTAACATTTGTTTGAGGCATTGCGCTTCTGGCCACAGCCGACAGTTAGGGAATCCGACTTGTTCGGTTGGTTGTCGAAAGCGAGGTCGAGCGCTGAGTTCTGACGTTAAGCAGCGTATGAGAAAAATGATTCCAGGGTTGCGGAATGGGCCGGATGGATTTCAACTCATGGAGAATTGCAACGCACCGATGCCTTCCTCCGATCCATTCTCTTCACAAGTTGATTCCGTCAGTGATCTTCTGAATCAAGCCGCAGCGGCCGTTTATTGTCGGCCGGCGCTTCGGGCTTTGGGCGCTGGGTTGCCTGCGGATGATTTCATCCTCATGAGTGCGCTGAGCCGGGCGGCCGACGGGCGCGATGCGAAGGCATTTAGCAATCTTTACATGGCGGCCCTGTATGCGGGGAGGGGGATTTCGGCGGAGGTGCTTGAACTGGGCGCTGCCCTGCTCCCGGACGCGATGATCCTCATGAACACGGCGTTGCGTCTCGACGGAGATGTGGCGAAATCACTGGCCGTGGCAGCCCGATCAGGCCGCATGGCCAATGAGCGCAACGCCATCGCCTTGGTCGTGGGGTGGCTCGACTACGAACGTCGCGAGGTATCCGCGCCGCCGGAATTTCTTGCCCTTACCCGCAAAGTTTGCCGGGACGTGGTGCGTGCGAACCAGATTTTAATCAGAGGCATCCTGGAGACTGTTGCTGCACTCTCCGGCGACACGGTTGTGGCCAACATTCTCAACTGCGACGTGCACGGCGATGACGAGACGCGGCGGATATTGGAACATTCGCGTAAATCCGTGACGCAGGCAGCGTGGGATGTCACGATTCCAAGCAGCCCGGTGGCAGAGGCGACCTTGGGCAGTGGAGGGACATTGAAACGCGCACTTCCCAAGGCGGGACGCAATGATCCCTGCCCCTGTGGCAGCGGGAAGAAGTTTAAACAGTGTTGCGACGGAAAACTCAGCACGAGTGATCAGTACGCGGTTGATGGTGTAACGATTTCCGACGCGACGGCCCATCCGGAATTGATCCTAACCGCCCGGCGAATCAGCGAAATGCGCCCCTACGAACTCTGCGCGCTCAATCCCAAGCTCCTCATCCCAGCATTTGCCGCACAGGTGGCCACCAGGCTCGCGCTATACCACGAATTTTCCCGCGCCATCGCCATAGTTGAAACCATCGGTCGTGAGGCGGTTTCTGACGGTACACTTGACGACATCGCCTACGAATTCTTCGAGGCCAGGGAAACCGAGGCGCTGCGGTGGATCCTCGATTGGGCACCCGGAGCCGTCGAGGTGTCGTTCGAGATGGAGGTTCTGCTGGCACCCCCGGAAGAACGCCCGCGACTGCTGCGTGAGAAAGCCCGCGAAGCGTTTGAGGCAGAGCGATCCGGGGATGATCCATCAACCGTCCAAATGCTTTTCGGCGAGCTTGGGTATGCGGCTATCCTGACCGATCCAGCCCTCGGGATTTTGGTGGCGCGCGGAGTTCTCTCAGTCTGTGGAGCGCTCAATCAGGACATGCTGATAGAGGATATTGAAGACGCCCGCGATATCCTTGGACTTGATGACAATGAACCGGGATACGAAATTGTGGAGGGCACCGCCCAAGCCTCGCTCGACCAAGCCCGTCATGCCATTGATATTGAGAAAATCCGTGCGGAGACGTCCTCGCGGGTAGTTCAGCGTGATGCCGAAATCCAGCGGCTCAAGGCCCAGATCGATTCCATGCAGGAAACGCTCAAGGAGCGGGAGGATGCCATCGTGATCCCAACAACTGTCCCCAAGGATAAGGTCACCCTTCCCGCAGCGGCCCCGGCACCTCCGGATTCTGCCGAAACCCGCGAACTCCGGGACCATCTGCGCCGCCTCAAGGACAATCTCAAGGTCGAGCATGACGAGCGCAACCGCGCCCTCCGGGAACTGCGTGCCGCCCGCGACCAACTCCGCCGCTCTACCCGCGAAAAGCCGGCGAACCAAGAATCGGAAAAGCCAGCGGAGCGCCACGAGGATGCCGACGATTCCGCGAGCACGAGCGTCGAATGGGAGCGGCAGCCGCTTCGGCTTCCCGAGTACGGAGCGGCTTTCAGGGAATCGCTCAAGCAGCACCCGCGGCAGGCGTCTGCGGCAGCCCTCGCGCTGGCCGGGCGCCTCGCCGGCGGTGACCCGTCAGCTTGGCAAACGGTGCGTGCGCTCAAGTTACGCCCGGGGACGCTCCGAGCCCGCGTCGCTGGCGACTATCGCATGCTCTTTGAAATCGGGCCGGGGGACACCTTGCGCTTGGTTGATTTCATCCTCCGTCGCGATCTTGAGCGTTGGCTGGCGGCGGCAGGTCGCTAAGTGACCGTGACCGTGACCGTGACCGTGACCGTGACCGTGACCGTGACCGTGACCGTGACCGTGACCGTGACCGTGACCGTGACCGTGACCGTGACCGTGACCGTGACCGTGACCGTGACCGTGACCGTGACCGGGACCG
>CAIKHZ010000121.1 GCA_903827375.1 Akkermansiaceae bacterium
CTCTATCCAACCTTCCACTCGTCCGGCGTCCCCGCCTCTCCGTGATGCCGTTGACCGACGACGAATTCGAAATCATCCAAGCGCTCGCACAAGCATGAAATCCACCGCCCGCTTCTCCGTAGATCCCCGGCTTTCTGCCCTCCTCGGGGAAAGCTACACTTCTAGCGAACGCGCCCTCCGGGAATTGGTGGACAACGCGTGGGATGCCGAAGCGCGGGTGGTGAAGATCACTCTTCCGGGCAAGGCCTGATCAAACGTCTCGACTCACTCAGCAAACCGATTTATCCATTCTTCGAAGCCAATGAAAAATCCCGAGATCACCCAGAGCCACAAAGATGTAGTGGAACGGCAGATGCAACGACTGGCGCTGCGCAATCCTTCATGGAGAATCAAGGGAACGGACTTCAAGAAGCTCTATCCGTATCTGGCGGTTCAGAAGATCACCTTTCTGCAGGATGATGAAATCTGGGAACTCCTTCAGTGGACGGATTTTCACGAAACCGGCAAGCAGGAGGAATTGCTGGATGCCTATTTGATTCTCGATCAGGGTGACGAAATCGAGCTTAAATTGTTTCAATTCAAGTTCCGGGACAACTACGCGGGCGGTGTTTCCACCAAGGAACTGTATGCCTTTGTGGACCGGATGAACCGAGTTTTCCTCCGGGCCGACTTGCAGGACGAGGCGACCTTGGAAGCTTTTGTCGAAATCAGGCAGGCCGTCGAAGAGGCCAGGAAATCCAACCCGAAAGCCAAGCGGATTCGGATTCAATGTTTCTTCGTCGTCAATGGCCAGGACGTGAGCCGCACCGATCAGGGAAAAGTGGACGAAATCCGCAACATCTACGCTCAGGACCGCCAGACTTACGGCTTCACCTTCGAGACTTACGGCATCCATAAACTTTACGATCTCATCACCCAGGGACGGGTGCCAATCGCGAGCGAGATGATCGAGATGCTCACCGATCGCAGTCCGGAACCGTTCCTTCTGCACGACATTGGCAAAAACCCAAATGGAATGCCGCTGAAAGTCGCGGTCGGATTCGTCAATGTAAACCAGTTCACTCGACTGGTGGACCGTTACAGCAACAACGAACTCTTCGAGATGAACGTCCGCTATTTCCTTGGAGCCGGACGTGAGGTGAATCGCCGGATCATCGAGACCATTACCAGCGACCGCAGTCCATGGTTTGGCTTCATGAACAACGGCGTGAGCATCACGGCGGAAAAGATCGTGGTGGACCGCCCGTCCAGCGGCGGAAAAATGCGCATCCACCTCGAAAACCCGCAAATCATCAATGGCTGCCAGACCGTGAACGCCCTCTACCACGCAAAATACAGCAAGGAGCTGAAGGATCGGTTCCAAGGGAATTCTTCCGTCATGGTCCGCATCTACGAAATTGATAAGGAGAACCGCGCTTTCCTCGATGCATTGATCATCGCGACCAATTCCCAAAATGCGATTCGCCCACAGGATCTACTCTCAAACGATCCCATTCAGAAGGTTTTGCAGCGCACCATGGGATCCTACGGCGTCGGTTACGAACGAAAAGCAGGCGAGGATCTACCCGCCCGGCTGGGTCATAAATCGATTCTTTCCAAAGAGGACGCGGCCGCCGCCTACATCGGCATCATCGAGGGAACACCTTCAAAACTCAGAAACTCTCTCAGCCGCCGGGAATTCTTCAGCCGCGGGGATGATTACTATCGTGTCTTCGCGCTCATCGAGCCTGAGAACGACGAAAAACCTGAAGATGCAGCCAGGCGGATTAGTGAGGAAACCGAACTCGACGCAATCGGCCGGCGGCGCTGTTTGGAAATCCTGATCGCATGGATACTGCGTGAGGAATGCGGCAAGCGCATCGCCGCCGAGACCGACAAAAAGAAAAAGGGAGCACTTCGAAAGGCGACCTATTTTCTCGGCTGGCTCATCAGCCTGGCGGTTCAGGACAAGATCGTGGCTCTACTGGATAAACATCAACAGAATCCGGCCAATCCATCTGTGAAAGAAGCGTTCGAACAACTTGCCCAACATGCATGCACAGCATGGTTTGATAAGTCCGTTGAACAGTTCCACAAGACCCAGAAAGCATTCATCAAACAGCACGGGGGCAACGAAGACTCAACTCTTAAGAATACAAGGTTTGTGGAACTTCTCGCGGACAACTGGCCTGACAAAAAATAGTCCACGGGTTCGCACAAGCATGAAATCCACCGCCCGCTTCTCCGTCGATCCCCGGCTTTCCGCCCTCCTCGGTGAAAGCTACACCTCCAGTGAACGCGCCCTCCGGGAACTGGTGGACAACGCGTGGGATGCCGAGGCGCGGGTGGTGAAGATCACTCTTCCGAACATCGAATTCGCCAAGCGCCTGCTCACCTTCCAAAAGAAAGTCGAGGGTCTCGTCAGCGAGTGGGACGAGCTTGAAGACCTCCGCGATACGGCCAGCCCGGAGGTGCAGGAAATCGTCAGCAAGCGGTTTTTCGGCAAAAAGAAGAAAGGCGAGATCACCCCGCATACCGATTACTTCCCCACGATTCTGCAAGGGCTTGTGGATGCCTAGGCTTGGAGAAAATCGCTTGGTGCGAGCCATCCCGAAAATGCCCGTCACTTGAAACGCATGCCTCGTGCGACTTGCTGGTCCGGAGGCGGGCCGCGTTCAGTCGATACTCGCTGCGCCGAAATATGGCACCAAGGCGGTGGGGATTCGGATGCTGCCGTCAGGTTGCTGGCACTGCTCCAGCAAAGCGACGTAGAGCCGGGGCAGGGCGGTGCCTGAGCCATTGAGGGTGTGGGGAAAGCGGTTGTTCCCTTCGCTGTCCTTGAAGCGCAGTCGCATACGGCGGGCTTGGTAATCGCCGAAGCACGAGCAACTGGAGACTTCGAGGTACTTGCCGTGGCCGGGGGCCCAAACTTCGATGTCGTAGGTTTTTGCGGAGGATTGGCCGACATCGCCGCTGCACAATTCAATGACTCGATAATGCAAGCCGAGGTTTTGGAGGATGGACTCGGCATGGCCGGTGAGTCGTTCCAGCACCTCAAAGCCGGTGTCTGGATGGACGATTTGGACGAGTTCGACCTTGTCGAATTGGTGCATGCGGATGATGCCCTTGTTATCACGGCCGGCGGATCCCGCCTCGCGACGGAAGCACGGGGTGTAAGCGACCATTTTGACAGGCAGCGCGGCTTCCGGCAGGATGGTGTCGCGATAGAGATTGGTGACGGGCACTTCGGCGGTGGGTGCTAGAAACAACGAGTTGCGCCCATCGGCTTCGCCAGGCTCGGTGCCGTACATGTCACCCTCGAATTTCGGCAGCTGGCCGGTGCCTTCCATGCACTCGCGTTTGACGAGATGGGGGACGTTGACTTCCTCGTAGCCGTTGGCGGTCTGTGTATCTAGCAAAAAATTGATCAGGGCGCGTTCGAGTCGGGCACCGCGGCCTCGATAGACGGCGAAGCCGGCACCGGCGATGCGGATGGCGTCGTCCCAGTGGATCAAGCCAAGGGCGGTGGCCAGTTCGACGTGATCCTTGGGCTGGTCGATGGTGGGCCGGGTACCCCACTCACGGACGACGGGATTGGCGGACTCGTCATTGCCGATCGGGCAGGCCTCGTGGGGGAGATTGGGAATGTTGAGGAGGAGGTCGGATTGGCGGAGGGCAGCGGCTTCGGCGGCGGCCTCCAGCTCAGCGATTTGGGTGTTGATGGCACGCACCTCGGCCTCGATGAGGGTGCTATCCTGGCCTTTGGCCTTGAGGGCACCGATGTCCTTGGAGATGGATTTCCGGGAACTTTGAAATTGCTGCTTGGACGTTTCCAAAATGCGTCGCACTTCGTCGCAGGCGATGACTTCGGAGACGAGTTTCCAATGGTCGCCGCCGCGGGTTTTAAGGCGTTCTTGGACGGCGGTGGGGTTGTCTCGGATGACGCGGATATCAAGCATGGCGGTGGGGATTGTCAGGTGGTGGCGGAAGGAATCAATCTCAAAAATATCCGGCCTAGATGTTCACTGTTGCCTGCAGGGATTTTGCACGGGTGCTTCAATGGGATTTGACGCGCCTACCCTGAGCGCGGTCACGTTGGTTGTTGGCCGCGGGCCATGACGACCTTGCCCGTGCGCACAGTTTCGATGATCTCAAACTGTGAGAACATGGCAACGGCGGAGTCGAGCTTGAGGCTGTCGCCAGTGATCATGACGATCATCGAGACAGGGGTCAGATCGACGGTTTTGCCGGCGAAGTGCTCGGTGATTTGCAGGGCCTGGGAGCGTTCGTTAGGTGAGCAGCGGATTTTGATGAGCACCATTTCCTTGGTCACTGAGTTATCAGGGGTGTGTTCGGAGCAATGGATCACGTCAATGAGCTTGGCCACCTGCTTGACGATTTGCTCCAAGCCTTCAGGGTCGCCAGTGAGGCCGATGGTGATGCGTGAAAAACGCGCATCTCGGCCCTGCGAGACGACGAGCGAATCAATGTTGAAGCCGCGTCGTGCGAATACCTGGCAAATGCGCATCAACACCCCGGGGCGATTGTTGACGTAAACCGAAAGTGTGTGCGGCACCTGTCTGGGCGAAGTTTCAACGGGGGTCGCGGCGGATGAAGGAGTGGCTTGCATGAGGGGGCGGGTTAGTCGGTTAGAATCCATGGTATCGCTCACGTGGAACCGGTGGGCTTGGCCATCTTGTGTTTGGGCGGCTCGATGAGCATGTCTTCGAGGGCCGCCCCGGCAGGAATCATTGGAAACACGTTATCGGTCTTGATGCACTCGGCATGAATGAGCATCGGCCCGTCGCGATAGGCGAGGGCTTTTTTTACCATGCGGGTGACGTCGGCTGGGCGCTTGATATGCACGCTGGGGATGCCGTAGGCGGCGGCGAGTTTGCAAAAGTCCGGGTTGCCGATGAGATCCACGCCAGACTTGCGGTCGTCAAAGAACAATTCCTGCCACTGGCGCACCATCCCCAAATAATGATTGTTGAGGACCACAATTTTGACCGGCAACTTGTGCAATGCCACCGTCGCTAGCTCAAAGCAAGTCATTTGAAAACCACCATCCCCGGAAAACGAAATAACCGTCTTGTCCGGACAGGCAAACTGCGCCCCGATGGCCGCCGGAAAACCAAAGCCCATCGTGCCCGCGCCACCCGAGGAAAGCCATTCGTGCGGCCGGTCATTGAGGAAAAACTGGGCCGCCCACATCTGGTGCTGGCCCACATCCGTGGCCACAATCGCCTTGCCCTTGGTTTGTTTGTAAAACTCCTGGATCACCTGCTGCATCCGCAGCCCGCCCTGCTTCTTGTAACTCAACGGGTACTTCTTCTTGTAGCCGTCCAGCGTCGCCAGCCACGGCGCCGTCTCCAATTTGGAAATTCGCTTGTTCAACGCGTCCAGCACGGCTTTGGCATCGCCCACGATCTGAATATGAGGCCGAATCATCTTGTTCATCTCCGCCGGATCGATGTCAACGTGGATGATCTTGGCATTTTTGCCGAATTCCTTCGGTTTGCCGATGATCCGGTCGTCAAAGCGCGAACCGACATTGAAAATCAAATCCGCCTCACAAATTGCCTTGTTGGCATAAGCGGTGCCGTGCATGCCAATCATGCCTAATGAAAGTTTGTGGGTTTCTGGGAACACACCCTTGCCCAATAATGTGTTCGTGACCGGGCTGCCCAGGGTTTCGGCAAATGTCATCAACTCACTGCTGGCGCGGGCGATCATCGCTCCCTGGCCAGCCAAAATCACCGGCCGCTTGGCGTGGGAAATGAGCTGCACCGCCTCATCAATGAGTCCTAAATCAATATCAAACGCCCTTTCCGGATGATAGCCTGGCAGATCCAACGGCGGATCAAGCTCGCCACTGAACGGCCCCTGCGAAACGTCCTTGGGCACGTCGATGAGCACCGGACCAGGCCGTCCGGTGGTGGCGATGTGGTGAGCTTCGCGGATGACCCGCGGCAGATCATTGGTTTCCTTGACCAAAAAATTGTGCTTCACCACCGGCATGGTGATACCAAAAATATCCGCTTCCTGGAAGGCGTCCTTGCCGAGCATCCATGTCACCTGCTGGCCGCAGATGATGAGCATCGGCACCGAATCCATTTGCGCGGTCATCAGCCCTGTGACGGTGTTGCCGGCACCAGGGCCAGAGGTCACCAGCACTGCAGCGGGCTTGCCCGTGGCCCGGCCGTAGCCATCTGCCATGTGCACCGCACCCTGCTCGTGACGCGCCAAAATAAACTTCATGTTGGTCTTGACCGTTTCCAGCGCATCAAAAATCGGCAGCGCAGCACCGCCGGAATAACCAAAAATATATTCGATGCCGAGATCATCCAGGGTTTTGATCAAGGCCTGCGCTCCATCGAGTTGCTCTGTTTTCATAAAAATACGAGTTCCAGACACAACTTGCGGCTTCCGAAATCAAGAAGCAATACAAATTTGCCAATTATTTGGCAAATTAACACCTACTCCTGAAACTCACTCTTCAAAATGAAGGTTTTTGAATGGATTTTAACGTTCCCAAGTGCCGCCATGAATGAAATGAGTGATTTTCTGCTATTTTGCGCATTCGAAGATTTCGATGTTTGGTTTTCCATTCACTTTCTCATAGGCGCTGCGCCCATGGGAAAGTGAATACAAGCGCAAGATAAGTCTCAACGCATGGGCAGCCACTTGGCTCGCGCTGCGAGACGCAGCACGCACGGCCTGCGGCCGGAGGCACGCAGCCACATGGCGCGAGCCTGCCGTGCCGCAGACGGGTGTTAGGCCAGGGAATTTGAGCTTTCCAATGAATGCGGGATTTCCTACCACTGCGCGACAGGCCGTGCTGCCCATTCCTCCACCCTTTTCCCTTCGCCCACCCAATCCCCAATCCCCAATCCCCAATCCCCAATCCCCAATCCCCAATCCCC
>CAIKHZ010000122.1 GCA_903827375.1 Akkermansiaceae bacterium
GAGTAAGTCGCTGTAATCCGTTGATTATCAATGCCTGAAATTTGAGGCTTTTCACTATTTTCAGATGAGTCATGCGGCGACTTACTCTCCAACTCTATCCGCCCACCCGGCGGTTGCTGCTCGCATGGTAACATTTGAGCTGACTCGACCCCGTGGCGCTTTTGAGGTCGAACACTGAGTTCTGAGGATAGATCACTGCAGTTTTTTGAAGTGAGCATAAAAGCGTGCTCTGCGCCAAACAAGGGCACATCAGCCATCGGAAATCAACAATCACGAATCGGCAATCGTTCGACTGAGCTCACGCCGAAGTCAGCCTGCTACGGCTCCCGTTCAGGAACTTGACTCATTCACCCCAAATTCTGGGTTCCAAGAACTCTAGAGCTTGGGCTCGGCGGCGGCCTCGGTAGCGTCTTTGGGGGCGGCAGGTGGTTCCATGTCCACCAGTTTGATTTTCTTGCCATTTTCGACGAAGCGCACTTTCGAGTAATCGCCTTTGTCGAGGGATATGATGAGCGGGCAGGCAAACTCGGCGGACTCGCTGGGCTTGGACGCTGTGGTGTAGCGCAGGACGAGGGTTTGCGCTTCGGCGGTGACGCTCGTAACTTGATAGGTGACCATCGCCTTGCCGCGGTGAATAGCCGCCAGCACGATTTTGGTGCCAAAGGTGGCGGGCTGCAAGCGGTGGTGCTTGTCGTTCATGACCATGCCCACGCCAAACACCTTGTCGAAAGACGCCGGGTCCTTTAGAACCACAAAAGACGTCGGGGCTGTAGCCTCGAATTTGTTGGATACAAAGTAGCCGTCGTGAGTGTCGAAGGCGATGGGTTTAGAGGCGGGCGTTGCTGGCTCGGCGGCGGATCCACAAGGTGATAGAGTCAGCAGGCAGGCAATCAGCAACAAGGAGTGTTTCATGGGATTGCAGTGATTTGACGAATGAGCCTGAGGCGGCGCCGGATTTTTCAGGCGGGAGCGCCAACCACAGCGGGGATCGGGCCGTGATCGTCGGGTTGGTTCTCCTCGGAGGCCTTTTTGCTTGGCTTTTTCCGCAATTCGTCGGGGACTGGGGGTGGCTTGGGGACGTTAGGCGGGTTGCGCATGACGCCTGTATCAATGAGATCGCGGAGATGGGAGGCGTCGAGCGTTTCGTATTCGAGAAGGGCCAGTGCGATGACTTCGATCTTGTCACGAGCGGCGTTGAGGATTTCTGTGGCCTGACGAAATGCGTCGTCGATGAAGAATTTAATTTCCTCGTCGATGAGTTTAGCGGTGTGGCCGCTGTAGTTGGGGTGGCGTCCGGTATCGCCGCGGCCGACGAAGATGGGGGCATCGCCTTCGCCATATTCGATCATGCCGAGTTTGTCGCTCATACCCCATTCGCAGACCATGTTGCGGGCCAGAGAGGTGGCTTGGCGGATGTCGCCGGAAGCCCCGTTAGATACGTCATCGCTGTGGAACCCTTCTGCAATGCGTCCGCCCATGGTGACCACCAGGCTGGAGAGGGCTTCTTTTTTCTGGATTGAGTACTTGTCGCCATCCGGCAAAAACATGGTAGCACCGAGGTAAGGGCCGCGAGGGATGATGGTGACTTTATGCAGGGGGCTGGTGTGAGGGAGCACCATGTTGAGGTAGGCGTGGCCAGCTTCGTGCCAAGCGGTGCCGATGCGTTCCTTTTCGGACATGGCGAGGGAGCGGCGTTCGCGGCCCCAGCGGACTTTATCGCGGGCTTCCTCCATCTCGTCGAGAGTCACCGCACTCAACCCGCGACGGGCGGCCAGCAGGGCGCTTTCATTGATCAAATTCGCCAGTTCGGCGCCGGAAAAGCCGGGCGTGCCGCGTGCAATTTTGGATAGATCCACCCCTGCTGCGAGTTTGATTTTTTTGACGTGGACGCGCAGGATTTCCTCGCGGCCATTGACGTCGGGCAGGGAGATGGTCACTTGGCGGTCGAAGCGGCCCGGGCGGAGCAGGGCGGGGTCGAGGACGTCTGGGCGGTTGGTGGCGGCGATGATAATGACGCCTTCCTGAGTATCGAAGCCATCCATTTCGACGAGCAACTGGTTGAGCGTTTGCTCACGTTCGTCGTGGCCGCCGCCCATTCCGTGGCCGCGGTGGCGGCCGACGGCGTCGATTTCATCGATAAAGATGAGGCAAGGGGCGTTCTTTTTCCCCTGTTCGAACATATCGCGGACACGGGAAGCGCCGACGCCGACGAACATTTCGACAAAGTCGGAGCCGGAGATAGAGAAGAACGGGACGTCGGCCTCGCCGGCGATGGCTCGGGCTAGCAGGGTTTTGCCGGTGCCTGGAGCGCCGACCATGAGGACGCCTTTGGGGATGGAGCCGCCGAGTTTTTGGAATTTGCGAGGGTCGCGCAAGAATTCGACGATTTCGCAGAGTTCTTCCTTGGCTTCCTGAATGCCTGCCACATCCTTGAAGGTTACTTTGATGCGGTCCTGGGAAAGCAGGCGGGCTTTGCTTTTACCAAACGACATGGCACCGCGGCCGGCGGATTTCATTTGCTGGCGGAACAGGAAAAACAGGAGCAGGAGGATGAGCAGGACTGGCAGGAATGTGACGATGGCGCTGCCGAGGTAGTCTTTGTGGCGTTCCCAGATCGCCTTGTCTTTGAGGAGTTGTTTGAGTTCGTCACTAAGAATGGGTACCGAGACACTGACGGTGAAAGGCGCTGGTGCCAGATCTTTGTCATCCGCAGATTTCTTGGGGACCAAGTTGGTGAATACTTTGCGGGCACCCACAATCATGGATTGCGAGTTGTCTGGAAAAGTGAGGATCCGGAGTGGATTGGTGGCGTCCTTGACCTGGATGTGGCCGAGAGCCAGTGCCTTGCGAAATTCCGGAAGCGATAGGGTGTCGCCGGTCGCCAGAGCATCCACTGCAGTTTCGGCCGGGGGAGCACTCGCCGGTTTGTCAGGGGCGGCGGGTTTGGCCTCAATGCGGATTTTATCGCCGAGGATGGCGGTGATCTCGTCCTTTTGGAGGATGAGGTTGACCGGTACGTGGAAGTTGGAAATTTTTTCTTCGGAAGCCGGGGATTTGATCAATTCCGGGCTGAGGAAGCCGTTGATTTCGGCGTCGTAGGAGGTATCGGTGGTGATGACCTTGAGCGGGTGCTTGGTGTCATCTACGAGGACGCGGCCTTGATCCCAGTAGGCATGGAATTCTGAGTAACTGAGGGATTTGGCGGCCGTTCCCCCCAAGGGGTTGTTGAAAAAGGCGAGGCCAAGGATGAGGCAGGCAACGGAGAGGAGGATCAACAAACGCCAGTTAAAGCCGCTGGCATCACCTGTGCTGCGGTTGGGAGTGTTGTTTGGAGGGGGGATTGGTTGATCGGACATGGTGGACAGGTCAAAAGCGCCTAGCGGGCGTGAGGAGAGTAAACGAGAGTCGCAAAAAGAAAACCACTTTTTTGCGGAGTTCTTGCCGGTGGGCGCGGGCTCTGGCATGGATGGGGGCGTGGCCTGGCACTTTCACGGCAAGGAAATCAAGTTTACACCGCCGCAATGGATGCGCTGGGGGTGGTTGCGGACCATTCCGGGGATTGGTCGGCTGCGGGCATTGCGGCCGGGAACCGACGCGCATGTGGGGATGTTGGTGGATGCGTTTGCGGCGTTTGCGACGCTTGATGACCAGCTGAGTCCGGCCGAGGCAGACATGATTTTGGATTTGCTCCGGAGTGCGTTTCCAGAGGTGGATCACGGTTGGTTGAGGCGGCGATTGCAGCGGGCCGTGCGCAATCCACGGCCTCTGCAGGGGGTATCGGCGGAGTTGAAGGACACGTTGAACGATGCGGGCAAGCTGGCAGTTGGCTTGGAATTGTTCACGTTGGTGGATGCGTCAGGGCGCTCGGAGCGTGGGCGTGCGAGCTTCGACGTGTTCATGCGGCGCTTGGGGCGGCCGGATTATGGGGCGGCGATTTTGCGGGAGATGCTGGGGGAGGCGGGAGATGAGGGATTGCCATTTGAGCGGGTGATTTTTGGTGGGATAGGGTCTGACGTGGTGCTGCCGCCGTTGGCGGTGGCGCAGCAGCAGGAGTTCCGGGTGTACCGGACGGGGGATTTGGTGCTTGTGAGAAATACCGGGGCGGCACCCTTGTGGATTCGTGGCCGCTCGCTTGAGACGGGATCCTTCTTGCGGATGCGCGAGCGCCAACCGTTGGTGGTGCCGGGTTGGACGCTGAGCCACGAGGATTTGATGTTTTTCCTCAACGTGAAACGCACGGGGAACACGCCTGCAATTTATTTGGAGGCCGGCGAGGAGGGCCTCATAGCGGCGCGCAATCGAGGGCGGATGAGTGCCTTGCGGGTGAGCTTCGGTTTGGAAGCGGAGGTGGAGGCATTGCACAACACGAATCTGCACGCGGGGAGTCGCGGTCCGCTGAGGCGGGGGGAGAAGGTGCAGTGCCTCAATCATGAGCGGCTGGGGGATGCGGCTGGGGTGAGTTTTTCGATCAACGAGTTGAGACGGCGCGCCACTCAAAGTGGCCGCAGTTTCCGCTTGGCGGGGGATCGGCAAGAGTACTTGGTTTCCAACGATGCGGCGGCGTTGGCGCGGGGTGATTTGCTGCTAGGAGCCAAACTGGCACCGCGGGTCGTGTTATTTATCCGTTATGACGCAGAGCGCGCGGAGGGCTCATTGGAGGTCAGGTCGAGCGAGGGACCCATCTGGGTGGACGGGCAGTTGGTGCGTGGCACCGCAGTGCTCATGGACGGGTCGTTGATTCGCTTATCGGGCAGCCAGGCGGTTCGCTGCCGGTTCCGAGAATGCTTTCTGGATGAGGAGCGCACCCAGATCGAGTCGCTCCAGGTGGAGGATTTGATCCATGATTTCGGATCTGGCACGCGGGCCTTGGACCACCTCAACTTCGAGGTGAGGCGGGGCGAGATGCTGTGTATCATCGGCCCGAGCGGCAGTGGCAAAAGCACCTTGTTATCCGTGCTCTCCGGGCAATTGCAACCGACCCGCGGCAAGGTTGAGCTCAATGGCATTGCGCTTTACGAGCATCGTGAACGCTTGGTGCCTTTCATTGCGTACATGCCGCAAGAGGAGGCACTCAATCCGCAATTAACGGTGCGCGAGCATTTGCGTCACGCGGTGACGATTCGCCGCCCGGGGCTGTCGCTGGCGGAGCATGAGCGACGTGTGGACAGCGTGCTTGCTGAGTTGGGGCTGCAATCCATTGCGCGGAGGCGGGTTGGCTCGGCGGGCGAAAAAACGCTGTCGGGTGGGGAACGGAGCCGCTTGAATTTGGGCTTGGATCTAGGCAGCCGGGCCGAGGTATTTTTGTTTGACGAACCGATTTCCGGCCTCTCGTCCAAAGACTCGGAACATGTGGCCGAAACACTCCGCTCGTTGGCCCGTGAGAAAATTGTGATTGCATCGCTGCACCGTCCCGGGGCATTGGTATTGCGCTTGTTTGACAAGGTTTTACTGTTAGACAGCGGCGGATGTCTGGCATATTTCGGAACTCCAACCGGGACGGTGGAGTATTTTCATGAGGCTTGTGAAGAACTCGGCATCGTCCATCCCTCGCTGGCGGGAGGGGCTGCACAGGGGGCCGATTTCGTGTTCGATGTGCTCGAAACCCCTCTCAGCGCCATCGGCGGGGGCTCTAACACCGGTGCTGCTAGACGCTTTCCGCCGGCCTTCTGGCAGGAGCGTTTTGAAAGTGCCGCGCTGCTGCGCTCGCTGCTGCCGGGTGCCGGACCGGTGTCGCGTCTCAGCGATGTGGGGGCGGTGGCGGGCTTGCCTGTGCCGCTCAGGCCGGAGCGGCGGTTGCGCACGGTGATGGCGGTGTTTGCGACGCATTTCCTGCGTTCATTGTTCTCCAAGGCGCGCAATCGCGGGACCATTTACAGCATGTTCATCGAAGCACCGGTGCTGGCGGCATTGATCTCTATCACGCTGCGCTCCTCACCCATGGGTGACTACCATATGTCCACCGCGCTGCACATTCCAGCGTACTTGTTTTTGAGTGTGACGGTGGCGATGTTTTTGGGGCTAACCAACTCCGCGACCGAAGTGCTTCGGGACCGACCGATGCTGCGTCGCGAGCGCAATTGTCAATCGCGTGCTGCCTCTTACGTCGCGGCCAAATTTGTGGCCCTCGGAATGGTGGCGTCTGCCCAATGCCTGATGTATGTGCTTGTGGGAGACTACTTTTTGGATATCTATGGGATGTTCGTCGAGCATTGGCTGTGGATGACCTTGACCGCATGGACCGGCACAGCCTTGGCGCTGGTGGTTTCCGCAGTCGTCAAAACCGAGCGTGCGGCGCTCACTGCGGTGCCTTTGTTGTTGGTGCCGCAAATGCTGCTGGCTGGCGCGCTGGTGCCCTATCGGGAAATGAACCGGGCCTTGTTTGACAAGGTGCCACTCAACCGCGAGCGCGGCGGTTCGCCGGTGCCCTCCGCGTTCATGCCGTTGCGCTTTGCATACGAAGGCATGGTGGTGGCGCAGGCAACCCGTAACCCGTTCGAGTTGGAGCGCATTGGCTTGCAGAGCAAGATTGATGCGATGCTCGACGCTGGCGGTGAGATGACCGAGGCGCAAGCCGAACGCTTCGAATTGCTCAAGGAAGGGCTTCGGCGCTTACTGGCAGCCGGCGCGCAGACGCCGGAAGAAGCCGCTGCGTTGGTGTCGCGCATTGCACGGATTGCTCGCTACGGCAATAAGCTCGAGGTAAAAACCATGAAGGTGTGGCCGGAGCATGGAGCGGCACGTCCGGCGTCCGAGTTTTTTGTGAACGAGCGGATTGATTTGTTAGTCCGGGAGGCCGAGACCTTCCGCAATGATTATCGCAATGCGGGATTTCGCAATATTTTCCTAGCACTCAAAAAGCCATTGCCATTTGCCGGACGCAAGCTACCGGAGCCGACCTCAGGGGCTAGCGAGAGAAGCCGGCCGGGGTATTCCAAGTGGGAAATCGAAACGCAGCAATACTGCGGCCTGGTGTTGATGGGCCTTGTCGGCGCGTGCTGGATCTCGGCCAGCCTGATCCTGTCCTATCAAAACCGCCGCACCAGTTAGCCTTTCCATGTGGATTGGACGTACACCTCGCGCAAATGTTTGGTCTCGATCTGGCAGGGGCTGTGGGACATCAGGTCGGCACCTTTGTTATTTTTTGGGAAGGCGATCACCTCGCGGATCGAGTCTTCGCCGGCGATGAGCATGGCAATACGGTCCAAGCCGAGGGCCAGTCCGCCATGCGGAGGGGCACCGAAGCGAAAGGCGTCGAGGAGGTGGCCGAACTTGATTTGCTGTTCTTCCGGGCCGACGCCTAGGACCTGGAACATTTGAGCTTGGAGGTCTTTTTCGTGAATACGGATGGAGCCGCCACCCAGTTCGTAGCCGTTAAGCACGACGTCGTAGGCCACCGCGCGCACCTTGGCGTACTCGCCGGATTCCAACAGGTGGATGTCGTCCGGGTGAGGGCGGGTAAACGGATGGTGAACGGCACCCCAGCCGCCGGATTCCTCGTCAAAGGCGAGCAGTGGAAAATCGACGACCCACAGGAAGTTAAAGGCCGTGGAATTTTTGGTTAGCTCCATCATGCTGGCAATCTCGGTGCGGACGCGGCCGAGGATGGTGCTCACGGTGTCGATGGCGCCGGCCCCGAAGAACACGATATCGCCCTCCTCGATGGCGAGCTTTGAGATGATGGCTTCCTTTTCGGTGCCGGTGAAAATTTTCCACAGTGGGCTTTTGTATTCGCCGCCCTCGCATTTAATAAAGGCGAGGGTTTTGACGGGCAGGCCGGCTTGGATGGCGATTTCGTTGAGGCGGTTCATTTGGCCGGTCGTGATGCCGGCGAAGCCCTTGGCATTGATGGCGCGCACGACGCCCCCGCCGTCGAGGGTTCCGCGGAAGATCTTGAACTCGGTAGCAGCAAAGATATCCGCCAGATCGATGATCTTCATGTCATAACGGGTATCCGGCTTGTCCGATCCGTAGGTATCCATTGCTTCCCGATACGTCAGCTGCGGGAAGTTTTTCGCCACATCCACGTCGAGGCCAGCCTTGAACATGGCCACCAGCAGACCTTCGACGAGGGTAATGATATCATTTTGGCCGATGAAGCTCGCTTCGATGTCAATCTGAGTGAACTCTGGCTGGCGATCAGCACGCAGGTCTTCATCGCGGAAACACCGGGCGATTTGGAAATACTTTTCCAAACCGGCCACCATCAACAGTTGTTTGTACTGCTGAGGGGCTTGCGGCAGTGCATAAAAGCGGCCCGGGTTGAGGCGCGAAGGGACTAAAAAGTCCCGAGCCCCTTCTGGTGTCGGATTGGACAAGATCGGGGTTTCAACTTCGTAGAAGCCGGCGTCGTCCAGATAGCGGCGGGCTGCGGAGGTGATGGTGTGGCGTTGGCGGATGTTGCGGCTCATTCGTGCGCGGCGCAGGTCCAGATAGCGGTACTTCATCCGCATATCTTCGTTGGACAATTCCTTGTCGAGTTGAAACGGCAGCACGTCCGCCTTATTGACGATCCGCAAGGCTGTCACGACAATCTCGATGGCACCTGTGGGAATGCGGGTGTTGCCTGAGCCTTCGAGGCGCAACGCAACACGTCCGGCCACTTGCACCACGTCCTCCTCCCGCAATGTGTGGGACAGCGAGGCGTCCAGAGGGTTCTCCTCAGGCCGGAACACACACTGGGTGAGGCCCTCGCGGTCGCGCAGATCGATGAAGATGACCCCGCCATGGTCGCGGGCGGAATTGACCCAACCGATGAGTGTGACGGTCTGACCGATGTGGGATTCGCGGAGTTGGTTGCAGTGGTGGGTGCGCATGGGGGGAAGTTATATGTTATATGTTGGAAACTATCAGGGAAGAAGATGGACCTCAGATTGTACTCATCTTCATGCCAGCAACGGGCCGTCGGGCTGGCTGAGACGATCGGTTAGCCAGGGGACGGCGGTGGCGGCGTGGCCGGATTCTTCGGCACGGCTGGACAAGACCTTGAGCTTGAGGACAGGATACTCGGTGCCAACAATCAAGGCGAAGCGGGCACGCGAACGTTCGGCGCTTTGGAATTGCTTGGGCACCTTGCTCGGTGCCAAGGGTAGATCGGCGGCGATGCCGGCGCGGCGCAGGTCGGTGACCAGACGCAGGGCCGCAGGGCGCTGGCTGTCGTCGGCGACGACCACAAACACATCGCAAGCGGCTGCGTTTCGTTGCAGCCACACCTCCATCTGCATGGCGGCGTGGGTGGTCTCCTCGATGAGGTTGCGGATGACGTAGTCGCCCATGGCGAAGCCGGTGGCGGGCAGATCGACGTTGCCACTGGAAAGGGTGGCGACCAAAGTATCGTAGCGGCCGCCGCCGGCGACAGCGCGCATGGACTTTTTCGCGTCGAAGACCTCGAACACCACGCCGGTATAATACGCCAGACCCCGGACGATTGAGAGGTCGAGCTCAATGCAGTCCGCAAATCCGCGGGCGCTCAGGTCTGCCTGGATCGCTTGGTAGGCGGTCGAGGCGTTGGCAGGGGCGGCAATGAACTCGCGCAATTCCTCCGGGGTGAGGCCGAAGGCGGCGAGCTTGGTTTTGAGCACGTCAGGTTTTTCCCGTTCGAGCTTGTCGATAATATTGAGGAATTCAGGTACGACCTCCTCGGGCAGATTATGGCGTTCGGCGAAATCCATCCACGCTTTTCGGTCCGACACCCGGACGACAAAATCCCCGGCGACGAAGCCGAAGGCCAACATGGTTTCGATCGCCAGAGCGATGAGTTCGGCGTCGGCAGCGGGGCCGGCTTCACCGAGAATATCGACGTTAAACTGGTAGAACTCGCGGCCCCGGCCTTTTTGCGGTTTCTCGTATCGGAAGCACTGGCCAATTTCAAACCACTTCATCGGCTTGGGAAAATCCCGCTGGTGCTGCGCGGCGAGACGGGCTAGCGAGGCGGTCACCTCTGGCCGCAGCGTCACGTCGCGGCCGCCTTGGTCTTCGAATCGGAACAACTGAGCCGAGAGCTCGCCGCCGGATTTTTTAAGGTAGAGCCCGGTGTCTTCGAGGATGGGCGTCTCGTATTCAGAGTAACCACAGCGCCTCGCCACCGAGCGCCATGTCTCGAACAAATAATTGCGCACGGCACATTCACGGGGAATAAAGTCGCGGAATCCGGGTAACGATTGAAATGAGGGCTCTGCCATGGGCGGGGCGGAGCATGCACGGGAATTGACGGATTTCAAGGCGGGATTGCCATGCGCATGCCGATTTGGGCCAACGAGCAGAGAATTGCCCAGGCTGGGAGCCTAACGGGATTCTAGACTTTTTCCCTGGTCAATCGCCAGATCGACGAACTTGGCATCGCCAAAGCCCTTGATGCGCAGCTGCTCAGGCCCGTCGCCAAAATACCATGACAGAAAGGTCTGATGGTTGAAGTTGAAGCCGGTCCATGAAAAAGCGCGACCGCATGAGCGGCAAAGATCGTCTCTCTACCGCCTCCCAAAAAAACCACAGGGAGCCCCCCCGAAAAAGTATATGACCCGATCGGGGGGAATTGTTAGATCTATGCTCCGATCACCAGGTCCGGGTTGAGGGGGCCGAAGTGTTTGAGCATGACCAGTGGGTCGCTCAGCGAGGGGTTAGTGATCTTCACGCCATCGCGGGCAGCCTGTTCGCTGACGAAAAACTCATCATAAGTCAGCTGCCCGAAGCGGATCAGCGCGGGGGTATCAATCTCCCAAACGCCCATCCGGCCATGGCCCTGCATCAGGATCATGCCGTAAGCTGCGGCATCCCTGATGGTGACGCTAGCACCGGGTAAAACCGTGAGTTCCTTGGCGCTGTAAGCTTCGCAGTTGTAGCAAATCCAGTTCTCCTGATAGCCATCAGCCCGCATCTCCTCTACCGGCCGAACCGGCTTCGGACGCATGAAGTGATTGGTGCGGAAATCAGGGTCCACGTTGCGTTCCCAGTCAATCACTTCCATCAGATAGTCGATATCGCCCATCCGGTCCGGCGGGGTGTCCTTCCAGAGCAATTCACTGGGCACGATCGAGGTGCCGACCAGCGATTGATACATGGCATAAACGTCTGAAGCACGCTGCGGTTCGTAGGTGCAAAGGCTGCCCGGAGCATGCAAAATGCCCGGCGGTATATCCCAACCCGTGCCCGGCTCGAGCCGATAGGCCTGCGACAGGTTCGTGATCTTGTTGTCGCCCTTGGTGAAATTTACCAGACACTCCCGCACTTGATCGCGGGTCGTGCCCGGCGCAAAACCAAAAAACGTGTATGGCAGGTCTCCACCGTGGTTGTTAACTTGCGGCGGAAAGTAGTGAGCCTCGGGCTTGCCTTGCTGGCCGGTGAGGCTGGCGTGCTCATCGCGATGATGGATATGATGAGGCAGCGCCCCCTGATTATCGAAAAACTTCGAATACATCGGCCAAGCGCCGTGGGCCTGCCACAAGCGCTCGCCGATGACGGCACCCTTGAGTTCCGCCACCGCGTCGCGCAACAGGAATGTGGTCTCTGCCGCCCCATCTTTGAAAACGACGGCGCTCAAGCCCTCGTGTTTGCCCGTTAGAGGACCGTTTTCTGCCGGGGTGGTTGAGGAAAACCAGCGCTCATCGATGCCGCCGCGTTGGCCGCCCAGCGCGTAATAGTCGTCGGGATGAAGTTTGATGCGGCGGCCTGGCACGCAGAACGAGCGGGGCACCCAAGTGGGTGTTAGACGAAGAATGCCCTGCCCCTGGTCCAGGGCGTTGTGGATGGTGGTGGAGTCTTTGGTCATGAAGATAATGATAGGATATTGGAATTATTTCTTAACAGTTTCCCAGCGGCCGGTCTTGGCGGACTTGAGCACCGCGTCGGTGACGTAGTCGGTGGCGAGGCCGTCGCGGAATGTCGGAGCGGTGGGCGTGCCGGAGGCAAGTCCCTGGATAAAGTCGGCGGCCTGATGCACAAAACTGTGCTCATAACCGATCTGCAAACCCGGCACCCACCACTTGTCCATGTATGGGTGATCCGAGTCTGTGACGTGGATCGAACGCCAGCCACGCACCCGGCCCTCATCGCGATAATCAAAGTATTGCAACCGGTGCAGGTCATGCAAATCCCAGATGATCGAGGCATTTTCACCGTTGATCTCGAAGGTGTACAGCGCCTTGTGACCCCGGGCGTAGCGGGTTGACTCAAAGGTGGCCAGCGAGCCGTTGGCGAAGCGTGCCAGGAACAAACTCGCATCATCGATGCCGACGGACTCGACCTTGCCAGTGAGCGTGTGTTGACGCTCCTTGATGAACGTCTCGGTGGTGGCGGTGACCTTGTCCATCGGCCCGTTAAGCCACAACGCGGTATCGATGCAATGGGCTAGCAAGTCGCCGGTGACGCCGCTGCCTGCGACCTTGGCGTCGAGGCGCCACAAGCCAGCCCCGCCTTGAGGCAAGTCTTTGGAGATGGTCCAGTCTTGAAGGAACTTGGCGCGATAGTGGAAAATTCGACCCAGCTTGCCCTCGTCGATGAGCTGTTTGGCAAGGGTCACGGCAGGCACCCGCCGATAGTTGTACCAAACCATGTTAGGGACCTTGGCCTTTTCCACAGCGGCGACCATTTTGAGGGCCTCCGCTGCATTCATCGCCAGAGGTTTTTCGCATAGGATCATCTTGCCGGCCTTGGCGGCGGCGATGGCGATCGGTGCGTGCATGTCATTGGTTGCGGCGATATCGATCACGTCGATGTCGTCGCGCTCGATGAGCTTGCGCCAATCCGTCTCGATGGAATCAAATCCCCACTGGGCCGCAAACGCCTTCGCTTTGGTCCCGTCACGGCCGCAAACTGCCTTCAGAACCGGTTGCCGGTCGAGCGGGAAAAAATTGCCGACTTTACGGAATGCATTGGCGTGGGCACGGCCCATGAAGCCATAACCGACCATGCCGATATTGAGTGTTTTCATGACTGATTTTTGTTACTCGTTCCAACCGTGGGTTTCGCGCACTTGGAGCATCGAGGCAAGAATGTTAGACCAAGTGTCCGTTTGCATCATAACTTCGTTAGAGAACATGCAACCGTCCCAACAAATGTGGCGGATCCGGCGCGTCACTTCGCCGGCGTCATCGCGCAGCCAGTATCCGGCGTCGCGGACGATATCAAGTTTCCCGTTAGGATCATTGGCGAGGCAATGGCGGCCGGTTTTGTCATGGCTGCCGCTTCCCTTGACGGTGGCGTCGTTCTGGGCGACGTGAAAATCCGTGGTCCACGGGCGCAGGGCGCTGGTCATTTCGCGCAAGGCGGCGGCAAGGGCCTCGGGCTCCCAGTTGAAGGCATCAGGCACGATGCGATGCTCCGGGGCGTTAGTGCCAAGCGCGTAGTGCAGAGTGTGGGCCATATCGGCCTGGAAGCCGACGGTTTCCGGGCAACCGGTTTCTTCCAAGAGTTGGAGCATGTACTTCCAGCTGTGCATGCCACCCCAGCAAATTTCGCCCTCGGCGGCAAGTTGCTCGCCATGGTCAGCGGCGACCTTGGCGGCCTCGCGGAAAGTTGCGGCGATTTTGCTGGTGTTACCCTTGGGATCTTCGGCCCATTCGGCGATGCCGCAGCACGAATCGATACGAATGATGCCATTTGGACGGATCCCAAGTTGGCGCAATTGTGAGGCGATGCGGCAGGCTTTGTGGATTTGGCCGACAAAATGGGCGCGGTCATCGGCGCTGCCCATGGCGGAACCGCCACCGGTTGGCGGCCAGACCGGAGCAACGAGTGAGCCGACGACAAACCCCTTGGCCTCAATCTTGGCCGCGAGCGCTTTGACGTCGTCCTCACTGCTGTCGATGGACACGTGTGGATCGAACAAAAATAGGTCCACGCCATCGAACTTGACGCCATTGACCTCCGCCCGGGCGGTCAGGTCGAGCATGGTATCGAGGTCGATGCAGGGTTCGGCACCGGGGCTGCCCTTGCCGACGAGGCCGGGCCACATGGCATTGTGGAGTTTTGGATATTGATTCATAGGGTTGGGGGGTTGATCGTTTATTCCTTGAAGCGGACTGCAAAGACGGCCCCTACATAGGACATTTCCCGAAATTTTCAACTTTTTTAACGATTCCTGACAATTTGGCCACGGCCAGCCAAACGGCGCGCCCGACGTCACCCATGCGGCGGCTTGCCCACCGAGATCCTCAAATCCGGTGGATTTCCGGGAATCCCAATTTGCTGATAGGTGGCTTGGTTGGTGCCTGTATTCCCTGTGCCCAGTCTGGAACCTAGCCGAATCCCCCCCTCTCTCGAACATCCAATGAAGCGCAATATCATGCTGATTCTGGCCACGGCGGCAGCCATGGCACCTAGCCTTGCAGCCCCGCAACCGGCTGCGCCCACCTTCTGGGTAGCCGACGCTGCCGGCCGCATCAACCACGATTGCAGCGGCAAGGACCCGCTGGTGATGTGCATGCAAGGACGCAAGGTGGTGGTGCAAGTGCTGGTGGACCCAGTCAAAGGGTTTTCCTACCAAGCCTGTTTCTACCACGTCCGAAGCGAGGCCAATAACCGACAAAAAAAGCTTTTGCTGGAATCCAGCCGTGCGGTGAACCCTCAACTGAGCGTCAATGACCGGGTGCTGCCCTGCCTCGTCCCGGCAAGCGCTACTTTTGACGGCATGCTAACCCTCGCCTATCCGACGAGTGAAGGGGTGGCGCTCACCCGTAGCGTCTATCCATCCATGAGCGAGGCCGCAGTCATCGATGAGTGGCAACTGCGCAATACCAGCGACAAACCGCTGACCCTGAAGGTCCCACCAATCTCCAAAGTGGACGCGGTGGACGAGCAGGTGGAGATCGTCCGCAGCTGCGCTGGCGTCGAATCCATCGCCGTCAACCCCGGTGGGACCATCTCCTTCGTCACCAGCATGGCCGCCCATTTGACATCAACTCCAATACCCGTGCTCAACTCGACTGCCGCCCGCGACGAACGCCGCGCGGTGGCCGACGCCGCCTGGCATGGCCCAGGCCGCCTGGAAACTCCCGAACCCCAACTCAATCTCGCGTTCACCTTGCAGAAATTCCACGTGCTGGAATGCCCAATGGAAACCATCCAAGGCGTTATCACCCACAACGGCAGCCTGATCTATGCACCGGGTGTCTGGGCCAACGATCCCGTCGAATACTCAAGTCCGCTGTTTCCGTTCTTCGGCGATGCCGCGTTGAACCGCGCTGGCATGAACATGTACCGCATCTGGCAAAACCACTGCATCCATCACGGCATCGTCCCCTTCCCCGGCTCGTTCGAGGGCCCAGCACTCAACCTCACCCAAAAAGAACGCGGCGACGATGCCATGGTCCTTTACGGCCTATCTAAATTCTTGCTATTCCAGGGAGACCGGGCCGCCGCCGCAGAATTGTGGCCGCTGATAGAATTCAGCGCAGCCTCGGTCCTCAGCCACACCACCCCAGATGCCATCGTCGCCTCCCAGACCGATGAGATGGAAGACCGCTATCCAACCGGCAAGGCCAACCTGAGCACATCCGCCCTCGCCTACGCCGGTTACCGCCAGGCAGCCCACCTCGCCAAGGCCCTCAACAAGCCAGCAGCAGCGGATTTCAACCAACGCGCCGACGCCTTGCGCAAAGGCATCGAGGCGTACTTTGGCGCTGAAATCGAAGGCTTCCACACCTATCGTTACTACAAGGATAACACCACCCTGCGCGGCTGGATCCTGCTGCCCCTGGCCATGGGCATCTCCGAACGCAAAGACGGCACCGTCGCCGCCCTGCTTTCTAACAAGCTTTGGCCAAACCGCATGGAAGGCGCCGATATCCTGGCTGAGTCCACCCGCCCAACCGAATGGGGCCGCGAGACATACTATGCCCTGCGCACCTTGTTCAAAGCCGGCCAAACCGAGGAGGCCCTCGATCTAACACGCCGAGTGGTCCAGACCCAGATCTTCGGCTGCAAGGGCCCCTATCCCGACGAAGACGCCATTGATATGCTCTGCCCCGGCTCACTCTATCCGCGCGTCTTCACCGAAGGCCTCTTCGGCATCGTCCCCACCGGCTTGGACTCGTTCGAGTGCACGCCATGGCTGCCCAAGGCTTGGCCGCGCATGGCCTTGCGCGACTTGCGTGCCTTCGGTCACTCATGGGATTTACTCGTCGAGCGCGATGGCGACGAACAAAAAGTCACAGTCACCTGCGCCGACAAGACGGTATTAAGCGCCACCGGTCCGGCTGGCAAGACGTACGCTGTGACGTTTCAATAGGATTCCAAGACATTCGGCACACCATTGACAGGCGGAGTGCCTGCTGCTAATCCTTGTGGAAATGACACGCTTTCTCGATCCCCGCAGCGACATGGTGTTCAAACGGATTTTCGGTGAGCACCCGGAGATTCTGCGGGAATTTCTCAACGGGGTGCTGCCCTTCGAGAACGAGAGCGAGTTCATCGTCTCCCTCGAATATCTTCCCGGCGAGCAGGTGCCGGATATCCCACTGATTAAAAACTCGATCGTGGACGTGCGCTGCAAGGATGCTTCCGGCCGACAATTCATCGTGGAGATGCAAATGGCCTGGACCAATGCATTTTTGCAACGGGTCCGGTTCAATGCCAGCAAGGCTTATGTGCGCCAATTGGAAAAAGGGGAGCGCTACGAAATGCTCTGCCCGGTGTACGGCCTGAGCATCCTCGACGACACTTATGAACCCGACCCGGACACTTATTATCACGACTACCGGATCGTGGAGTCGGGCAGGCCTGAGCGGGTGTTAGAAGGCTTGCGACTGGTGTTTATCGAGTTGCCGAAATACCGCGAGACTCGCCCGAAGGAGGCGCGCAAGCTGCGCTGGGCTTGGCTGAAGTTCCTGCAAGAAGCTGGCCACGCCGGCACCCAGGGGCACTCCACAGTGGAGGAATTCCGCGAACAAGTGGGCATCACCGAACCCCTGCGCAAGGCCATGAGCATCGCCGAAGAATGCAGTTTCAGTCCGGCTCAACTGGATCACTACGACTCGTTCTGGGACTTGGTGAGCCGGGAACGCACCCTGATGAGCGGAAAATTCGCCGAGGGCCGCGCCGAGGGCCGTGCCGAAGGTAAAACTCTGGGATTGCTCGAGGCGGCAGCGGGCATGAAGGCGGTCGGAATTGAGCTTGCCACCATCTCGCTGGCCACCGGCCTGCCGGTAGAGCGCATCCAAGATCTGTAGGGCGGAGGCAACACGCCACCGCATGCAACCCATATCTCTCAATTCGCTCGCCAAGGCCGAAACCGCCTGCTACAAATCCGACTGGAAACAGGGGGGCTGTCCAACCGCAGTGGAACATAGGATGTCTCTCACATCGTCGCACTAGGAGCAGCCGCAGATGTTGCCATAACCCTCGAATTCGATCCCTGGTCCTGCGTCGTGATCATGCGGAATGTATTTGAACGGTAAAGAAATGGTCCGATTCGAAGATCGCGATTGCGCCGGCAGGAGATTTTGGTTGTGATCCGGCATGCCGCGCACCCGCAAATTGCGAGCCAAGCCCGCCAGCCCGCTCACGCTGCTCAGCGCTCTGCACGTTGGAGCGAGCTCGGTATCGATGATGGTCGCCGAGCGAAATCCCAACGGCACACTGGTGCCGCTGGATTTCCTTGAACAACCCGCTCCAATTGCCCGGGACATTTTTCGCTTCGGCAATGTGAGCCAAGCGACTACGGAACGGGTGGTGTCGATTATCAAGGGCTATCAAAAGTCCCTATCTGAGCTTGGTCTTGATCCGCACGAAGTGACCCGGGCAGCGACGACTAACATCCTCAGTGAGGCCAGCAACCACGAAACCGTGATGAACCGCATCCGCATCGCCTGCGGGCTGCGGGTAGCCATTATCGACGATGGCGAAATGACGCGCCTGATCTATCTAAAAACGAGGCGTCGACTCCAAAATCTGCCAGAGTTGCGCCAAAACACCACGCTGGTGGTGCATGTGGGCCCAGGCAACACCCGCGCCCTGTTATTTCAAGACGGACTCATCACCCGCTACACGAGCTATCGGATGGGCACGCACCGAACCCGCGAAGCCGTCGAAGGCTCGCATGCCGAAGGCCCTACGATGCTTCGAGTCATCCGCGAACACGTATCTGGCAACCTCGCCCAGATCCGCTTCGACTTCTCAGATGTATCTATCAACGGGCTCATCCTCATTGGCGACGAGATCCAATCCGTGGCCGCTCGAATGTTCCAAAGCCAACCTCTCTGCCCGGTTCGAGTGCTGCGCCAGTTCACCACCGAGACGTCAATGCTCAGCGAGGTGGAATCCGTCAAACGCTTCCAACTCGACTATCAAACTGCCGAGGCTCTGGTGCCCGCGCTTGAGATTAATTTGGCCATCGCCGAATCGCTCAAGCTGGAAGCCATCCACATTCCTGCGACGGAATACGAGCAGGGCCTGTTGCACGACCTGCTGTTGTCACGCGATCTAACTGGCAACTTCGCCGAGGAAGTGATTCGCTCGGCCCGCATCCTCGCCGAGCGCTACCAATCCGATCCAAGCCACGGCGAGCATGTCGCGGCCTTGTGCGGGCGCTTCTTCGATGAACTCACCCCGTTGCACCAACTCACGCCCCACGATAGCCTGCTGCTCCAAGTGGCCGCCATCCTGCATGAGGTCGGCACCTACATCAGTCCCCGGGCCCACCACAAACATTCGGAATATATCATCCTAAACTCGGAGATTTTCGGGTTAGACCGGTTAGACGTTACCTTGGTGGCGCTCATCGCCCGCTACCACCGGCATTCCGGACCGCGCCTTGATCACCCGAGCTACAGTGCACTAACCACTGATGAGCGAATCCGCGTCTCCAAGCTTGCCGCGCTACTTCGGGTGGCCGACGCTCTCGAGCGAACCCATGCCCAGCGGGTATCGCAAATTGAGATTCGTCGCGAGGCGAACAAGCTGCGCCTGCGGCTGCCGAGCATCGCGGATGCCGCCGTCGAGCGCCTAGCGATGGCATCCAAAGCCGATTTGTTTGAACAAGTCTTCGGTCTCAGTGTTGTGATAGATGAGGATAGTTAGAATGGCAGTGGACGACTTCCCTCCAAGACAAGAGCCGGGCCGTTGGGTGGAGCATAGCACTTCTTCCTCTTGCGTCTTGCATCTTGCCGTCTTGCGTCTTAACTATCTCTCCCCCCATGGCCCCTTACCTCAACCGCGAACTTTCCTGGCTGGAGTTTAACCAGCGCGTGCTCAACGAAGCTCTGCGCGAGGAGTTGCCTCTGTTAGAACGTTTGAAGTTTTTAGCCATCACAGCCTCCAACCTTGATGAGTTCTTCCAGGTGCGCGTCGGCGGACTAATGCTGTTGCGGCGAAGCGGTCGCAAGGCCGCAGACCCCTCAGGCATGACGCCGGCCCGCTGCTTGGCAGCCGTTCGCGAGCGGGTGTTGAAAATGAATGCCGACGCATACACGCTGCTCTCCGGCACCCTGCTGCCGGCCATGAAAGCTGCCGGCATCCGGCTGCTGCAAGCGTCCGATCTAACGCCCACGCAACTGGCGAGGGCGACCGCCGCTTTTGAAGACGGCATTTTTCCGTTGCTCACGCCGCTGGCTGTGGATGCGCAGCGCCCGGTGCCGGCCATTCCCGGTCTGCATATCATCGTTGCGTGCAGCCTGCTCGATCCAGAAACCCAGCGCGCCCGCAACGCCCTGATTCCGGTGCCCGACACTCTGGGCCGGCGGGTGCCGATTTCCAGCGAGGGCAGCGAGCACGCGTTCATGCTCATCGAGGATCTTGTGGCCATGCAATCAGGTCGCTTCTTTCCGGGCGAAATCGTCACCTCCACCACCGCCTTCCGCGTCACCCGCAATGGAGATATAGCCGTCCACGAGGAGGACGCCATCGACCTTGCCGGGGAGATGGAGGACGTCCTGAGCGCCCGGCGCTTTGCCGATACCGTGCGCCTGGAACTGCGCCGCGACGCCCCGCCAGAACTCGCGCTGCTGATCCAGTCCATCGCCGCCGCCAGTCCGCAGGAAATCTACCCCTGCGACGGACCACCCGGACTTGCCTCTCTCATGGAGCTGGCACTGCTGGCCGGGTTCGACCACCTGCGCGATGCCGATTGGCCACCCCAAAACCCGCCCTCCATCGTTCCCGGTGCCTCAATGTTTGAATCCATCGCTGCTGCCGATCTGCTCCTCCACCACCCGTACGAATCGTTCGAACCGATTCTGCGGCTCATCGAGGAAGCCGCGGCCGACCCCGATGTGATTGCCATCAAACAGGTACTCTACCGCACCGCCCGCCAATCCCGCATCATCGACGCGCTTATCAAGGCCGCAGAAAATGGCAAGCACGTCACGGTCATTGTAGAGCTCAAGGCCCGCTTCGACGAGGCCCGCAACCTCCACCGCGCCGACGAACTCCAGCGCGCCGGCGCCCAAATCGTCTATGGCGTCAAAAACCTCAAAACCCACGCCAAAATCTGCCTCGTCGTGCGCCGCGAAAGTGGCCATCTGCGCCGCTACGTTCACCTCGCCACTGGCAATTACAACGAATCCACCGCCAAACTTTATACCGATTTTTCCTATCTAACGTGCAAGCCGGAGTTTGGCACCGATGCAAGCTTGTTTTTCAACGCAGTGACCGGACGTTCGAAGCTGCTGCGCTTCCAGCGGCTGGTGCCAGCGCCCACGGCGATGAAGCCACTTTTGTTGGACCTGATCGCAAGTGAGACCGAGCGGGCCAAACAAGGCCTGCCGGCACGCATTGTTGCCAAGATGAATTCGCTGCAAGACCCGGAGCTCATCAACGCCCTCTACAAAGCCTCGCAGGCCGGTGTGCGGATCCGCCTCAACGTGCGCGGCATTTGTTGCCTGAAGCCCGGCGATCCGAAGTACTCGATGAACATCGAAGTGGTTTCCGTCATCGACCGCTTCCTCGAACACGCCCGTGTATTCCTTTTCCATCAAGGCGGGGACACGGAGATCTATCTGGCATCGGCCGACTGGATGTCGCGCAACCTCGACAAGCGCATCGAACTGATGATTCCTATCGAAGAACCCGCACTCAAACGCCGTCTGATGCGCGTGCTCGAAGCGTTCTTCCAAGACAATACCCAAGCCTATCGACTTCTACCCGACGGCTCGTCCCATCGCCTCATCCGCAGCAAAGGCCGCAAATTGTTCCGCGTTCAGGACCAATTCTATCAGCAGGCCAGAAAAGCCGCCAAGGCCCGGGAACATGAGCGCTCGATGACCTTTGAGCCCCACGTCCCCGCCGAGGATTAAGAACCTCAGGTACCGCACAAGAATCTCTGTCGCACTGAAGCGGCGTGTCTATGACCGCCGATGCATATGAAGGGCCAATGAACCAGCGTTTCCGTCAGGTATCAAATCATTCGCATCGGCGGCTATAAACACGCAGCTAGAATCCTTCTCGGATGCATTGCAGCATTGATTATTGCGCGGATGCTCAGACTTCCGCGAACATCGCAGTGGCCGCAATCGGACGTTGGCTGTCCTTCTTGCGGAGGGCATTGCGCATTTTGACTAACGCCGAGTTTTGCAATTGGCGGATGCGCTCACGGGTCACCCCGAATTGCCGACCCACCTCTTCCAAAGTCAGGGGCGTGCATCCGGTCAAGCCAAAGCGTACGTCAATGATGCGGCGCTCACGCTCGTCCAGAATGTCTAGCAAGCCATCGAGTTCGCCAAACATGTTTTTGTCAGCCAATGTATCGTGCGGGTTGATGGCCCGCTCGTCGCCGATGACTTCGCCGTACTCCGTCGCCTCGCCATCATTGATAGGTGAATCCAGCGAAGTGGGGCTTTGCGACGCCTGGCGCAACATTGCCAGCTTGCGCCGTGGCAGACCGACCTCTTCGGCCAACTCCTCGTCGGTGGGTTCGCGCCCCAGAGCCTCGGCAAGGATGACGGCAATGCGCCGCATCTTGGCAATTTTATCCACCATGTGGACGGGCAGACGGATCGTCTTTGATTGGTTAGCCAGTGCCCGCTTGATGGATTGCTTGATCCACCAGGCGGCGTAGGTTGAGAGTTTGCCGCCCTTGGACGGATCAAAGCGTTCCACCGCCTTCATCAGCCCGATGTTGCCCTCAGAAATCAAATCCGTCACAGGCAAGCCATAACTGGCATAATCTTGGGCAATTTTCACGACCAAGCGAAGATTGGCGCGGATCATCTGGGCGCGTGCCTCAAGGTCGCCCTGTTTGATGCGAAGGGCCAAGGTTACCTCCTCCTCCACCGTGAGCAACGGGGTTTTGGAGATTTCACGCAAATAGATTTTGAGACTGCCGTCGGATTCGTGTGACATAGGATTGGGGGGTAGAGGTGATTGAGAGGGTTGGCTTCGTCTGTTGGGTATGACGCAGAGATTGTGAAAATATTCTGTTTTTCTCGAAGCGCAGAATCCTGCGTGAGCGGAGTCGCGGCGGAACAATACGGAAATAATATTAGTTATTGAAAAATTACCAGCAATATTTTCAGAAATTTGCAAAAAGCAGATTTCGTGCCATTTTTTCGGGAATAATCGAGATTTTTGAGGCCGGTGGATTTTTCAAGACAGCGAGCACACTGGGTTGGACAATGGGGGTGAGTGTTGGCAGAGTGGGTGGGTGTTGGACTTTATTTATCCGTTGATTCGTGCCGGGTTATTTCGCTTAGATCCGGAAGTGGCGCATCATTTGAGTTTGAGTGCGCTGCGTCTGGGAGAGCGGGCGGGTTTGCTGAAGCTGGCGTGCTCTGGAGTCGGACTGGATGAGCCAGTGGAGGTGCTTGGGCTGCGCTTTGGCAACCGGATTGGGCTGGCGGCGGGGATGGACAAGGATGGGGATGCGATTGACGGGCTTGGGCGGCTGGGTTTTGGCAGCATTGAGATTGGGACGTTCACGCCGCGGGCTCAAGCGGGCAATCCCAAGCCACGATTATTTCGGCTCATCGAGCAGGAAGCCATCATCAATCGGATGGGTTTCAACAACGGGGGGATAGCCGCCGGGGTGGCCAACGCGCGGCGAGCTAGGACATTTTGCGGGGTGCTGGGCTTTAACATTGGCAAGAACAAGGACACACCCAACGAAGACGCGGCGGCCGACTACCTGGAGTGCCTGCGCCAAGCGTACCCGGTGGCGGATTACATTGCGGTGAACCTATCATCGCCGAACACGCCCGGGCTGCGCGATCTGCAGGGGCCGGAAGCCTGCGCCCGTTTGCTAGGGACGCTCCAGCGCGAGCAGACACGCCTCGCTGGCGAGCACGGCAAACGCGTGCCGCTGCTCTTCAAGGTGGCACCGGACCTCGACGACGGGCATATTCGCGATCTCTCGGCAGTATTTCTGGCAGGTGGACTGGACGGCTTGATCGCAACCAACACCACCCTCGACCGGGATTTGGTAGCCAGCCATCCGCACGCAGCAGAAGCCGGCGGGCTGTCTGGACGACCGGAATTCGCGAAAAGCACGGCTGTGCTGCAAGCATTCGCCAGCCATCTGGGCGGCCGAATCCCCATCATCGGGGTGGGCGGCATCTCCTCGCTGGAAGATGCCCAGGCAAAACTGAGGGCCGGTGCCAGCTTGGTGCAAGTTTATACGGCTTTCATCTATCAGGGACCCAGGCTCATTCGCCAACTCGCCCGCGGTTTGGCCTAAATCGGCTCGACATGGTTGCCTAGCCGCGCTCCCATAATGCTTCGACCGCCATGCTCACCCACCTATATGACCTTGCCGACGAACTCAATCGCATAGCCCCGTGGATCTGGATGAGCGAAGACCAGCACATCGGCCTGCGTCATCCTGCAACTGGCGAACTCGCCCACATGAGCCTCATGGGTGCCATCGACGGGCCCCACGCGCTGGCCCTCTACCTGGATGAAGAAGCCGTTCAGCGTTATTTGCTCATGCAATCCGAAGACCCCTTCGATCCCTTGCTTCCAGTACCGGATGCGGCCTGCCTGATGCTGGAGGCCCGCCACCTGCAAGTGGCCTTTGATTGCCGCAGCCAACTCGCCCGTCACGAACTGGCCACCATCAAACAACTCGGCCGAAAATACCGCGGCGACAACTGGCCTGCCATGCGCAGCTTCCGGCCCGGCTACGCCCCGGGTCCGCTGGATGATGCTGAGATCCTCTGGCTCACCCACGCCATCGAGCAATTGCTTATCGTCGCACCCAGCCTCGAGGCCAATCCCTGCGCTTGCTTTCGCCTCGATAAATCTTGCGACGCCGTGGACACCCTCACCCGTGAGTGCATCGACGGCGTCTGGCAAAATTCCTGGACCCCCTTCGACACGGAACCTTTCGTGTTTCCCATGCCGCCCGGCGACCGCGCACTCATCGCAAAAATCGCGACCCATGAGCGCCTCACCGACGTCGAGTGTTTGTTCCAACTCATGCCCAATCCCGTCGGCAGCAAGCCCTCGGCGATGGTTTTCCCCTATCTGGTCATCTGCGCTGACGTCGCCACGGGCATGATGATCGGCGTTGAGCTGCTGTCGGTGGAAAAACAATCCCACCGCTCGCTGATCGACTCGGTTCCTAACATTTTCATGCGTCAATGGGACAAGGCGGGCATCCGGCCCGCGTCCCTGCGCGTTTCGACCATCACCACCTACTCGGTGCTGGAGATTCCTGCGGATGCTCTCAACACCCCGCTGCGCCACCATGCCCGTTTACCCGCCATCGAACGTCTCCTCAGGGAAATGCCGTTCTAATCTCCCGCCAACGAAAATCCGGACAATCCCCTTGGCACAGCAGCTTGCCTGGCTAAGCTGCCGACCGAGGTGCAGCCCCCTCCCCTCAACCATGCCCATGCAACCCCACCTGATTTCAAGCTTCGCCACTTGCTTGCTGGCAAGCTCGCTGTGCGCCCTCGAACTCCCCAATCCCCTTGCCGGTGCCGACGGCCAAGTGGCGACTACGCCGGATGGCTGGCTAAAATCCGTGCGTCCGCAAACCTTGCAGATTTTCCGCGAACAGGTGTACGGGGTGAGACCAGTGGCAAAGCCCGCAGGCTTCCAAGCGAAAGTGCTGCGTGAGGATCCACAGGCGCTGGATGGCTTGGCCACGCTCAAGGAGATCGAAATCTCGTTCATCGGACCTAACGGATCCGCCAAGATCCATCCGGTGTTGCTCATTCCCAACGCCGCGAAAGCCCCTGCGGCCACCTTTCTCCTGTTCGGTTTCGTCAAGCCCGACCCCCTCGAAAAAACCAACGTCAGCGGCGGTTGGCCCGTCAGGGAAATCCTGACACGCGGCTACGCGACGGTGGCATTCTGCGTGTCAGAAGTGGACCCGGACCGCGCCGATGGCTTTGCCGGGGGCGTGCGCGCCATCTTTGGCAACTCACCCCGCCCCGCCAATGCCTGGGGCGCGCTCTCGGCTTGGGGCTGGGGTGCCAGCCGCATCATGGACTATCTCGAAACCGATCCAGCCATCGATGCCAAACGCGTCGCCGTCATCGGTCACTCGCGCTGCGGCAAGGCCGCCCTGTGGTGCGGCGCGGAAGACACCCGCTTCACATACGTCATCTCCAATAACTCAGGCTGCTCCGGCGCCGCTCTGGCCCGCAGCAAAAAGGGTGAAAAAATCTCCGATATCACCTCTCATTTCCCCTACTGGTTTTGCGAAAATTACCGCCAATTCAGCAACCACGAGGAGCGCCTGCCAATCGACCAACACCAACTGCTCGGCCTGATTGCTCCGCGTCTGCTCTACGTCGCCAGCGCCACTCAGGATGACTGGGCGGACGGCAAGAGTGAGTTCGAGTCCTGCGTCCGTGCCAGCCCGGTGTATGCGCTCTTCGGCAAAACCGGCCTTGAAGCCAGCAACCTGCCGCCACCCGACCAAGCGTTGCTAGGCGGCACCATCGCCTATCACATGCGCAGCGGCAAACATGACCTAGCAGTCAGCGATTGGCAGCATTACATGGACTTTGCGGACAAGCATTGGAAACCCTGATCGCCGATCGATGAAATCCGTCTGTTGATGCACGCTTGATTGGCTCTAGCTCACTTATTTTCAAGCTCCAAAACTCAGTGTTCAACCTCAATACATCCACCGGGTCGAGCAAGTTCAATCCCCTTGCGATTGCGCTCACGCTGAGGAGCCGCGCAAGAAGATCAGAACTCAGTGTTCGACCTCGCTTTCGACCTCGCTTTCGACAACGGAGCGAACAAGTCGGATTCCCTAACTGTCGGCTGCGGGCAGAAGTATAACATCTCTAACAAATGCTACCATGCGAGGACTGACCCCAACGACCGATGGGGTCCGTCCTCGC
>CAIKHZ010000123.1 GCA_903827375.1 Akkermansiaceae bacterium
GGATCGACTCTATAAGCACCACGGGGTCAAGCAAGCTCAAATGTTACCATGCGAGGACTGACCCCATTGGCCGATGGGGTCAGTCCTCGCATTTCGCATTTGTTAGATCCTTTATTTGTCCGCCCACAGCCGACAGTTAGGGAATCCGACTTACTCGCTTCGTTATCGAAAGCGAGGTAGGACACTGAGTTATGTGGACATTTATTCCTCGATCCAGCGGGCGAGTTCGTCTTCGAGTTCGACGCTTCGCTTGACGTTGAAGGCGCTACCCAGTTCGACGGTTAGGCGGCGGCCAGCGCTGTTTTGGAAGTGAAGAAGCACTGGTGTGTGGCCGGGGTAACCGGCGATGATGAAGCCGATGTCATCCAGATCGCGTTCGCTGTGGCGGGCCGTCCAGAGCATCAGTTCCAGCGGCCCCTTGCCATTGGCCAGCGCCCGTCTGGGCTTGAGTTCGGCGATCTCATAGCCGGTGAGGCGGCGGGCACCGGTGCGGTCGTCCACTTGGATTGCACACTTGAGTTTGAGGATTTTTCCGGCCTCCAACATACCGGCGTCGCGAGCGGGGACGAAGGTTTCGCCCCACAGCATGATTTCGGCGCTGCCTGTGAAGTCCTCCAACACTAACACCCCGAAAGGTTTGCCATTTTTGGTCGTTTTGCCCTCCATGCTGCGGACCATGCCGGCGAAGGGAAAGCGGTCGCGGGGGTTGGTCATTTCCAAATCCTCGATGAGGCCGAGTCGCCGATATCGGTCCGAATCAATCACGCTGCGGAACTTGTCGAGCGGGTGGCCGGTAACGTAGAACCCTAGCAATTCTTTTTCATGGGCGAGGCGTTCGTCCTTGGACCATTCCTCTGCGGCTTTGCTACCGCGTCCGGCTTTTGCGGTGCGGGTCGGCGCGGCAAAGTCCATGGCGTCAAACATTGAGACCTGGCCGGAGGCGCGGTCGCGCTGCAGCGATGAGGAGGCCGAGATGACTTGTTCAAGCCGGCCAAACATGCCGACACGGGTCTCGCCCGTCCAATCGAAAGCTCCGGCCTTCACTAGGTTTTCGAGGATCCGCTTGTTGACGACCTTGGAATCCAGCCGCGATGAGAAATCCTCCAGCGAGGAGAACCGGCCACTGCGCTCGCGTTCTTGGATGGCGGCGGCCATCGCGCCCTCGCCGCAGTTTTTGATAGCGGCGAGGCCGTAGCGGATTGCGGATTTGCCGTTAGGGCCGGTTTCCGGAGCGAAGCGCAGCTGCGAGGCATTGAGGTCGGGCGGCAATATATCAAGCCCCATGCGGTGGCATTCGGAAACAAACACGCCGATCTTATCGGTGTTCTGGATTTCGTTAGACAACAGCGCCGCCATGAACTCCACCGTGTGATTGGTCTTCAGATAGGCCGTCCAATACGAAATGTGGCCATAACAAGCCGAGTGAGACTTGTTGAACCCATAGCCGGCAAACATCGCGATCTTGTCGAATATCTGGTCGGCCAGCTTGCGGCTGATGCCGTTGGCTGCCTCACAACCCTCGACAAATTTGGCGCGTTGCTGCTCCATTTCCTTGGCGTCTTTTTTGCCCATCGCGCGGCGCAACAGGTCAGCTCCCCCGAGCGTATAGCCGGCCAGCACCTTGGCGGCGTTTTGCACTTGTTCCTGATAGATCATCACCCCGTATGTGTCGCCGCAAATTTTTTCCAGCAACGGGTGCTCGTACATGGCCTTTTTGCGGCCTTTTTTCACATCGAGCATTTGATCGATAAACTGCATCGCACCCGGCCGATAGACCGCCAACAAGTCAATGATATCATCAATTTTATCGATGGCATACTTGCGGCAAGTCTCCACCATGCCGCCACTTTCCAGCTGGAACACGCCCATCGTCTCGCCGCGGTTGAGCAAGTCAAACGTCTTTGCATCATCCAGCGCCACTGTCTCGATGGCAAAGTCCAGAGTGTGGCGGCGGATATGCTGAACAGCCTCCTGAATGACTGTTAGATTTTTCAACCCGAGGAAGTCCATCTTGAGCAAGCCCACATCGGTGATGGCCTTCATGGCGTACTGGGTGACCACTTCGCCCTCGTTGCCGCGGGTCAGCGGGACGTGTTCATCGAGCGGGCGGTCGCCGATGACGATGCCAGCGGCGTGCACGCCGACGTTGCGGTTGAGGCCCTCGAGCTTGAGGGCGTAGTTCCACAATTCCTGATAGGACGAGCTGCTTTCGATGAGTTCGTGCAGTTCGGTATTTTTGACCCATTCGCGGGCGAGGATTGACGGGCCGAATTGCTTTTTGTCATCCTCGTCGCTGGGCTTCGGATCGATGAGTTTGGAGAGCCGGTCGCCGTCGTTGTAGGACATGCCCATGACGCGGGCGACGTCGCGAACGACGCTCTTGGCGCCCATGGTGCCGTAGGTGATGATATGGGAAACGCAGCGTTCGCCATACTTTTGGCGGACATATTCGATGACTTCGCCGCGGCGGCTCTGGCAAAAGTCGATGTCAACGTCGGGCGGGCTGATGCGCTCGGGATTGAGGAAACGTTCGAAGAGGAGGCCGAAGCGGATTGGGCAGATATCAGTGATGCCGACGGCATAGGAGGCGAGGGAGCCGGCAGCAGAGCCGCGGCCCGGGCCCACGGGGATCCCTTGGTCGCGGGCCCATTGGATGAAATCGGCGGTGATGAGGAAGTACGAGGAAAAACCCAGCTGATTGATCGTATCGACCTCGTACTTGAGGCGGGCGGCGAGTTCGGGGTCGTTGGCGCGTTCTTCGCCGTAGCGTTTGACGAGGCCCTCGCGGCAGACTTTCATGAAATACTCCTCGCGGGGACTGCCGTCCGGGGTGCCGAATTGCGGGTATTTTTCCGACGATGTGGCATCGAGCTTTAGGGTGACGTTGCAGCGTTCGGCAATCTCGAGAGTGGCATCGCAGGCACCCGGCACATCCGCAAACAGCGCACGCATTTCCTCCGCTGTCTTGAAATACAGCTCGGGCGAATAACGCATCCGGTTTTCATCAATGAGCAGGTGGCCGGTTCCGATGCACAACATCACGTCATGGGCCTCGCGGTCCTGAGGCTTGAGGAAATGCACATCATTGGTGGCCACCGGCTTGAGGCCCAACTCGGCGGCGAGCTTGAGCAGGCCTGGGGTGACGCGGCGTTCGGGTTCGAGGTCGTGGTTATGGATCTCGACGTAGGTATTGTCCTTGCCGAAGATATCACAAAGCTCGACGAGCACCTCGCGGGCCTTGTCCTCATCGCCGGCCAGCAACCACTCATTAACCGGCCCGGAAATGCAGCCACTCAGGCAAATGATCCCCTTGGCATATTCGCGCAGCGCGTCGCGATCCACCCGCGGTTTGCCATGGTAAAGCCCGTCGAGGTGGCCCTTGGTCACCAACTTGCTGAGGTTGGCCCAGCCTTCGTTGGTCTCTGCCAGCAGCGTCAGGTGGGTGGCGCGCTTGCGGCCGGGAATCTCGCGGCGGTCCTCGATGGTCGTCGGTGCCAGATAGATTTCACAACCCAGGATGGCCTTGATTTTTTGGTCCTTGCAGGCCTTGTAAAATTGGACGGCTCCGTACAGGTTCCCGTGATCGGTCATGGCCACGGCTGGCATTCCCAGTTGCGCCGCGCGTTTGGCCAAATCCTTGGTGCGGATCATGCCATCCAGCAGCGAAAATTCAGAGTGAAGGTGAAGGTGGACGAAAGATTGAGACATCGGACGCCTCAATCCTAGCCATACCCCGCTCAAGGGCAAGCGGCACCGTTGCCAATCCGAGGATTTCTCCCCCGCCACTGCCCCAGCTCAGTCCCACAACTCCTGACCTCGGGAGAAGATGTGAAAGGTCAAGCGCATCTATCATTGGCAGCGGCAGTCATAGACGCGCCGCTACAGGCATCAGGGCCAGAGCCCCTGCTTGGCGACTTGCTTCTTGATGGCGTCCACGTCGAGTCGCTCGATGTAGCGGCGCAGGTTTTGCCACAATGGGTGAAAACCAAACCCGCCGTTGACCATTTCGTCTATCGCCTGAGCCTTGGTCCAGCCGTCTTGGGTGATCCGATAAATCGCAACCATCGTGCCGGTGCGATCCGAGCCGTGCTGGCAATGGACCAGCACGGGTTGGAGTGCCGGAGTGGTGGCGATGCGCAGGAATTTAATCACGTCCTCATCCTCAGGATGCCAGGTTTTGCAGCGGATTTGCTCAAATCGCAGGCCAGCGAGCGCCGCCGCCGGGGGGGCGTCGTCGTTGAACGCACGCAGCGAGACGACCGTCTTGATCGGCGGGTCCTCGTGCGCCAAGCTTGGCCGTTTGCCTAGGTAAACGAATCCTTCCTTCGTCGGTTGCGCGCTTCGATAAAGCGTCGGGCCGACCCGGTGCAGGTTGGGCAGGCCGGGATTGGCTGCGACGGCAACGGCCCACAGCGGCGGTCTGGCGGCGGCGGCGGCCGGGTCGGCGTGAATTTGGCTGGTGCACGCGAGCAACAGGCAGCCAAGCGCAGCAATGCAGGAATTGCTGCGGAATCTCCAGCCTGAAACTCGCAGGGACAAGGGTGTTTGGCGCTCGGTCATGTGGCTGATGATAGCGCCTCGCCATTCGCTGCAAAGGAAAATGGGGCGGACCATCCGCAGCCCTGCGGAACAAGCGTTGACAAGTGTCGGGTGAAAATCGGTTTGCGTTTAGGCGGGCACGGGGCTTCTCCTGCCGTGTGAAGGGTTTTCCGGAACAAGTCCTGCCGAAGGCGAGTGCCGACGATATTCATCCCGGGTTGCGATGAGGTACTTGGTAGGCATCAGCTTACGAAGCTGCCGGCGGGGACGCCGGCGCTCCGTGCGTTGATGAAACCATGAAACCAACCAGTGAAAGTCTGAGTCCGTCAGTGACGTGGAACCGACGGGTAGCCGAGTGCTACTGCGGCGCAGCGATGTGCCGTGGGGAGCTGCACA
>CAIKHZ010000124.1 GCA_903827375.1 Akkermansiaceae bacterium
CCCCAACGAACTGTCTTATATACCCCCCAGACAAATTGATTAATAGGTCTTGTAGTGGCCCAACATCTCCATCAGTTGCTGGCAATATCTCAGACTGAGTTTCTTGAGCCATATCTCGAAGCATATCTTGAACCATAGAATTTGAAAGTTCGTGAGCCAACTCTTCTCGCAGTTTATCCCCAGCTGGAGCCACATGTAAGACGACGTCATTATAAGTGCTCACCGGTAATAACTTATTTGCACAAACATCACGAATAAGTTCATCATGTATACCGATGAATTTTTTTCCATTCTTGTCAAAGAATGCTCTTCCAGGATTGTCTCTAGCAAATCCTGGTATTGGACTTGTATGCGGATTTACCAATTCAAGAACCACCGATTCTTCCTGCGACAAAATACTGATTTTGGTAGGACTCACTTCGTTCAACTGCCGTAAAACATGATCAACATCAGCCTCAGGCTTGCTCAGTTGACCCAAAATCCCTCCAATTTGAGCTATCTGTCGCTCACCGATTCGACTACGTACGTCTTTGCTCAACTTAGCAAGATCTTCTTCTAATAGTCCACCAACTTCCGAAACCGTCTTAAGCTCAGTCGTCAATACATGCAGATCAACATCAGTAGCCTCGTCAAATATTGATTTCTCTAAATTAATATCTCTAACAATATTACCAATTTCGTGACTGCTCCATTTAACAAGTGCTACACCACGTTTAATAAGGAGCTTTGACGTTCCCATCGGATCACGTACACCAGCAGGCGACTGCCCAAATGCAGCATATTGGTTCACACTATCTTTATATTCAATCGGATCAGGCTCAAGGAACGTAGCAGTCAGCGGATCATAAAACCTAGCCCGCATATAGATAAGCCCAAGATCCATATCGGCATACTGGCCTTGGAAGCGAAATGGATTCCCAACGGCACTGGCCGCTTGAAGGGTCGGACTGGTGTCTCGAAGGCTTCCTGAGTAGAGTTGACCGATATTCCCCGTAGTCGAGAAGCTAAAGGTTTCCGCAATGTTCCCATTGCCCCAAGAGTCGTAAAGATTACTGGGGTTCACCGTTACATTAACGGTGGTCCCGGCAGGAATGGATGCCTTGAATCGGACCACTGTGCCAAACGGCAGGCCTCCGGCACTCTCTTCATAAGTAAACTTGCCGGTGATCGCCGAAGATCCATTGGTGATCGACATGAGACTGGAGAGTTTCGCTGCCGTGGTCGCCAGACCGGAACTCGAAATTGTGGGTAACGGAAGCACTGGTTCGGTAAAAAAGAAGAGCAACTCCCCTCCAGTCAGTTCAATGACCCGCTCGACCCGCGGAGGAGCTTGATCACGGAGTTCCACCATGGAGTAGCCCCAGGGATCGTAGTGCATCCGTTCCACGACTTCTCCGCTTGCACCGTCCACCAGGGCGGTCACGGACATCACATTATCATGGATGAAATAATAACGGTGGAGCGTGTTTCCCGAATCAGCAAAGTCCGCAGCCACTGGTGTATCACCCTCCGCATAATAATACCGGGCCACCAACTGGCCATGGACACCAGTCAGGACATTGTATTCTTCCAAAAGGCGTGCGCCGTCCCATACCAGTTCTCGGTCAGCCAGGGTGGTGCCGCCCGGACTGTTCTTGGTCTTCCGATGCAGCAAATGATCGGGCCGGTAGTGAAATGCGAAATCCCCGATATTATTGATGTGCGCTTTCACCAGGTCATGCCGGCCGTTATGCGTCAGCGTAGCCGTCTGGTCGGTGAATCCCACCGAGGCATCCAGCATCGGATGCCGGATGGTCACGGCATCACCCAATTCATCCGGGGCTCCACGATCAAAGCTGGTTCCCGAGACAATCGTGTGCGGATAGAGAAAATTATCGTGGCCGCTGATTTCCGTGGGGAACGGTGCAAACGGGAAGGGTTTGGTCAGGCTTCCATCATCCACCACGCTCATACCGGTGAGGAGATCAAGTCCTCCAGTATCATAACTATAGCTGCGCGCGGCGTAACCGGGCTTCAAATCCTGCTCTGCTGCAAGTCCAAGAATCGGAACGGCGCTTTCCTCGCCAATCGTGGGGCGAGCTCCCAGATGGGCCCGGGTCAGCCGGTTTGCCGTATCGTAAGTGAGGAGATCCGCCCGGCCCTGTTCGTGCAATCCTTGGCGGGCGCTCAGGTTGTTTGCCGCGTCCCACACATAGCGCCACTCGCTGAGCACCCGCTGATCGCTGTTTCGCTTGACCCTGGAAGAAAGCAGGCGGCGCCGCAGATCGTAAGTGCGCGATTCAGTCAGCGGACCCCGCCTAATTTCGGTTGGCTCCGTGGCACCCTTAAATGTGGTGGCATTCCAGACCGGGGTGGACTCGCTCCCGACCGTCACTTTAACCAACCGTCCGCTATTATCCCGGTCTTCCGTCACAGTGACTCCCGAAGGATACTTTAGACTGGTCCGGGCACCGTCCTCCCGAATGCCATGCTCTACGGTGTAGGGTCCGCCTTCCTCATCATAAACCGCCTTGATCAGCGGGCCCAGTTTGTCGTAGGTGAAGGTCGCTGCGCTGTTCTTGTTCCCTTGCGTTTTGTAAGTGACGCTTCGCACCCGACCCTTGGCATCATATTTGGTATCCGAAACGAGGTGGGTCGTGGATTTGAAGGTGGTCTCGACCTTTTTAGTCCGCCCCTGGCCATCGTATTCCATCGCAGCGCTTCCATTCCCGGGAAGCACCACGGCTTCGGGCAGGTTAAAGCCATTCGGGCTGTTCATCGAGATCGTCGAACCATCGCGCATGGTCTTTTTGGTCAAACGCAGACGCTGATCTTCGTAGGCTGACAGATTTCCCTTGCTTGTGCGGTCCGTCACAGCCACCAGGCGGCGATTGCCATCAAAGTTGAAATTCATGCGAAGCGATTGAGGACGGTCTTTCCGGATCATTTCGCCCAGCTTCGAGTAATTGTAATTCGTGACCTGATTCAATCCATCGGAAGCCTGCTTTGGCAAACCATCCACCCTCGGGGTGATCGTGGAGATGGTGCCCACATCGTCCAAGACACTGGTGATGCGATCCAGATCATCGTAACGCGTGCTGGAGGTGTATGTCGTCCCGTCTTCAAGCGACGCAACATCCTCCACTTTGAAGCTGTCGTTCACCGTGTACGTGCGATTTGCCAGAGAATCCTTCTCCGATTTCAGACGACCCGCGTTATCCATCTTTCGCGTCACGGTATCCTTCGGGCCGGTCTCCACAACGGTCAGTCCGGCATCACTGGCCGTGTAATCCGTATGAGCGGTCGCATCGAACGTTGAACCACGATGAATCGTGTCGGTTGGCCGCCCACAGGCATCCAATCCAGTCACCTCCATATCTTCGATATCCGTCTGATCCCCATCCACTTCGCACTGGGTCTTGCGGGTCTTCACCTGACCTCCGTCGAAATAGGTCATCGTAGTGACTTCATTCCCCGTGGAGCCGGGACGTTTGATGGTGATGGGACGATTGTGCCCATCGAAGGTATTTTCGATGATGGTCGATCCTTGGAGCAATCCGCCAATCCCGGCATTGGACAGGCGAATCTTGGTCAAGTTCCCGAGAAGATCGTGACCCCAATTGGTCACCTGATCACCCGTCTGGAGATTGACCTTCCTCCCGAGATGATCATAAGTGAATGTTTGCACTTCATTCGACGGAGCGGGGAAGTGGATTTCTTTCACCTGAAACACTTCATCAGGCACATAAGTCGTGGCCAGATCTGCAGTGGTGCCGACACTTGATTCCACGGCTTTTACCCGACTGGAGGTCATGAAATTCACCTGGTTGAAGGCGCGGAACTCCTCCCGTTTCACGCCGCTATCAACGGTAGTGGAAACATAGACCTCGTTTCCATTTTCATCATATGCCATCTTGCTCTCCTGATCCGCCCCTCGCTTTTGACTGAGTGGCAGCAGACGGGAATCATAGGTGAGCGTCAGAGCAGCGCCGCGAGGGAGGGTGATGCCGGTGGGTTGGCCGAGTTTGGCGGCAATACTGCTGTTATACGTGTAAGTGGTCGTTACGTTGCCGATGGCGCTCGAATCCAGATAGCCAGTATCCGTATTCGGGGTCCAAGTGTGAGTGATGCCGTCCGGTGTCGATTCCGTTAATTTTTGCCCGAAATCATTATAGGTAAACTTCGTGGACCCGCTGGACCCGTAGTCGATATTGGCAACCTCGGTTTTATCTTCCGTCAATGTACAGGTAATGCTGTTTCCATTCTCATCAGTGGCATTGCCCTCCGGCAAATTGTAATGCAAATCATAGGAGTTGAAACTGCTCTTGATTGCCGGACCGCCCCGGTGTCCCGGCGTGCGGGTAATCCGGTGGATATTCGGCTTTGAACGAATCAGCGTGGACGTAAAGTATTCATACTTCAAAGTATCCCCTTCGCGTCCAGTGATGGTTTCAATCCTGCCATCGTCGGTGTAAGTGATCGAGGTGTTTGCCGGATCGGCATTGTTTCCCGTCTTGCTAATGCCTGTTGGCTGGCCGAAACCGTTGTAGGAGACATTGGTTTTGGAGGCATCATCCCGGGTCCCCTTGTTCCCGACGGGCGAGGCTCCCTGCTCAGAGGAATTCACAGAGTCCATGGCCACAGCCACCCCACCACCGGCCCCGCTGCCGCTGGTGACCACCGGTTTTCCTGAGGTGTTATCCAGAGTGGCGGCGAAAAGCTTACTCCCACTATTCGTTCCGCTGGTGCTATTGGCACCGTTCCCCTCAATCACTCCGGCAAATCCGTCCTGACCCTGACTCACCATCAGGTAGGAAGTCGTGGGCTGGCCCTTAAAGCCCTGAGCGCCTTCAGAAGTTGTTGCCGTGCTATCCGTATCCGGATGACTCACCTGCTTCAACACCCCCGTGTCAAAATACTTATAGGTGGTGACACGGCCCGTAAAATCGCGGATCGCCCGAATATGCCCCGCAACAAAGGCGGACTTGGTCTCCGCATCCAGTTCCCGCTCGGTTTTACCAGCCATTTGATAGTAGCCGAACTCCAAAAATCTGGACGGAGTCACGGAGGTATCAGATATGCGAGTGAGGTTACCCTTCTCGTAGGCGAGTTCGTGTGTATTCAGATGCCTGTCTTTGATACGTAGGAGGCGGCCATCTTCGGCATACCAGAACTGGCTGCCATCCGGAGTGATCCGGCAAAACTCCTTGGAGGTGTATCGATAAAGCAAATCGTAAACGTTCCTAGTATTCGCGTCGGGCACATAAAACTCTCCGCCCTTGTCAAACCAGCCCAAATCCTTTGCCAGAAGGTCGCCTACCACGCCGTCCGGTGCCGTCGTGCCCTTGTTTTTAAAAAGAATGGTGTGAGCCTCACCGTCGTCGAGCAGGACATCTTTGGCTTCGGCAATGGTGCTTCGATCTGGCGTATCGCGGACCACAATCGGAGCTTTGTTCCCTGCAGCAAAGGTTTCCGCTTTATATTCGATCAGGTGTTGATTGTAAGTGAAGTTCCAGCCGGGACCGAATGGTCCGCTGTAAAGATCCTGACTGGCAATCGTCCGTTTGAATACAATCGGCATCCGCCGACTGGGTAGCATAAAATCCACTTCGGATGAGCACATCTGTCCGTTCAGCGCATTGACCATTTTGAAAGTGCCGGGGAAATAGATTTCAGAATCCGGGGGCGACTGGTTGTCGCCCGGCAGGTAACCACCAGGGAGCGTTTCCGCAGTCACAAATGCATTCGGGATGATTTCAGATCCCGACGAGTCAATCGTATCCGCAAAAGTCCCGACGACATCGTTGGTGGACATGACATTGTCGATGCTCGCCCGTAGGCGACTACCCTTGTCTCCGCTCCAAAGAATGACCCGGTCCTTGGTCAGTGGAGTGAGTTCAGCAGGGGTGACCTTTTCACAAATGAGCGCAAACGGATCGCTCAGGTAGAGATTGTAATAGCGGCTAGAAGGACTGTCGCTAAGCCGGTGCGCTTTCAACGGAATGACCGGTGCACGGAATTCTTTTCCATCAGCATCGGTGCTGCCTGTGCTACTCTTATCCTGAGCAATGGCCTTGAGAGTCTTGGAATCCAAAGCTTTCACAGGAGGGAACCCTTTGCCTTTGTCGGCAAGGGCACTCCCACCGGATTTCAAGACTTCCAGCGCGATTTCGAGCTCGGAACCGGCTCCCCCCGGGCAATCGACCAGCACATGCGAGTGGGCAAGAGGGGAAGCAGGCGTGATGGAGGAAACCGCACCGCCCTTGTTCTTCAGGCGCGCCCAGGGAATGCCGGTGATCAATTTCGAATCGGCCATGAGCTTATCCAATGCAGCTTCGTCGTTGGCCACCACGGAGGGATTGGCAATCGTCCCGGCGAGCTTCGGAAAGAGAATAAAACTGAGGCGTGGTGCCGACTGTAACACCTGGTTTCGCCCTCCCAGACTCACCACACTGACACCGCTGGGATCGCTATCCATGGTGCGATTTCCACTGCCAGCCTGCGGTATAATCGAGACAATTGCCGGATGCATCTGAACACTCTGGCCGGTAACCAAATCCAGAAGTCGCTTAGGGTCCAGCAAGATCAGGTTGGTGGTGGTAGCCAGCGCCAGTAACCCGTCTTCGCGCCGGAAAATCGACTGAGGAATTCCTAACGCTGGAGGTATATCAATCGAGTCGGATAGAAGTGTAGGAATTGCTGGATTCGTCAAATCCACCATCACAATCCTGTTTGTGTTACTGGAATCCGGGGCCATGGTCACCAAACCAAGCGAACGTTTCTGTAGTTGCCCATTCACCTCCACCGGTTCATTCATCAAAATGGTCAGCCGCTTGGGTCGCGAACCAAATTCAAACTCACACACGCCAAGCCCAGCGGGCAGGTTTTGTCCGTTGGCGCGGAGCGTGCGATAAGACGGATGCGTCGGCGTCAAATGGGTGGCATCCGTCCCTCCGGTTGTCACTGCTCCGACAAATCCCGTGGCCATGGCTACATCCTGAAAAACCCCGGGGCCATCGATGAGATATGCCGCTTCCTTGCCGTAAAACTCCTGCGGCAGTCGTTCCGGAGTCGGCAATCTTTCATTCGCCTGCACAAAGGATCCGTTGGGCTCCAGATCAACCCCGTCAAATTTTTGTAGCGGAAAAGTACTGGTTTCTTCGGAAGTCCCGTTGAAGCCCACCATCATCGATTGGAGATTGATCAGCCCGACTTCCTGAAGATCCGAGCCGCTATCGATGTAGCCAAGGTAGGGAGGACTCCAGGCCAACCGGTTGACAATGCTGTTGGTGAGCGTCAAAAGCCCGCCAAGCACGCGCTCCGGATTCGCGGGTGCGCTCAGGTCATAGACGCGGAGATACTGCGGCGGGAAAGTGACATCCCCATTGGCATCCACGGTGGATGTGCCTACATCTCCACCCACCACAGCAAGCAAGTCGGCGGTGCGGACCGTGTCATCGTGCAGGCTACGTTTATGGGGCCAATCGTGAATGAGAACCAGATCCCTCGGTTGCCCAATCAAAGGAACAAATCCAGCCTGCGTGGTGGTTCCCTTCAAAATATCGTCGGTCTTGTAGATGCGGATACCGGGCGTCGTCCCGCGCTCCAGAGCGTAAATAAATCCCCTGTACGAAACGGCTCCTCCCCCGTTTTCCATTCCTCCAAGACTCTGGGTCCGCGTGGGCGAAGGAACAAAATTCAGTTCATAAGGTTCCAGTCCCGGAGTTCCGGGAACATGGTCAAAATGGTTGCCCGCCAGATCCAGAATGACATTGGTTAGCGACAACTTCGCCTTCGTCGTTCCATCCGGGAAAATGCCGGGTAAATTTCCAGTGTTTTCTGATCAGCACTCAAATACACCACGGGCGGCGTCAGGGGCACGGGAGCCAAAACCACGGCAAAATTGGAGACCCCGACGGTATTGCGCTGGACCGGTTCGGTGAGCTGCAACACGATCCGTCCACTCGGAGGCAGCGTGCCTCCGTCCACAAGATTGGCGCTCAGCACATCGGGCCCCGTCTTGTCTTTGGGGTCTGCCGGTTGCAGGGAATTTGAGAGCGTGGGAGCACCTTCGCCAAAACGAATCAGCACAATTTTGCTATTTCCAGCGGGCCCACTGCTAGTGGTTACGGTCCCCGTCACTCTTAAAAGTACCTGCGCCGCTTTTGTGCAGCTCACCTTCGCCGTTAACTGTTGTATCCCGGGTCCTTTGGATTCAATTTTGATGTCATCAATGGTGACGTCGGAGGTAGAGACCGTTTCCGTTCCCGAAGTGGATACCACTTCGGCAGGTTTGAGAGGATCAATCGACAAACTCGGATCTCCACTTGCGGAATAAGCGACCGCTGTCAGGTCCGCCCGCTGATTGAGGGCCGGAGATCCAGGTTGAAGAGCCGCCTCAACGCTCACACTCGCCTTGGTATTTCCATTCGCTTGAGGGGCTACAAAAATAACGTTCCTTCGGAAAAAAGGTGCCTCGCCCCCATTGGCGGTTACCTGTCCTGAACCATCAGCACTAACATTACCAATACCAAGCTGCGAAAAATCCAAACCCGTAGTAATCGGATGCTGGAATAGCGGATGCGACGCAACCAGAACATAGCCGGGCACGGTGGAAAGCGGAACACTGGCCACGGCCGCCCCCACGGTAATAGGGAGAGCCAGCGCATACATGCCATCACGGTCAGCTGTCGCATAAACCACGCCGGACTGAATACGCCCCTTGATTCCTGCGTTGGTGCCGAGGCTCCGTGCATAGACAAAAGCTCCGGAGGCAGGCTTGAAGAATCCGTGATTTTCCAGCATGGAATCCAGCTTGTCGGAGACGCCTGGAAAGCTGGTAAACAGCCCTCCCGCATTCGACAGGAAGTCGATAATCTGGCCGGAGATCAAGTCATTCAGAAAAGGGAATTTGGCACTCAGTTCTGGAATCGGCCGGGTCAATTCATAGACATGACCCGTTACGATTACCGGCTTGTTACCAAAGAGGAGCACGGTGGTATTAAAATCGAGCAACCCTTGAACCAGCCAGCCGGCGAGGCCGGAAAAGGGGCTGGTGTTCGAAAATACCTTGCCGTTTTCATAGCGCAATTTATCGACGAACTGGTATCCCACTTCACCATCCACTTCATTGGGAACCGCAAGTCCAAGCGTGGCGTTCTCTGGTTGTTCGCCGGGCTGCGTGCCCAGCGACGCGGGATCCATGGGAAACGACACATCAATTCCATCCTTGGGGACATCCCCTTCCACTTTGAAATGGAACCCTGCCAGGATCTTTGCGTTTTCAGGCTGTACTCCTTTGGCGGCAATCAACAAATCGGTCAGCGACCTGGGTTCCAGCGTAAACACCGAGCGCCCAGGAATCGCACCGGGACTGACGAGCACCTGCACAGGCCCCCCATCGGTTTGCGCCTCAAGGATTCCTCCCGTCTTGTAAAGGCCGACGCGTCCATCATCGAAAATCTGGCGGGTCGCCGGCACCGTCACGCGGGTTCCATTGGAATTCACAAACACCGCGCTGACAAAATCCCCGGCCTCGGCCGAAATAAAATTCGCAAACGAGCCATCCGGTTTACTCAGCACCGTGGCCGTCGCGCCCGTGGCATTATTCACCAGGATGACGGGAACATCCGGGTCTGCGCAACCAGCGGATCCCACTGCCGCAACGTTACTCCTGTCACCTCCCGGAGTGTAGCCCGGAATGGCACTGATCACTGCGCGATCCAACACGCTGTATCCGGCTCCACCCGGTTCATAAATCACCAGTTGAGCACCCACTGGCCGTTCAAAAAACGGAATGACCGAAAAGGAAAACTCCGCAGCCCCATCCAGATGTCTTCCCAGGGTATCCGCCACCGTAGCGGCAAGTTTCACGGTGTAGTGTGCCGCTTGCTCCAGAGGATTCACCGGAAGAAAAGTCAGCACCCGCCCGTCATTACTCAACGAGAGCGATCCCACAACGACCACGCCGTGTGGGTTGGTGACGGTGACGGATTCGGCAGGCACGGTCGAGGGATTCAAGTCCTTGCTGAAACGAATGACGATGGGGGTGACATCGCGCACCTTCGTTGCGCCATCGGCCGGCGTGGTGCTGACGACGCGGGGACCGGTGACGACGGTTTGGATTTCGACGTTGGCGCTGGAGTTGGCATCGGCGAGGGTGGGGGAGGCTTGGCCGCTGTTGCCGTCGGCGGGGTCGGTGCCGGTGACGTTTGGCTGGCCGGGCTTGGCGAGGATGGCGAAAGTGCCTGCGCCGCCGGTGAGGCTCAGCCAGGGTTCGTCGCTGACGCGCACCAGCGCTCCCGGCAGCAGGGTGGCGCCGATTTTGCGCACGAGCCCGGTGATGAGGGCTTCGGGAGCGGGGATTTGGACGACGACGTATTGCCCGGAGCCGGTGATGCCCGGCAAGCGCGGGCCGCTGGCGGGCTCGGCGCTGGTGACTTTGCCCTGACTATCGGAGTGCAGCCGCAGCACGGGTTGGAGGCCGGAGGCGCTGGCCGTGCTGACGCAACGGGCGAGCACAAACTGGGAATTGGCCGCGAGTTTCTGCGTGAGGACAAAACTGAGCGCGGTGCCATCAGCGAGCGTCGGCAGGTTCAGTTCGAAGGCCAGCAAGGGCGGCAAGCCATCGAGGAACGGCGCGAGATTGGCGGTCGAAAGCAGGCGGATTTCGGCCGCTGCCGGTCCGCTGAGCGCACCGGCGGGCACGCCCACTTGCAGGCCGTCGAGCGAGAGTTGGCCGCCGTCCTGGTTGAGGACGCCGCCGCCAAACTGGTTCAATGCGAGCACATCCACCTTGATGTGGGCCTCGCTCAGTTGGTCTGGTCCAAACAGCAAACGCGGCTGCATGGGAAAGGTCGCGGTGGCCGTTGCCGGATCTGCGTCGCCGGGAGCCTGATAGGCGTAGAAGGTGGCATCGTAGTCCGGCGTCTTGATGGCCTGGCCGTCCCGCAGGTCGTAGGTTTCCGCGACATCCGCCAGAAACCAGGCACCGCTGGCCAGCGGTTGGCTGGCATTGGTGAAATCCACCGTCGCCTGTGCGGTGACCTTGGCAGGATCCAGGCTGGCGGCGCTGGTGGCCGGATTCACGCTGCCGACCGCTGTGACTTCTGCGGCAATGGCCGCCGCGGTGCCTGCCGGCAACGCTTGGCCGGCTTGCGCAGCCGCGGGATTGCCGGCGGGCAGCGTGTCGGCCAAGACCACGGCGTAGCTGCCGGGATGGCGCAACACGACGGCGAGGGTGTCGCCGGCGGTGCCGGTGAGCAGGGATTCGGCGTGCCAGTTGAGTGCTGCGGTGTCCACCCGCGCCAAAACGAGCGTCTGCGCCGCCGTGACGGCTTGCAACAGCTTCACCGTGGCGGCGATGTCCGCCGCCGAGTCGCCAGCCATATCGAGGTGAAAGGCGGCCAGCGGGCTCCAGCCAAACGGCAGCGGCAGCGGCAGCGACTGGCCGTGCAACTCGGTGACGGCGACGGCCTGGACTTGCTCGAACGCGCCGGTAGGCATGGTGAGAGCCACCCGCCCGCCCGGCGATTTCACTGGCGTGGGATTGAGCAGCGAAAGGGTCGTGCGATCGGGATTCAAGGCGGCCAGCCACGGAAAGGCCACCACTTTGACCTGCCCCTGCAGCAGGGTGCTTTTGCGGTAGGAAGTGAGATAACCGCTGCGGCCAAAGGTCCACGAATGATCCCCCGGCACGCCTCCCAACGAGGCGAAGCCTGACACGCTGTCGCTCACCAACGTGAGGGAACCATCCGGCCCCGTCTGCGAAATGGTGACCTCGCCCAGCGGATGACCATTGCCATCCAACGTGCGGGTTCGGGCCAGGGCAAACACCCCGCTCGGCGCGATGGGCACCTGCGTCTCGCGGGTTGCCACGGCACCCCGCGCGTCGGTGGCGGTGAGCGTGACCGTGTAGAGTCCGCTCGCTTCAAACGCATGTTGGGGCGTGGCTCCGGCCGCCGTGCTGCCATCGCCGAAGTCCCAAGCAAAGGTCAGCGCGTCGCCGTCTGGGTCGCTCGAAGCGCTGGCATCAAACGCCAGCGGCACGCCCTGCTGCCCGGCATACGGTCCGCCAGTGGCCGCCACCGGGTCGCGGTTGCGGATGCCGCGCAGCGCCATCGCGTAGCTGACGGAAACCTCCGGCGGTCGCTCAAAGCTGAAGCTGAACGTCGTCTCCGCCCCAACCGCCAGTCCGTGGCCGATCACCACGGACAGATCTTTGTAAAACGTCTGGTAGGGTTGCACGCCAAGGCCACCCTGCAGGCTTGACGCGGTTAGTCCCACCAGATTGCCGCCGTTTTGCGCCGTGAAAGTAACCACCACATGCACCGGTGCCTCCAACAGGCGGTCGCTGGTGTTCTTGATTTTCACGTCCACCGTTGACGCCAACTTTCGAGTGGTGCGGCTTAACGCCGTGCGCTCGTTACTGGCACTGACCTCAACACCAGACGTCAGCAAGGGCGGGCTCTCCGCAGCCACCAGGCCGGACAAGGCTAACAGGAGGAGCAAAATCTGGGCGGAGAGTAAGGCATGGAGTTTCATCGGAATTCAGGGAAAATCGTCGGACCGACGGCGGCGGCGAACTAGCAAGCAGACGGTTGCTGGGACCAGCAGTGCGGCCGCGCCCGGTTCCGGGACGGTCACCAGCGAGACATTGTCAATGGCCACCACACTATCCGAGGCACTGCCGTTGAGGTTGTAAAACTCGAAGGCGAGCGTTGCGAAACCCGCCGGGCTGCCGGGAGCCATCACCTGGCTCAGCGTGTAGCGGGTCCAGCCCGCCCCCTTGGGACTGGGCCCGAACGCCGCCCCTGCGGCCACATTGAACGCGCCGCTGGCATCCAAATCGAACAATCCAACGGCCTGATCGAAACTCCCGCCGGCAAGCGTCGAGCCAAACGGCGATGTCCCGAAATAGAGGGTCGCGAAAAACGTGTCGGCCACAAAACCCGTGGGCACTCTCGCTGAAAGCCCGTTTAATAGATCGAAAACCACATCAACCCGGCTCAGATCCTGAGCCAGCGCTCCGGACTGATAGATCGAGGTCGGCGTCGCCACCGAGTCGGAAAACACCGCCGCATCCCCGGTGTTGAACACCGTCCCGAAAGTCGTCCACGACGCTGTGGACCCGGTGAAATCCCCGTTGCTTAGGATCGATGTGGCTTGCAGGTCCAACGCCGACAAGCCTAACAGCAATAGCGGATATGACGAGAAATGTTTCGACATGGTCTTTCCTTCGCGATGTTACCAATCCCGGCGGACTACTCAAGAAATAAATCTTTTCATTTCCGTATTCAGATCGGGGCCTGCCGTGGGCTCGCTGGAACGGGCGATGATGCCTCACGGAGCGGTCGAAGTAGTTCGGCACCGCTGAGGCCGCAAGTGGCATTTTGCGTGCGGCACTAGCAGCCAGGCGGTTCTCCCAGTGGTTTAACGTCTGAGGATGGGCCGCATGCAATCTGTGCCTTCGCAACCCAATGGCAATTTGTGAAATTTGTCCGTTGCGCGTTTGGCACGTCGTGATATTTTCGTGGCCAATGTTGCCTAACACTCAGCCACCCGCCTCGCGTATCCTCTTATCGCTGCTCGCAGTCGCCCTGGGCACTGCGGGAACGACGCTCGCTAAAGTATATGACTGGGGAGGAAATGATACCTCCCAGTTGGGCGATGGCACGATAGCCAATCGCGCGGTACCCGCCTCTCTCGCCAGCGACGGCGCGCTTGCGGGAAAGACCGTCACGAAGATCGCGCTGGGCGGCACGCACACTCTCGCCCTCACTGCGGACGGCCTGGTGTTTTCCTGGGGAAACAATGGCCAGGGCCAATTGGGTGACGGCACGACCACCAACCGCGCCACGCCTGTGCAGGTCGTCGGGCTTCCCAACGACTCCCCGATTGTTGACATATCCTGCGGTGCCAACAGCCTGGCGGTGGACGGCACCGGGCGCCTGTGGTCCTGGGGAGACAACAGTGTGGGCGAGGTCGGTGACGGCACCCATATAAACCGTTCCACGCCGATACAGATCACGACCATGTTGCAGGGTGGCGCGCATGTCGCGCTTCCAACGATCACCTCGGTCTCGTGCGGCGGTTTGTTCAATTTGGCGCTCACGAATACGGGCAGAATCTATGCTTGGGGTTCCGGCGGCGCGGAGGGCGGACTGCTGGGATTTGGCGGCGGAGAAGGACTGGCGGAATCCACGCGGCCCGTACCAGTGGATAGCAGCGGCGTGCTCACGGGTAAATTTGTGACCAAAATCTCTGCCGGGGTTCGCCACAGCTTGGCGCTGACGGCGGATGGCATCCTGGTGGCCTGGGGACGGAATTTCGAGGGGCAGCTCGGCGTGGGCAGCCTGCCGCCTTATGAAACCGCATTTGCTCCGGTGATCGTTTCAGGACAAGGCTCGCTCGTCGGCAATGCGGTGGCGCAATTCGCGGCTGGCGATGATTTCAGCATCGTGCTCGACGCTACCGGTGGTCTGCACACTTGGGGCGATAACAGCAACAGTTCGCTCGGCCTGGGAGACACCAACAATCGAGATCACCCTACCGCCGTCCCCACCGCTGGCAATCCATTGGCCAACCGCAGCATCACGGCCATCGCCGCTGGGTTGGCTCATGCGTTCGTGCTGGCGTCGGACAACTCGCTGATTTCCTGGGGTTCTAACGGCCGGGGACAGCTCGGCCAGGGAGATTTCACATCCGGAAAGTCCACGCCGGGACTTGTTTCGGTGCCCGCTTTTTTGACCGGCCGGCAAATCACTTCTATCTTCGCATCTTCCTCTAGCAACAGCAGCGCGGTGATCACCCCCAGCGTGCCATTTGTCGCGACCACGCTGACCGCCGAAAGAATCACCTCCACGTCCGCCACACTCAACGGCTCGGCCAATTCCGATGAAGACCATCCATCCGTCCCCGCGTTCGCATACGGACACACAGTCGCATGCGAACTCGGCGTGCTCCCGGCCTATCTGACGGAACTGGACAGCGTCGTGGCAGCGCCGGTTTCGGCCATTCTCAGCAACCTGCAGGCGAGCAGCACCTATTACTTCCGCGCCATGGCGACCGACTCCATCACCGGTGTGGTTGTATCCGGGCTGCCGGTGATGTTTACGACCCAGGATCCCCCGCAGGCACCCACCGTGACCACTCTTCCCGCGACCGATCTCAGTCCATTTTCCGCCCTGCTCCATGGCACGATCAATCCGCATGGGGATACGGCACACTATTCATTCAGCTACCGGATCCAAAACACCAACGGCTCATTCGGAAGTTGGGCCACCACCTTCGCGACGGACGTGAGCGGAGTTGTGGATCTCGATGTCACCGGCTTAGCCTTCTTCGCCCCCGCGCCGGGCTCCACCTATCAGTTCCGATTGGAAGCAACCAATCTCGAGGGCACCGGTACCGGCAACTTGCTGACGTTCGTCACCCCAGCCCAGCCTCAACCCACCGTGGTCACCAACGACGCCGATCATATCGCATCCACCACCTCCACCCTGCACGGCACCATCAATCCAAATTTGTCCGCCAGCTTCGTATATTTCGAGTTGGGCTCCGGGACGAATTATGACATGACATTCCAAGGCCCGAACGTGCCCTTCGCGGGAAATCTGGACCAAGCGGTATCCGTCGTCGCCAACGGCCTGACACCCAACACAACCTATCATTTCCGGCTGGTAGCCTCCACGCAGTTCGGGCCGTTTTTCGGTGCGGACAAGCAATTCACCACCGCCGGCCCGGACATGAACGCCCTGGTGGAATGGCGCCTGGAGCAATTCGGCGTGGGCGGGATTCTGGGCGACCCCTCAGACGCCGCAGATCCGGACGGCGACGGCAATAGCAACCTGATGGAATTCGCAACCGGGACCGATCCCAAGGCATTCAATCCGCCGCCGGCATTCCAGATCAACGGCAATTCCCTCGTCTTCCTCTACCAACGCAACGATGCCGCAGTGGACTTGGTCTCCTATCACGTCGAGTGGTGGGACGGCGTCAACGGCGTCCCTTGGAGCAGCGTGGATGTCGTCGATACCCTCCTGTCAAACGACGGCACCATCCAACAACGGCAAGCTCTCATACCAAAAGGCCCGAACGGCATGCGCATGGTCCGCCTGCGTGTGACCACGCTGCCATGAGGCCGAACCGATTGGGTGCTCATCGCCACCCACACAGCTAGCGCCGATACTCAGGAGCGCCCCGACTTTCCGGGCATCTTTGCCCAGCACGTCATCGGCGTTGGAACCGGATTTGCCGTTTCCGCCGTCGTCAACGCTGACAAGTGCCGCGCCACCTCCAGGGTCACACGGAAATAATGATGGTTTTTTCTTGTCATTGACAGACTCTCTGGCAAGTAGCCAGCCAGCACAGCGAGCGGTGTCAATGATGGCGGCGGTTCCCGCGAACGGGCGATCCATTGTGAAACAGTCCGGACTGTGAGCATTCACCTCCCACCAGCATGACACTTCCCCACTCAATGGCGCATCGTTCAGTCGTGTGCGTTCTAGTTACCTTCCTCGTTTTGGTGCTCGGCATGCCGCTGCGTTTGCAGGGCGCGGTGCTAAGCTGGGGTACGAATGATTTTGGTGAACTCGGCGATGGCACGTCACTGAACGCGAAAGCTCCTGTCGCCGTCGATACGTCCGGTGTGCTCGCGGGCAAAACGATCACCGCTATCGCCGCCGGCGCCCAACACACGCTGGCCCTGACTTCCGAGGGCAAAATTTACTCCTGGGGCCACAACAACTCCGGCCAGCTCGGCAACAACTCGACCTCGCCCTATTTTGGGGTTCAAAGCCCCGTCGCCGTGGTCATGACCGGAGCCCTCGCGGGCAAAACCGTCGTTGCCATCGCCGCCGGTCGGGAGCACAGCCTCGCCCTGACCTCGGACGGACGGGTTTACGCGTGGGGGTATAATTACAACGGCCAGCTCGGAACAAACTCCTTTACCTATTCGCCAGTGCCCGTCGACGTTTACACCGGCGGCGGATTGAGCGGTAAAACCGTCACCGCCATCGCGGCTGGCGTGGATCACAATCTTGCGCTCACCTCGGATGGGCTCATCTTCGCGTGGGGCTATGGCTACTACGGCGAACTCGGCAACAATGCCAACCCAGCCTCGTCCACCGTCCCCGTGCAAGTCGTGGTGCAGACGGATGCCCTGGCCGGCCGGACCGTGACCGCCATTGCGGCGGGGTTTCACCACAGCCTGGCGCTCACGTCCGACGGGCGCGTTTTTTCGTGGGGCCGAAACGATGTCGGTCAGCTCGGTCTCGACGGCTTGGGCTCGACCGAGGTGCCGATGGCGGTGGATATGTCGGGCGTGTTGGCGGGCAAGACCGTGACAAAAATCGCGGCGCGTTATCTGCACACCTTAGCGCTCACTTCGGACGGGGAAGTTTACGCCTGGGGAGCGAACTACGACGGTGAACTCGGCGACGGCTCCACCACCAATTCCACCGTGCCCGTCGCCGTGGATACCTCCGGCGTATTGAACGGCAAGACGGTCACCGCGCTCGCCTCAGGATACAACCACAGCGCAGTACGCACCTCGGACGGACGGGTTTATGCGTGGGGCGACAACTCGGTGGGCGAGCTGGGGAACAACTCGCTCGTCTCCTCGCTCGTTCCCATCGCGGTCGATACCAGCGGCGAACTGGTCGATGGCAGTGTCACGGCACTCGCCGCCGGTTCGTATCACACCCTGGTTTTGGCCACCGCCCGGGGACCGGGCATCGCGGGCCTGATCGTCCCTGCGGCCCAAACCTATGGGGTGGACGCAGACCTCGATTTTTATGTTCAATTCTACGGCGTGGTCAATGTCGCCGGCACGCCCCGACTGGCGCTAACCGTCGGCACGACGACCCGTTATGCGACCTACGTTTCCGGCTCCGGCACGACCACGCTTCTCTTTCACTACACGACGCAAGGCGGCGATAGCGACTCCGACGGCATTGATATCAACTCGCCGCTCGACCTCAACGGCGGCTCGATCACCAGCCCGGCCGGTCTAAGCGCCACCCTCGATTTCACGTACGGCACGGCCGCTGGTTTGCTGATCGAATCGGCAGCCGGGATCACGTCGGTCACGGGTCCGGGCAGTGCAACCTACGCGCCGGGCCAGTCGCTGGATTTCACAGTTAACTTCAACGAAGCCGTGAGTGTCACCGGCAGCCCGCGGATCGCGCTGACCGTCGGCGCCGCCACGCGCTACGCCATCTACGTTTCGGGCAGCGGCACGACTTCGTTGCTGTTTCGCTACACGCTACAGCCGGACGATGACGCGCCCAGCGGCATCGCGGCGGCATCGTCCATCGACCTCAATGGCGGCACCATCACCGGGCCAGCCCCCTCCGCGGAGAACGCGTCTCTCGCATTCACCCCGCCCGCCACGGCGGGCGTGATCGTGGTCGCTGGTTCATCCGGTGGCATTCCCGTCGCATGGGGCCGCAATTCGAGCGGCGAGTTGGGCAACGATTCGCGGGACAACGCGAGCGCAGCGACGGCGGTTTACGCCGCGGCCTTCCTCCAGGGCCGCACCCTCGTCGCCATCGCGGCACGAGGCGCACACACCGTGGCGGTGACCAACGATGGCTACCTCGTCGGCTGGGGCCAGGGCGGCAGCGGTCAGCTGGGCAACGGAGCGTCGAACGACTCGACCGTCCCGGTCGCCGTGGACCAATCGGGCGTACTCGATATCGGCAAGACCGTGATCGCCGTCGCCGCCGGCACGTTTCACAGCCTCGCGCTCACCGCCGCCGGCCAGATTTTCGCCTGGGGCGACAACGGCGCCGGCCAGCTCGGCGACAACTCCACCATCGGCTCCTCCGTGCCCGTCGCGGTGGATCAGTCGGGCGTGCTCGCCGGTAAAACCATCGTGCGCATCGCCGCCGGAAACTATTGCAGCTACGCGATCACCTCCGACGGGCAAGTTTTTGCCTGGGGCTATAATGCAAACGGCAACCTTGGCGACGGCTCGGGCTCCACAATTTCCTCCGTTCCGGTCGCCGTGGATCAGACTGGTGTGATGGCGGGCAAGACCATCGTAGAGATCGCCGCCGGCACCGATCACGCGCTGGCACTCGCCTCCGACGGCACGCTCTTCGCCTGGGGCTATGGCGGCGGTGGCGAACTTGGCGATGGCAACGGCACCTCGTCTTCCGTCCCCGTGCAAGTGGACAACTCCGGCGTGCTGGCAGGCAAAGTTGTCCGGGCCGTCGCGGCCGGTTCTTACCACAATCTCGCGGTCACGACCGACGGGCAGATTTTCGCGTGGGGCGACAACACGGGCGGCCAGCTCGGCGACGGCACCACCAACCGCGCCTACGGTCCAGTCGCGGTGGATAACAGTGGCGTCTTGCTAGGAAAGACTGTTACCGCCGTCTCCGGCGGCGAACAGCACAGCGTGGCGCTGACCTCCGACGGGCGCGTTTTCTGCTGGGGCGTCAACGATGACGGCCAGTTGGGCGACGGCAGCTTTACGCAGTCGCTCGTGCCCGTCTCGACCACCCCCAACGCCCAGACGCCCGTCGGCATACTCGTCGGCCGGACCGTTGTCGCGATCGCCGCCGGGCAATACCAGACCCTCGCACTGGTGCGTCCCGACACGACCGCTCCCACGATCACCCATGTCACCGTCCCGGCCGACGGGGTTTATCGAACCGGCGACTTCCTCTTCTTCACAATCCAGTTCTCCTCGCCTGTCACTGTCAGCGGCTACCCCTACCTGAGCTTGGACATCGGTGGTAAAACCCGGTGGGCCCAATTCTTCTCCGCCAACAGCGCTACCAACGAAGTCACCTTCGCCTATCGAGTGCAGGACGCCTACAACGCCTCTCACGATGGCGACAACGATGGCGACGGCATCGCTCTGGTTTCCCCTATCAATCTGAACGACGGCACGATCACCACCGCCTTCGGCGCTGCCGCGGCCGCCAACCTCACCTTCACCCCGCCCGATACCACAGGAGTTTTGGTGGCGACGCCGATCTTCTCGTCCACCCCGGATCACGCCCCCATCGGTGCCACCTTCACCTTCGATGCCACTGGCTCGGGCGACCCGGATGGCCACGCCGCGATCGCGAGCTATGCTCAGAACTCAGTGTTCGACCTCAAAAGAGCCAATGAGTCGAGCAAGTTGAATTCCCTGAAAAGGCGGCAGATCG
>CAIKHZ010000125.1 GCA_903827375.1 Akkermansiaceae bacterium
CCGCACAAAATGACCCCAGCCCAAACTTTTCTCCCCAGACGCACCGAATATTTACGATCGCCGGGCTGCAAGCCGTTCACATTCATGCTTACGCAGCGGTCATAGGTGATGGAATGCGAGTCCGTGCTGCTGCTGTAGGCCCACTCGCAGATCAAACGACCCGCGCCATCGCGTGCGGTGAGCAGGTTGCCATTCAGGTTTGCATCGGTGAAGCCGGCGCTGTAGGTGAAGGTGGTTGGCCCTTGCACGGCTGCCTGGCCAGGAACCACCGGGCAGGACACGGATTGGAGATCGCCCGCGCTGCCACCTGTTTCGCCGGAGAAGTAGCTGAATCTCACCACGCGGCCCGTGTGATCGGCCACGCTGCTGAGCTTGCCGTTGCCATCATAACTGAAGCTAAGGCTCTGAGCAAACTGGCTGCTGACGCTGGAGAGTTGGCCGCTGACGGCATAGGCACAGGTGATCGTGACGGCGCTGGGGTCAATGATCTGCGAGAGCAAACCCGAGCGAGAGGAAGCATCAAAACCATTGAAAACCCAGCGCCCGTGATTGGCAAACGTCAGCGTCAGCACCTGTGACGCCACCACGCCACGAACCGACAAGCCACGCGTCGAGAACGACCCATCCGCCGCCGCCTGCAACACGTCCACGCTGCCATCGCCGTTGGACACCACGATGCGGGTGATCTGACTGGGATTCAGCGGATCATCATAAAGGGGCTTTGCGGAGATGTGGAAGCAGTGGTCCCAACCTTTGCTCAAGGCCGGCGATGAGGATGATTGCACCATCGAACGGTAACTGAGTACGAGGGCGAGCGGCGGGCCGGCGGGCGTATCAAGCGAGAGTGGGCATAGACCAAGGCCCGTCTCACCAGGTAGGATGCGGTAAGAAGGGGAATTGCCATGTTTCACCACGATCCCTACTCCTTTGATCGGATTTACCGCGTCCAGCGGTTGCGGTGGAGCCTGCCCGCCACCCACCATGCGATCACTTTCAGCGTGCCCGGGATTCTTTTTGATGACAATTCCAACGCCCTTAATCGGGTTGTTCGCACACACCGGAATCGGCGCAGCCGACGGCGTCATCGGCGGCGCATCATTCGCGAAGCCCGAGGCGGAAACCTGAAAAGTCTGCCCAATCACACATAACGTCGCCCAGGCGGAAGTTACGATTTTAGCCAGTTTCACTTGCGGCGCGCCGCCGGGACCCGCATCGACGGGCACATCAAACATCGGCAGCGTCGCGCTGTAGCGCCCATTCCCAAGGCCGGTGATCGGTGCCGTGACATCCGCCATGCCGTCCAACTGAAACACCACCTGCGCGCCGGAAGGCAGGCTCTGACCCGTGAAAAATATCGTCCCGCCCGGTGAGATGACCGCCGGTTCCACCCCAAACACCGCCGCAGAAGGCAGCACGATCCGATAAAACGCCGTCTGCCCCGCTGGCTCCGAATCCATCCACGAGCCGGAATCACTCGTCGGCGTCACTACCTCACGGTCACGCCAGTCCGTCAGGTCAGTGGCACTTTGAACGACGTACCGACCATTCGGTACCGCCTGCCAGGTCAACACGACCTGCGTGCCCGCAAGACCTTGCTGGAATTGCACCAAGGGCGGCGGTGTGACCGGTGGATCCGCACGGACGGACGAGGCAACCATAGACAGAGCCAGCACGGTTCCCCCAAAAAGTTTGGCAATGAGGCTAAGGTTCATAGGATCAAGGGGTTAGAGACTGGATACGCTTAACGAAAAGGCCCAGCAACTGAATGGCCGTTGAATTTCCAACGTCATGATTCTATCCCATCTGCGGATTCACGCCACTAGAAATAGAAAAAATGATAAGTAATTCCTCAGAAGATGATGCCCTTGATACTTGCTTGGAACCAGTCCTTCAAAGTAACAATTATTGGGTTCACATCTCCGGGCGCCGGATGGGAGGGCGGGCATGGCGAGGCCGTTGAAGTTTGAGTATCCGGGTGCGGTGGAGTCGCTGACAGGGTTGGCTTGGCCATGGAGTTCGACGTTGAGGATGCCAGCGGCAGTGTCAGGACGGAGGTTGGCGCTGGTGTGGATGAGGCCGCGTCGATGGGGTCCTCGGATGCCAATGTCTTGACTAGGGCTCAAGTTCCTCCACCTGTAAGGCATTTTATCGGAAGTTCTGTGTCAACGGAGATTTTCGACAACAGGAGACTCCTTTCATCTATCGATGTCGCTTATTTGCCGCAGAGGGCGATGATCAGGGCCGCCCCACTCATGAGGAGGGCCAGGACGGAGAAGATGCAGGCGAGGCGGATGCGGGAGCGCTGGGATTCATAGACTTGAGCTTGGGCTTTGAGCTCCTCGGCGGTGGTCTGGAGCTGCTCCATGGCATTGGCCAGCACCGCTCCGAGCCGCAGCATGTCTTCCTCGCGCTTGGCCCGGCCCGAATCCACTGTCAGTTCACGTTGCCGGTCCTTGCGTTCGCCTAGCAATCCGACCAACCCGCCAGAGGCGTTGATCAGGGGGGTGAGCGCCTTAACGATGGAACTGAGCCGGCTAACCATGAGCGCAGGGTGGGTTGGAGTTCTCTCAGGCCCCACGCATCAGTGAGATTTCGGCCAGCGAAATCATCGCCTTGAGCAGGACCTCACGCGGGGTGGTCTTCAGGTCGGCGACAGGGACGGCTCGATCGAGGGTGAATTTGCCCGAACGGGTGCGGCGGAGCGCACTGAGATGGCCGAGAGTGTCTAACTGTATGCCGAGGTCATGGGCATAGGTGCGCACATAGAATCCCTTGGAGCAATGCACCGTGAAGTCAATTTCCGGCAGGGCCACACGGGTCACTTCATAGGAGGTGATGTGCACTGGACGGGGCTCGCGTTCGATCACTTGACCCTTCCGGGCAAGTTTGTAGAGCGGCACACCATCCTTTTTGATGGCCGAAACCATCGGCGGAATTTGTTCGAAGGCACCAACCAAGGTGTCAAAGGCGGCATGGATTTGTTTGGTGGTTAGATCCGGCACGGGTTTGGTTTCCAAGACATCGCCTTGGCGGTCCTGGGTGCTGGTGCTGGTGCCCAGGGTGATGGTGCCCTGGTACTGCTTGTCCTCACTCATGAGCAGGTCCTGGATCTTGGTGGCGCGCCCGATGACCAACATCAGTAAGCCAGTGGCCATCGGATCAAGCGTGCCGCAGTGGCCGATTTTCTTGGTGTTGAGGGCGCGGCGGGCAATGGCCACCACGTCGTGGGAGGTCATGTCCGGGGCTTTGTCGATCAATAGGACGCCGCTGGGGCCGTCTTGTTCCATGGGGTTGGGTCGCATAAGGTTTAAAGGATTTGTGCAGTGTTCAGTTGCGTTTACCGGCGGTTTGCAAATCGCCACTCACCTCCACAATGCGCTGCTGGATGGCGGCGAGCACGCGGGCCTTGGCGGCATCGAGCGGCTCGTGCATGCGGATGCCGGCGGCGAGCGAGTGGCCGCCGCCGCCGAATTGTGTGGCGATCTGGCAGACGTCGTAGCGGCGGTCTTTGGAGCGCATTGAGACCCGGCTGGTGCCGTCGGGCAGTTCCTCGAAAAACACAGCGACTTGCACGCCACGGATGCCGCGGATCACGTCAATGAGCCCTTCGCTGTCTGCGGCGCAGAGGGCCAGGTCGTGACGGACGCTCTCGCGCAGCGTCCAGTGGGCGAGCAGGCCATCTGGCGAGCGTTCGAGGGTGTTGAGCAAGGCCCGCAACAGCTCGAGGCGGCGGTACGGATGGTTGTCGTAGGTATTCGAATTGAGCGTGCCCACATCCAACCCACGGCGGATCAAATCGGCGGCCATGTCGTAGGTTTTGGCGGTTGTGGACGGGTATTGAAACGAGCCGGTATCAGTGGAAACCGCCACATACAGGGCATCGCGGGACTCATCGGGCAGGGGCAGGCCAAGGGCGAGGATGAGTTCGTAGAGGATTTGGCCGGTCGCCGGGCTGGTGGCATGGATGAGATTCAGATCGGCGTAATGAGGGTTGGAGATATGGTGATCGATGTTGAGCCACAACTTCACCCCCGAAACCGCGTGCAAACACGCAGCACCTAGGCGCGGGCGGGTGGCAGTGTCCAACGCGATGACCACATCGGCGTCCACCGGATCGGCTGGCGGCCGCTCGATGCGCTCCGAGCCCCGCAAAAACGCCAGGTTATCCGGCAGGCCGTCCTCATTGAACAGGCGCACGGATTTACCGGCAGCCAGCAAGGCAAACCCGAGGCCGATTTGCGAACCGATGGCGTCGCCATCCGGGCGGACGTGGCTGAGCAGCACAAACGACTGGTGGTGGCGGAGCACATCGCCGATTTGGGCAAAACTGGCGGATGGTGGGGATTCGCTCATGGGATGGAACCGCAGCGCGGGGCGCGGATTCTCTCCGGCGGGGCAGCGGGCGCAAGCAAAAACCACGATGGGTAAAAAAGTGCTGCCAGGGACTCCGCGGCAAATCCGGACAAACTACCGTTGCTACGATCAAGTCCTGGCGGGGTTCGCCTGCCGAACCTCCACGGCCCCTGACAGCGGCGAAAGTCAACCCGCGATACCGGCGGAACGCAACACATATTTATTCAAGAGGCCACGCCACAGGCAATACGGGCATTTAGCCTGGATCCTCTGCTCGTTAGTCTAACAGATAACCATAGCTGCGGCTGGCGATCTCCAAGGAAATGTTGAGGATATCGTAGCTGCGGGTTTTGCCGAGCACGTCGATGGCCATGGCCGAGCATTCGGCGTGGTTGAGGCAGCGGATGGCTTGGCCGACGCGAGCGACGCGCTGTGGGCCGACGGAGAATTCCTTCGCACCGAGGCCGATGAGTAGGGGGGTGAGGCGGATATCGCCGGCCATTTCGCCGCAGATGCCGGTCCAGATGCCATGGGCGATGCCGGCATCGATGGTGTGTTTGATGAGGCGGATGACGGCTGGGTGGGTGGGACGGTAGAGTTCGGCGACGTGAGGGTTGACCCGGTCCACAGCGACGGTGTACTGGATGAGGTCGTTGGTGCCGATGGAAAAAAAGTCCACATGCGGGGCGAGCAAATCAGCGCAGACGGCAGCTGATGGAACTTCGACCATGACCCCCACCGGGAGTTGATGGTCAAAGGGAACTCCCTCGCGGTCCAATTCATCCATGCAGCGCCGGATGAGCTCACGGGCACGCTCGACTTCGGATAGGCCGGAGACAAGAGGAAACATCACCGCGACTTTGCCCACCGCGCTGGCCCGGAGGATGGCCCGCAGTTGCTCACGAAACATCTCGGGCCGGGCGAGCGATACCCGGATGCCGCGCCAGCCTAGAAACGGGTTGGGCTCCGGCTCGGTGAGCGGTTCGACGGGCAGTTTGTCGCCACCGGCATCCAGGGTGCGGATGATCACGGGGTGGGGTGACAAGGCGCGGGCCACCCGCGAGTAGGCATCGGCCTGGACGGCCTCGCTGGGGATGTCGCTGCCGTTGAGCAGCAGAAACTCGGTGCGATAAAGGCCGACGCCTTTGGCACCACAGTGGGCGACGAGGTCGAGCTCCTCCAGCAATTCGATATTCGCTGAAACCGTGAGGTGATGCCCGTCCAAGGTCTCCGTGGCGGCATGGCGGGTGGCCTCAAGGGTGCTGCGGATGGCCTCCTTGGCCGCTTGCAGCTGCCGGTAATGGGCCAGCGTCTCGGGCGAGGGATATAAAATGAGTCGGCCGGCGTAGCCATCGAGAATCGCCGAGCTCAGTGCGGTCACGTCGATGACCGATCGGCTCAGCCCGACCACTGCGGGAATACCAAAGGCACGGGCGAGGATGGCGGTATGCGAGTTGACGCTGCCTTGTTCGGTGGCGAAACCCAGCAAGTGTCGGCGGTCCATGCCGGCGGTATCCGACGGGGTGAGGTCGTAGGCAACGAGGATATGGTTTTCGTCCGGTCCGAGGGTATGGGGTTCGCTATCGGGCTGGAAATTGCGCAGGACGCGCTGTGAGACGTCCTCGATATCGGCGGTGCGCTCGCGGAGGTAGGGGTCCGGGATGCGCCGCATCCCTTCAAGAAATGTCTGCATCACCGCGTAAAACGCATACTCCGCATTCTGGCTGCGGCTGGCAATCGCCGCAACGACCCGGTCAAGCACCGCCGGGTCTTCCAGCATCATGATGTGCGCCTCGAAAATGTCGCCATGATCCTTGCCAGCGATGCTTTCCAGCCGCGTTCGCAGCTCGGTCAGTTGCTTTTTGGTGAGTTCCACAGCCAGCCGGAAGCGTTCCTGCTCGTGGGCCACCTCACTCGGGCCGATCTCAAATACCTCGGGAGCCGAAAAGCCACGGGCAATAACGTGAACCGGACCCATGGCAATTCCCGGTGACGCCGGGATGCCCTCGTGGACGACTTCAGTGGGGTGAGTGCTGGTAGCCATGGGCGATGCGAGGTTGCTAGCGGAAAAGCTCACTAGCAAGGCGCAAATGCCTGAAGCGGCTCAGGATTCCTCGAATTTGCGCTCAATCAGGTCGCCTATGGCTGCAATGGCGGCGATTTCATCGACGCCATCGGCGGTGACGCAAATGACCGAACCATGGCCGGCAGCGAGCATCATCACGCCCATGATACTTTTACCGTCGATTTCCTCGCCGTCGCGTTCAACATAAATATCCGCTTGGAAGCGATTGGCGATCTTCACAAATTGCGCGGCCGGCCGGGCATGAATGCCTAGCTTGTTGAGGATGGTGAAATCTTTTTTGACCATGAGGAAAAGGCTCTCGCCGGGGAAAACTAGAAGCGGAAGCCCGCCGATCCAAGCCAAAAGTCCAAGAGAACCAAACTAACACAATATTCGGCGGTCCGGCTGTGCCGTGACTGGATCACCCCCACCGCTTGCAATGTGACCAAGCCACCATCCATCACCGCTTCAGCGGGCAGTTGCATGGCCAAAATAGGCTGGATTAGCGGGGATGCGTGAGTGCGGCGGCCAGCAGATGGCCCAGCCACACGGCGGCGAGGCAAAGCACCATGCTGACAATCGCGTTGGTCCCTGCCTCCAACCATTCCCCATCGCGGGCCAACGAGAGCGTCTGCAGACTGAACGAGGAAAACGTGGTGTAGCCGCCCAGCACGCCGGACATCACAAACTGGCGCCCGCTCCCGCTGACAAACACCCGCCCGCCCGGCGCAGTCAGGGTGGCGAAAAAACCGATGACAAACGAGCCGGTGACGTTGACCAGTAAGGTGCCCCATGGGAACGTCTCGCCCCAGTGTTGCGCCGCATACCCGGAGATGGCGAAGCGCAACAACCCGCCCAGACCGCTGCCGAGGGCCACTAAAAAATAAATAAACATGGGAAAATGCCGCTTTGAGGTGGCCCCACCATGCCAGCCACCCGCTGTCTGGCAAGCATTTCCAGCGGCTACAGCCAAACCCTCACTGGAGTGGCGAGCGGGCCAGGCGGTTATGCCTTTGGTGGCGGAGACAACGCCGTGCATGTTTTTACTGGCGGCGTGATCTATAATACGGCTGGCCCTCCATCGATCACGGTGCCAGACACGGTGATCAACGACGATATCATCATCTCCTACACCCTGCCCCCTAATCAAGGTGCCCTTTTCGCCCGCCTCAAAGTGACCTGCACCACGCCCTGAGACCCAGCGTATTTTTCGTAGAAATGCCTGAGTCAGTGTGGGACTGACTCAGGTTTTGAAATCACGGGCTCGAAATGCCGCCCAGCCTGCAGTGAAAAGTGCTACGTCGAGGCCGATGAGAAAGGCATAGGCCTTGATGAGTTTGGGCCAGGACCGGTGGTGTTCCAAGAAGAATACCCAAGCACTCATGCGCCAAGTGATGAAGTAGCTTTCGTAGGGTTTGAAAAACGGGAAACCTTGTAGGACCAGATCCACAAACAGAAATGTTAGCGTCATGATGGTCGCCGCTGCGGGCTTGATTTTGAAACACGAAAACATGAAGGCCAGCGACGAAAGGGTGAGCATGCTCACACCAAGGCCCGCCGCCGCCACTAATAACCTCGAGGCACCCTCCCACCAGTCCGGATAGGCCGCAATCACCTTCATGTGCGTTGCCATCACAAACAAACCGCCATCGCGGCCAAGCGCCAGCACGGCCATCAGATAGGCGGAAAAACCCACGAAAAATGTGAAGCTCAAGGTGTAGATGGAGACGGCGGCGTACTTGACCAATAGCAGGCGGAGGCGGCTCACTGGCCGCGCGAAGACCATCCGCAGGTTGCCGTCCTCGCTTTCCTTGGCCACGATGTCGCCCGCTACCAGCGCGAAGAAGATAGATCCTAACAAGAACATGCTAATCAGCATGATGGTCAAGGTGATGGTGAGCGAACTGTAGTAGGTGCCGAATTCGAGGCCGTTGCGCGCCAACATTCCACGCATGTGGCGCTGGCTGCCATCCAGCTTATATACAAACAGGATCAGCGCCTCCATGATAAGGAAGGCACCGTAGCCCATCCAGCTGCGAGGGCGGGCATAGAGTTTGTGGAGTTCGCCGCGGAGTTGTTGGTAAAATAACATGGGGGAAAAATTCAGGTGGGTCGCCACGCTTCGCTTTGGTAGCTCCAAGCACGTGGCCTCAATACGTTTTCAAGAACTGTGATCGCCGGTACCTCCATTGTGAATGTCCATGTACAGGTCCTCCAGCGAGCGGCGGACAGGCGCAACCTTGCGGACGCGGATGCCAGAACGCACTAGCAATTCGACCAGCGCCGCAGGGTCGGCCGCTGGCGGCAGGCTGATGCGGCCGGGTGCCACCAAGGCTCCGCCCAGCGTGTGAAGCAGGGCGGCCACCCCATCCCATGGCTCAAAATCCACGTCAAAGAGCGGCGCTTCATCGTGCAAGCCGCCCATCGCCCCCTCGAATACCCGCTTGCCATCCCGCAGGATCGCCACACGGTCGCACATCAACTCAACCTCTGCTAACAAATGCGAGTTGAATAGCACCGTCATGCCCCGCTCATGGCGCAATTGCAAAATGAAATCCCGGAACCATTTGATGCCTGCTGGGTCCAATCCGTCAGTGGGTTCATCTAACAACAACACCTCCGGTTCCGGCAGCAACGCCTGGGCCAGCGCGAGGCGTTGGCGCATGCCGTGGCTGTAGGTGCGCACTTTGGAGTGGATGCGCTGGGTCAGGCCCACCCGCTCGACAATCGTGCGGGCGGCAGGGGCATCGAAGCCGCCGGAGTAGCCCATGAGAATGCGCAGGTTGTTCCAGCCGCTCAGATAATCGTAAAATGCCGGTGCCTCGAAGATGGCACCGGTTTTTGCCAGGGCATGGGCCCGGTCCTTGCGCACCGAAACCCCGCCAATGGTCACATCCCCGGCATTCGGCGTGACCATTCCGAGAATGATGCCCAGGGCCGTGCTCTTGCCAGCGCCATTGTGTCCTAACAATCCATAGATTTCACCGCGCTCCACCTTGAAGGAGAAGTCGTCGAGGGCGGGTTTCCCGCCGAAGGATTTACACAGGCCGCTGGCTTCTAACATTGGGAAAAGATGGGGTATGAGTGGCGGTGAGAGAAGGCGCTGGCACGCAGACGCTTCAGGCATATTAGGCCGGGGCGAAGCGGCTGCCTTGGCAGACGGCGCGGCGGAGGATGGCTTGGTCGATGTGGGATTGGATGCGGACTTTTTTCAATCCCCAGTTAGGGGCGATGAGCAACTTCAAATCGGAGATTCCGAAGAGGCGCTGGACGACGATATCTGGGCGCAGCAGCGGCAGGAACTCGCAGAGGAAATCTGTGTACTCGTCCAATTCAAACAACTTGAAGGGTTTGCGTTTGAATTGCGCAGCCATAATCGAGCCGGTAACGATGTGAAGATGATGGAGTTTGACGAACTTGATCTGGGGGAAGCGGTTGATCTCGTCTGCATAGGCGAGCATCATCTCGCGGGTTTCGCCGGGGAAGCCGAACACCGTGTGTACGCAAAGGTTGAGCGGGCTTTTCTCTAACTGGTTCAACACGGTCACCAGATCCTGGTGGTTGCAGCCGCGGTTGAGTGTGAGCAAGGTATGGTCATAAATAGACTCCATGCCCATTTCCAAATCCACCATCAGGTGTTTTGTATAACTCTCCAAGAGCGAGATTTTGTCAGAGTCGAGGCAATCTGCACGAGTGCCAACGGCCAAGCCGACGACGTCCTGCGGACAGATGGAAAGTGCCTCGTCGAAGAGCGCGCGGAGGGTTGCCAGCGGGGCGTACGTGTTGGTGTTTGGCTGGAAATAGATGATGAATTTCTCGGCGTCGTAGTTCTCTTTGGCGCGGGTCATGCCTTGCTCAATTTGGGCGCGGATGGCAGCGAGCGAGCGCGGCAATTCCGGGGTAAAGGAATCCACATTGCAATACGTGCAGCCACCGTAGCCCTTGCTGCCATCCCGGTTAGGACAGGTGAAACCAGCGTCCACTATCACCTTGAACACCCGCCGACCACCGAATTTTTCCCGCAGATAGGCACCATAGTTGTTGTAGCCCTTGAGCGGAAGTTGGCTGGAGCTGGCCATGACAGAAGTGGGCCTAGTCCTGTTCCTCGGTGACGACGGTGGCGGGCTGGTTGGGGGTGGTTGCCGAGTTTCCCAAGCTGGGGATGACGCGGCGGATGAGTTTTTTCAGGCCGGAATCGGCCGCTTCCAACTCGGCTTCGGCTTGGCGGCAGGCCTTTTCCCAGGCGACGGCAAAACCTGGTGCCTGCTCGCGCAGGGCTCGGATTGCGGATTCGTGGACTTGCAGCAAGCGCTGTTCGGCGCGGCCAGGCCTTTGTTGGAGGGTGGCGAGGTTGACGCGGAGGTTTTCGTTTTGGCGGCGCAGCGCCTCAAGTTCGGTGTTCAGCACCTCGTTGCCGGAGGCATTGATTTTGAGTTGGGTGTTGAGGTGGCTTTGGAGGTCGCGCAACTCGCCCTGCACACGGCGCATCTCCGCGCTGGCATGCCGCCGGGCCGTGAAGCCGCTCTTCCACAAAAACCCGGCAATGAGCAGGCCCAGCGACAAACCCCACACAAAGGGGCTTTGAAGGGCAGGTTGCAGTGAATCAAACATCATGATCGGAAGCCTCAGGCCATGTGTTGGATCACCGCGTCAGCAAAGCCCGAGCAGCTCACCTCAGTCGCGTCGTCCATCTGCCGTGCAAAGTCATAGGTGACGGTTTTGGCTGCGATGGCACCGTTGACGCCTTTAATGACGAGATCTGCGGCGGCGCTCCAGCCGAGATGGCGCAGCATCATTTCGCCGGAAAGAATGACTGAGCCGGGGTTGACCTTATCGAGGTTGGCATATTTGGGGGCGGTGCCGTGGGTGGCTTCGAAGATTGCGTGGCCGGTTAGGTAGTTGATGTTGCCGCCTGGGGCGATGCCGATGCCGCCGACGCAGGCAGCGAGGGCGTCGGAGATATAGTCGCCATTGAGATTGAGGGTGGCCACCACGCTGTATTCGGCAGGGCGTGTGAGAAGCTGTTGGAGGAAGGCATCAGCGATGACGTCCTTGATGATGAGGCCCGCGCCCGGCAGGCCTTCGGGAATGACGCACCATGGGCCGCCATCGATCTTGACGGCACCGTATTCTTGCTTCGCCAGTTCGTAGCCCCAGTCGCGGAACGCCCCTTCGGTGAATTTCATGATGTTGCCCTTGTGGACCAAGGTCAGCGACGGTTTGCCCTCGGCGATGGCGAAGTCTAGCGCCGCGCGCACCAAGCGCTTGGTGCCTTCCTCGGACACGGGTTTGATGCCGAAGCCCGCGGTTTTGGGGAAGCGGACTTTTTCGTAGGCCTTTGGGAAGGATTTCTTGAGGAATTTACGGAATTCCTTGGCCTCTTCGGTGCCTTCCTGAAACTCGATGCCGGCGTAAATGTCTTCAGTGTTCTCGCGGAAAATGACCATGTCGGTGAGGTCAGGGCGCTTCACCGGGCTGGGCACCCCGGTGAACCAGCGCACCGGGCGAAGGCACACGTAGAGGTCCAGTATCTGACGCAGTGCGACATTGAGTGAACGGATGCCTCCGCCGACCGGGGTGGTCAGCGGGCCCTTGATTCCCACCAGATATTCGCGGAAGGCTGTGAGGGTGTCTTCCGGCAGCCAAGCCTTGCCAAGGTCCTTTTCCTTGTCTTTGAACATTTCGAAGGCCTTTTCACCGGCGTATACTTCGAACCACGCAATCTTCTGCTTGTCGCCATATGCCTTTTCCACCGCCGCATCAAACACCCGCCGCGAGGCCCGCCAAATGTCAGGTCCTGTCCCATCGCCCTCAATGAAGGGAATGATCGGGTTGTTCGGCACCTTGAGTTTGCCATTCTTGATGGTGATTCTGGAGCCAGCGGGTGGGGTGACGTTGTCGTAGGAAGCCATGGGAGGAAGTGCGTTTCGCGCGCCGCCATAGAACAAGCCACGCTCCAAAGCGTCAAACCAAAACCGCTGCTTGTCCAAATTGTCACATTGCCGACGGGCTCGTTTTTCGATTGTGAACAACTTGCGCAAAACTTCGACTGCTGCCAAGAGCAACTCCATTCACGCATTTTCGACTGTGACTCATGGCCCGCATCACAGCATCAGATAGGCCGGGTTCCAAGGACTGGTTTCAAACGGCCGTTCGCGTCCAAGAATCAATTCCGGGAAGCAATCAATGCTGTAAACCATTGATTGTAAGTGATTTAGAGTGAATAATTTCATGTTACCCCGTGATTTTCACAAGTTGTTCACAGTCATAAAGAGGACGGCAAAATATGCGTCGCTCGGCATGCGTGAGAGGTGAAGCGCAGAATGATTTCATTCACCGGATCGCAAAGCGTGGTCACAAGTC